>NZ_JACVUE010000001.1:0-543313 GCF_016624925.1 Leuconostoc sp. S50 | reverse complement strand
TTTCATTTTACGGACTGAATAAAAATAGTCCATTTTTTTAGTATAAGAGCATATGCAGAAGGTATGATAAAACGAGACCCTACTATCAGAGTAAAAACTGTTGGCTTAGATGGTAAAGATAGCAATATGAAGTTTTTAGAATTAGACGAAATGAAAAAGTTTGAAAGCTATGCTTATGATCGGTATTTAGAAAACGATGCTTTCTTGGCCATGATAATCTCTATTCACACCGGTTTACGATTTGGAGAAGTAGCGGCACTGCGACAATCTGATATAGACTACCAACATAAAGAATTATCAGTAACGAAAACCATTGATATGTACGGAAACGAAAGAAAGCCGCAAACTAAAAATAGTATTCGAAAAATAAAAATCGACGACACCCTCTTAGATACTTTAAAATTAATCGAAACAGTAGATGACGATTATATGGTGAAATCCAACGCTCAAAGAGTTACTTGGTATATACATTCTGCAACCAAGGAATTAGGAATCAAAAATGTAACCTTTCACGCATTACGACACTCACATGCTTCATACTTAACTTCACGAGGTATTGCGATTCAATATGTATCAGAACGTTTAGGACATGCTGATGTTTCTATCACTCAACAAGTATATTCTCACTTGCTAAAGTCACTACGCGACCAAGAGGAAGATAAAACAATATTCCTTTTAAACGCACTGTAAAGTGTACAAAAAGTGTACAAATGATATAGAAAATAGTAGTATTTAATAGTTATTGTTAGTAAATAGAAAACCCATTAAAACATTGTTATATCAACATTTAATCCATTAAATCAGCGTTTATATAAAATTGGTTAAAACATATCAAAAATCTTTGAAAAGTCATTTTGATAGTAAAGGCAATTAACGTTATTGTGACAAAAAAATCGCCAGTATACAACAAAAAATGTAATGGTGAATGAACTGGAATTAAGAAAATTAACAACGCTGCCACGCCAATACCTGAAGACATAATACCATCAATTAAAGTGCCTTTTGTTTCAGTCAATAGCAGGGTACTGCTATTGTTGATCTTCTTATTTTGTCGCGAATAAAACCATGATAACATAAACGATAAACACACCATTACCATTTCGTATGGTAACACTGGGCCCACATTCATCATTTGTCCTTCCCCAAAGGCAAAATAAAGATAGGCCTTGACACTAACAGTTACAACTGACAAAGATAACAAAACAATTGTCAATAATGACTGACATAAAGAAAATATCGGTTCTAAAACAAATAAACCATCTGGAAATCGTTGACTCTTCTTGCTACTCACTTTTGAAATAATAATTGATACCATACCTGAAACCAGTGTGATGACAGTAAAGTAAGCGTCTACAAACAATGCCTCAATATCAGTAATTAAAAAAACCGTAATCCCCGACACCGCCATTATAGTATTAATTAGAATGCCCAGCCACAATCCACGCTGTTCAATTCGTTTTTGATTCATTTGATTTTCCTTTACAAATTTTGATCAACTTTCTGCATCAGCTGCTGTAACTGATGTTGTTCTGACTCATTCAAAATTGATATTGCGTCTAAAAATACCTGATCAAAAAGTCGATAATTCTGCTGGCAATGTCGCAACATTTCCGGACTTAGCGTCAGGTACATTACCCGTTTATCATGTTGAGACGGTTTTTTAACTAAGTAACCGGCTTGCACAAAGCGTTTGACAATACGTGTTGCAGCAGGCTTGGAAATACCCGCTTGATCCGCAAACTGAGTTGCTGTTGTTTCCGATTGACTATACAGAATATCTAAATAATATTCATCATTAGCCGACAATTCCGGAAAAAGTTGACTTCTTGTCGGACTATTTTGATAATTAATAGCCACTTTGTCATAAAGTTTTGAAAACAATTGACTAATTTGTTCCATTACATCACCCCCAAGTAGTTAACATAAGTAGTTACTTTTGTTAACTACTTATGTTAACTATACGCATTGAAACTTGATTTGTCAATAAAAAAATATATCTTTAATCTTTTGTCTCTTGAATTGTTAGCACTTCTTGAATTCGCTGATCGTGAGATTCAATAGGTAAAGCATTTTTAACCTGACGACTTAACGCTAACGCAACCGTTTTGCCGGTATAATTTTCCAAAAAACGATCATAGTATCCCGCCCCGAATCCAAGACGTGCGCCATTTTTTGTAAATGCCAACCCCGGAACAATTACTAAATCAATCTTATTTTCTGGCACAGCACTATCAGTAACAGGTTCTCTAATTGACAATTGACCTGTTTGTAAATTAGAAGCATCATCAAATGGTACAAATATCATTTGATGGTGAACAATTTTAGGAACAACAGTTTTTTTGTTTGCTGACCAAGCGGCTTCAATAATTGGCGCTGTATCCAGTTCTAATGGCATACTCAATGTCACAGCAATCGTTCCTGCCTCCTGCCAAGCAGCTGTCTCGAAAAGAAGCTGGTAGAGTTGGTTTGATTCCATCTTTTTTTGATGTATTGATAATGTTTTTAATGCTTCTTTTTGCAGTTGCCGTTGTTCGTTTTTATTGATCATGATTTCACCAAAAAAGCTGGCTGAGCCAGCTTTCATTTTATTCAAACAAATGAGACATTGCCAAGACTTCTGCGTCACGTTTCACTTGCTTTAACACTTTCTCATCATCATGGTGATGAATAGCTGTTACAATCAATTGAGCGACTTGACGTGCGTCATCTTCACTGAACCCACGCGTTGTAATTGCCGGAGTGCCAATACGAATGCCTGAGGTCACAAAAGGACTGAGCTGTTCATTCGGTAAGGCTTCTTTATTTGTTGTAATCGATACTGAATCAAGTAGTTCTTGCGTTTGCTTACCGTTTAAACCAGTTTGCGTCAAATCCAAGTTAAACAAGTGATTATCTGTGCCACCTGTAACAACACGGATATCGGTTGTATCATTGAATACTTCAGTCATTGCCTGCGCGTTAAGGATCACTTGTTTTGCATACGCTTTAAATTCTGGTCGCAAGGCTTCACCAAATGCAATCGCCTTACCTGCAATAACATGTTCCAACGGGCCGCCCTGTGATCCGGGAAAAATAGCCGAATTAATTTGCTTTGCATACTTTTCCTGTGACAAAATAACACCACCGCGTGGTCCACGTAGCGTCTTGTGTGTGGTTGAAGTAACTACATCAGCAACGCCGACCGGATTAGGATGCAATCCTGCTGCCACGAGTCCTGCGATATGTGCCATATCAACCATCAAATATGCTCCGACTTCATCGGCAATATCACGGAACTTCTGAAAATCAATAATACGTGAATACGCAGAAGCACCAGCAACAATCATTTGTGGCTTTACTTCACGTGCTTGCTGTGCAATTGCCTCATAGTCTAGTCGCTCAGTTTCAGAATCAAGACCGTAAGTATAAGACTGATACATTTTACCAGAAAAACTAACTTTGGCGCCGTGTGTTAAATGACCACCGGCATCCAAATCCATGCCAAGGATTTTATCGCCTGGCTTCAAGAATGCCATATAGGCAGCAGCGTTAGCTTGAGATCCCGAATGAGGTTGTACGTTTGCATATTCGGCACCAAACAATGCCTTAAGACGATCAATAGCAAGTTGTTCAACGACGTCAACATACTCTGTGCCGCCATAATAACGTTTGTAAGGATAACCTTCAGCATATTTGTTCGTTAACACAGAGCCTTGTGCGGCACGAACAGCTTTTGAAGCAAAATTTTCGGAAGCAATTAACTCAATTGTGCGGTTTTGACGGGCACCTTCTTGTTGAATAGCGCTCCACACTTCAGAATCTAATTCACGATATGACATTTCGTTCTCCTTGCATTTAATATAACTATATTATACACGTAAATGTTTATTATTTTGACCTAATATCGTACATTTTACCGAAATATTGTGCTTTATTTATCAAAGAGTTCGGTTTTTAATGATTTTAAAATATCATTTGGCGTAATTACTTTTTGATGCAAGATTGGTTTATCAAATAAAGTTAGCACCTGACTTGGAATGTCTGTATTGGTCTTACTTGACAAACGTGTCAATGCTTCAGCACCTTCAATTGGCTCATCACCAAGCGCTGATAAAATAGTTTGTGGAAATTTATATGGGCTCGCAGTGGCGGCTAATAAGGTGGGGATGTTTTGATCACTGACTAACTGATAGGCATAGCGTCCGACAGCAGTATGAGGATCAATTAAATAATTGGTTTGATCAAATACCGACAAGATAGTGTCGCTCACTTGCTTTTGTGTTGCAAAACACGATTTAAACTGTTTCAAATTGCGGCGCGTTCGTTCAGACAATTTGTATTGCCCTTCATCAGCTAATGCCGTCATATATGATTGAACTTCTGAAGCATCACGATCACTTGCAAAGTATAACACTCGCTCTAAATTGCTCGATACCAGAATGTCCATTGCTGGCGCATTTGTGACTTTAAATGGCCGCTTACTATCATAAACACCAGTATTAAAAAAATCTGTTAAAACGTTGTTTTCATTTGAAGCAACCACAAAATCATTGACAGGTAACCCTATTTGACTAGCATAGTAAGCCGCCAAAACATTACCAAAATTACCGGTTGGTACAACAATGTTAATTTTATCCCCAGCATTGATATCATTTTGTCGAATTAGTTGAGCGTAACTATAAAAATAATAAACAATTTGTGGCACTAATCGACCAATGTTAATTGAATTTGCCGACGAAAAACGCATGTGATGGTCAGCTAATTCTTGAACGAGTTTTTGATTGCTCAAAAGGGTCTTAACTGCTTTTTGAGCATCGTCAAAATTGCCAGTGATTGCTGTAACGTGGGCATTTTTACCCGTTTCACTTACCATTTGTTGACGTTGGATATCACTGACACCAACTTCTGGATAAAACACCACAATTTCTGTATTTGGTACATCCGCAAAGCCACTCATAGCCGCTGTCCCAGTATCCCCAGAAGTTGCGGTCAAAATGACCACTTTATCACTAATGGCCTGCTTTTTGGCGGCAGTTGTTAGCAAATGTGGTAACGCTTGAAGTGCAACATCTTTAAAAGCTAATGTTGGACCATGGAACAATTCAATATAATGCAGATTATTTTCCTGATGTAAAGTGATAATTTTCTCATTATCCCACTGACGACCATAGGCTTTACAGATGATATGATCTATTTCTGATACGCTAAAATCATCAAAAAATGCGTCGAAAATTTGCGTCGCAATTTCCGTATACGTTTGATGGCTAAGTGTGTCCCAATCTACTGATATTTCGGGCCACGATTCTGGTACATAAAGGCCGCCATCTGGCGCAATACCATTCAATATAGCCTGACTAGCAGAAACTGCCGGTGCTCCCCCGCGCGTCGATATATACTGCATTTAATTAAGTTCCTTTACTGTTATTTTAATTTATTATAACAAATCTATTTATTTGTTGCTTTAAAAATGATAAAATTATAAGACATTAAATATAAAAGGGAAAAAATATGGAACTTGGAATTGGTCTTTTTGGACTTGGCACAGTCGGCACAGGTGTCGTTAAAATTTTACAACAAAATGCACACCAAATTACCGAACGTACTGGCGCTAATTTGGTGGTGCGTCATGCCGTTGTGCATAATTTAAATAAGCAGCGAACGGGTTTTGTCCAAGATTTTCCAATTACTGACCAACCATCCGACATTTTAAATAATCCAGATATTCAGATTGTTGTGGAAGTCATGGGCGGTATTAGTGAATCCTACGATATTATCAAGCAAGCAATCACCGCGAAAAAGCACGTCGTGACTGCTAACAAAGACCTTATTGCTAGTCATGGTCAAGAGCTCGCTAATTTAGCTAATGAAAATGGCGTAGACCTCTATTATGAGGCTGCCGTAGCCGGCGGTATTCCAATTTTGCGAACACTTGCAACTAGTTTTACTGCCGATGAAATTACTCGTGTAGCTGGTATTATTAATGGTACAAGTAATTTTATTTTGACACAAATGGCATCAAATGGTTTGACATACGAGAATGCTTTGGCTTTGGCACAAGAAAAAGGCTTTGCTGAAGCTGATCCTACTAATGACGTCGCTGGTTTCGACGCCGCCTATAAGCTCATTATTCTTTCAAATTTTGCTTTCGGCGTACAACCCGTCTTGGGAGATGTTAGCATCAGTGGGATCACGAACTTAACGGATTTAGATATTGAAGATGCCCAAAGTTTTGGTTATGGCATCAAATTGCTTGGGGTTGCGCAACGCGTTGGAGATTCAAATAACGCTATTAGTATTGAAGTCGCGCCTCACTTAGTACCTTTTGATCATCCGCTAGCGACAGTTCATAATGAAAACAATGCTGTTTTGGTTAATGGTGAGTCTGTGGGTGAAGTCATGCTTTATGGTCCCGGTGCGGGTGAAATGCCAACTGCTAACTCAGTTTTAAGTGATCTGACAAATGTTGCCACGAATTACACACCAGGTAAGCCATTTAACACATTTAATCAAAATCTTGATTTAGCCAAACCGTCCCAACGTGTGGCACGTCGATTTGTAGTCGTTGATGTCGCTGATACACCTGGTGCAATGTATTCTGTGACAGGTATGTTTACCTCAGCCAAAATTAGTTTCACCGATTTAAAGCAAACACCTGCTAAAAATGGCTATGCACGTCTTGTTGCACTCACATATCCTGCCTCAGACGCACAACTAAATGTCATTAAAACGACTATCCGCAACGCAGATGGTATCAATCTAGTCTCGGAGTACAAAATTTTCTCATGATTACAATAAAAGTGCCAGCCACTAGTGCCAACATTGGTCCGGGATTTGATTCTTTGGGCTTGGCTCTAAGTCTATATTTAACACTTGAAATTCACGAACCAACAGACAGTTGGAAAGTTTTTCATGATTACGGCGACAGCATGCCCTCTGATCAAAATAATTTTATTGTCTCGACGGCATTGCGTATTGCACCTTCGTTGAAACCACATCGCTTAGTTGTAAAATCAGATATTCCACTAGCTCGTGGTCTTGGTTCTTCCTCATCAGCTTTGATTGCTGCTTTATCAATGGTTAATATCTTAGACAATAAGCAATACACTAAAGAAGATTTACTTCAAATTGCCACTAAGCTAGAAGGACACCCTGACAACGTTGCACCGGCTATATTTGGTGGTGCAGTCGCTGCTTATTATGATGGGACAACTGTCTTTCACACGCCATTACATTTTCCAAGGTCATTAAGCTTTGTTACTTTTATACCAGATTATCAGCTCTTGACGGAAAAAGCACGCGCCGCCTTACCAAAAGACTTACCTTTCAAACAAGCTGTTGCTGCCAGCGCAATTAGCAATACGCTTGTAGCGGCTTTAGCTGGCAATAATATCGATACTGCACGGCACCTAATTGAACAGGATCAATTTCATGAAGAGGCACGAGCACATCTTGCCCCAGAACTGACAATCATTCGTCGTATTGCACACCAGCAAAACATTATTGGTACTTATTTGTCGGGTGCTGGTCCAACTATCATTTCTGTTGTTGATGAAACGGAAGCCCAACGCTTAATGACAGCGATTAATTTGGCCCAATTACCTGGAAAAACCTATCATTTACATACCGATTTAACCGGTGCTACAGTTCAAACAAACGATTAGGAGGACGCGTGTCAATTAGCGCGCGATACCATTATGAAAGTTACAAAATTCGGCGGTTCATCTTTGGCTGACGGTCAACAACTAAAAAGAGTTTTTGATATTATCCGAGATGATTCAGAACGTAAAGTTGTGGTTGTGTCAGCACCTGGAAAACGTTTTAAAGATGACACTAAAGTAACTGACTTGCTTCTCAGTTACGCCAGAGCAACAATTGAAGATACAGACGCGACCGACATCATTGACGCTATCAAACATCGTTATCACGCAATCGGCAACTATTTTGATTTACCAGACTACGACTTAGCTGATTTAGATGAACAAATTGATCACTTGTCAACCAAACATTACCGCTCTTTTGATTACTTATACGCCGCATTCGCCGCTCATGGTGAGTATCTGAATGCGCAATTAGTAGCCAAGGTTTTTACTCACTTGGGTGTTTCAGCAAGATTTATTGATCCAAAAGAAATAGGTTTATTGGTCGATGATAACGCGCGCCAAGCAACTTTTGACACGAAATCATACGATACCATCGCTGAACTTGATTTATCAACATCAGAACGCCTCATTGTACCAGGATTCTTTGGCTATACTAAAAGTGGTGATATGGCAACCTTTTCTCGAGGCGGATCAGATATTACCGGCGCGATTATGGCACGTGGTCTACGAGCTGACTTATACGAAAACTTCACTGATGTCAGTGCAATCTACGCTGTTAACCCGAATATTATTGACAAACCAGCTGCGATTGAGCAAATGACTTATGATGAAATGCGTGAATTGTCTTATGCTGGGTTTGCCGTATTTCATGATGAAGCAATTATTCCAGCTATTCAAGGTGGCATACGTATTAATATCAAAAATACCAATGATCCTGAGGCCCCAGGGACATTTATTGTCCCTCCAACTGAAGTTCAGCAATCCCGTCCGGTGACTGGCATTGCTAACTCGAATCGTTTTGCGGCACTATATCTCCATCGTTATTTATTAAACAAAGAGGTCGGCTTCACACTCAGAATTCTTGAAATCTTAAAGCGTCATCAAATATCCTATGAACACATGCCATCAGGTATTGACGACTTGACAATCATTTTTGACAAAACACTTTTAACTCAAGAAAAAATAGATGGTATGCTGGCAGATATTGCATCGGAAATTAAACCTGATACGCTCAAATGGCTTCCCAGCTACGGAATTATAATGGTAGTCGGTGAAGGGATGCGCAATCGTATTGGTGCATTGACTGAAATTGTATCACCATTAAAAGAACATCATATTAGCTTACAAATGGTCAACCAAGGTGCCAGTGAAATATCAATTATGCTTGGTATTCAGCCGGACCTGTCAGACCGTGCCGTCAAAGCAATCTATGAAAACATATTTAAATAGTTAAAAGGGCTCAAAATTTGAGCCCTTTTTATAATGTATCAATAATTTTCTATTAAACACTTCGTAAATAACGACGTAAATCATCAGGGGCAAGTTGATTTTCAAGGCCAATCAACAGCTTCAAACGCGCTTTAGGACCATTAATACTGCTGGCAAAAATGACACCTGCTCGTTCTAATTGTACGCCACCACCTAAATAATCATATACAGGCTCGGCTACGCCATTAAAACTACGTGAAACTATCACAACAGGAATGCCCTTTTCTAGCACAACACTTACACCCTTTGCGGCTTCTCGGGACAAATTACCGGCGCCCAATGCTTCAATAATCAGACCGTTAACATTAGCATCAGCCAATAATTGGAATAATTGACCATCCATTCCAGCATAAGCCTTTAAAACTGGTATATTCTGGTTAACCTGCTGAATTGGTAAAACGTGACGTCGCGGCAAGTCATAAAAATAAATCACTTGTCTTTTAGTGAGTAAGCCCATCGCGCCACTAATTGGTGAAGCAAAAGTTGCCACGTTAGTTGTATGGGTTTTAGTCACAAATCTAGCAGCATGAATTTCGTCGTTCATGACAACCATCACACCACGCTTCCGTGAAGCGTCTGAAGTTGCAACACGCAAAGCTGATTGATAATTATATAAACCATCAGAACCCAACTCATTAGAAGACCGCATTGCACCAGTCATCACAATTGGAAAGTCAACTTTGAGGGTACTATCCAAGAAAAAAGCAGTTTCTTCTAATGTATCCGTACCATGTGTAATAACCACACCATCAAATTGGTTGCCTGCTGCTAATATTCGCTGCTGTAACTGCAACATATGTTTTGGTCCAATATGTTCACTTGGCAGGTTAAAAATGCTTTCAACCTGCAACACAACATCTGTTATTTTTACCTGAGCTTCAGTCAATGGATTGACAACACCAGTCTCAACATCACCATCTTCATCTTCATGCATTGAAATTGTACCACCAGTGTGCAAAACTAGTATTTTTGTCATATATCTGTCTTCTTTCTAAAGTTTATGAGTTGATTTTGCCATGAGTGCATTTGCTCAATAAATACCTTTGCTCTTGGTTTCAGACCAACCTGATTTTCATAAATGTAATCAATAACCTTTTGTAAGCCACGCTTCGTTTTAGTAGACATGTTGATTTCATGGACTTGCCGCATATCAATAATGCTAAATTGTCTTAAATAAAAAACCGTTTTTTGATCCAACATGAGTCGATGATCATCCAAATCAAAATGTTCTTCAGAAATGATGCCATTATACTTTTCCGAGTAATCGAATCGACCGTCAGTTTGACCGCTAATAGGATCAGCACGCCAATTGGGAGCAATCCCGAGCGGCACTAGCAGTTGAATTTCAAAAATATTTGCGATTATTTGTGGATCTAATTTCTCATCTAATTTCTGTAATGCAATTGCTAATTGATTATACCAGCGTGTGATAATTTGATTTTCTTCAAATGTTGCATCAATCAAACTCACAATCAAAGCGGCATAGGCATTAACCTCAATATCATCGACTAATCGAGAAAACATCTTCACTGATTGAATATCATTAATATAACCTAGACCACTGTCTTTTTTTGGCCAAGCCCCTTCAAAGGTTATCAATGCGTAAGGCTGCACACCGCCAGCCAATTTTGATTTAGGTCGTTTGGCCCCCCGCGCCAAAAAAGTCCGCAAACCAGCCGTTTCAGTTAGTATGCGAACTAATAAATCATTATCCTTGTATTGTTTTGTGTTTAATACAATGCCATTAATTATTGCCATAACACGAAGCCATCAAATTTTCCTTCATGAAATTGAATTTGCGAGATACCTTGCTAAAATTAATAATCTTCTTCACTATAACCCAATGTTTGTAACGCTTGTGGTCGATCACGCCATCTTGGCTCAACTTTCACCCAGGTTTCTAAGTAGACTTTGTCACCCATCAAACGCTCAATATCTTTTCGAGCACGAGTTCCAATTTGCTTAATCATTGCACCTTGTTTACCAATGATAATGTTTTTTTGCGTTGGTCTCTCAACAATGATTGATGCTTGAATATGGATTTTTTCTTCATCCTCACGAGCCATTTTATCAATGACCACTGCAACAGAATGTGGCACTTCTTGGCGCGTTAATTGTAACACCTTTTCACGAATCAATTCTCCGATAACGAATCGTTCAGGGTGATCAGTCAATTGATCTGAATCAAAATACTGCGGTCCTTCATCCAAGTTTGCCACAATGTTATCCAGTAATTCAGGCACATTGTCACCTTCAGTTGCTGAAATTGGAAATACTTCCGTCCACTCTGGTGCATTTTCTTGGTAACTGGCAATCACATTTAACAAATCTTTTGGTGCTAACAGATCAATTTTATTAATTAACAGATAAATAGGTGTGTTCTTCACTTCTTTAAGGCGTTCAATAATGAAGTCGTCGCCACGTCCTCTCGGCATTGAAGCATCAGCCACAAACCAAATTGCGTCAGCTTCATGCAAGGCTGAAAAAGCAGACTTAACCATAAAATCTCCCAAAGAATTTTGTGGCTTATGCACGCCTGGCGTGTCAATAAACACAACTTGGGCGTTATCAGTTGTGTAAATACCCTGAATTTTGTTTCTCGTAGTTTGTGCTTTATCCGACATAATGGCAATTTTTTCGCCCACAATACGATTAAGTAATGTGGATTTTCCAACATTAGGTCGCCCAATAATGGCCACAAATCCTGATTTAAATACATTTTCTGTCATAATATATTACGGCGCCTAGGCCCATTTTCTCCTAAAAATCTATCTACTATCTACTAAAATTATGAATAAACTGCGAAAAGTTCGTCACAATACCAAACTGACGCCAAACATAGGGCTGAAAAACAATCAATAAAATAATAATTTCAAAAGCGACCGCAGCTAAAACACCACCAGCAGCAACATCTTTAGCTAAACCTGCCAAAGGATGGTAACGTTTCTCAACAACTAAATCAACTAATGCTTCAATAATCGTATTCAAAAATTCACTTGAAATAACTGTAAAGACAGCTACTGTCACCCACAACCAATCCGAACGAACCAAACCATAATGTAAACCAGCAATTAAGATTAAAAAGCCCAAAAATATATGAATTCTAAGGTTACGCTCACGAACTAAAATCATCCAAATGCCATGCAATGAATTTTTTAAGGCACGAAAAAAGGAACTATTCCTTTGTACCTTCTTATTATAATCTTTTGGTGCACCCTCTAATTGTTTATCGTCTAAGCCCATAATCGTCTAAAATCTTTCGCTGTAAATCAAACATTTCTTTCTCTTCGGCGTCTCCTAGCATATGATCATAACCATTCAAGTGTAAGAAACCATGGACAACAAGGAAGCCAAGTTCACGTTCATAACTGTGCCCCAGATACTCAGCCTGTGAAGCAATAATGTCAACTGACACTAAAATATCACCAATATTTTTTGCAAGCTCCTCATCCATTTCTTCATCGGGCAACACAGGAAAATCATCACCATCTTCTTCGATGGCAAAACTAATGACATCAGTGGGCTTGTCAATACCACGGTAAGTTTTGTTGTAACGATGAATTTCATCATTATTCATGAATGTTACTGACATTTCAGTGTTATCAGGCAGTTTTAAATAGCTGCCTGCGTAATCCAACACTGCGCGGACTAAATCCTGATGATATTGACTCACCCCATCTTTTGTTTGATCGATAATGGCTAAATCCATTAGTTTTGTTGCTCCTTTTTTAATGCTGCTAACTTCTTATCAGCTGCTTCGTAAGCGTTGACAATCAACCCAACTACTGGATGCCTGACGACATCAGCACTACTAAAATGAATAAACGAAATGCGGTTCACATCTTTTAAAATGTGTTGTGCTGCGATCAATCCAGATTTTGCACCACGTGGTAAGTCAATCTGTGAAACATCACCATTGATAATCATTTTGGACCCAAAACCCAATCGCGTCAAAAACATTTTCATTTGTTGATTTGTTGTATTTTGTGCTTCATCTAAAATAATAAACGCATCATCAAGTGTTCTCCCGCGCATGTAGGC
Organism: Leuconostoc sp. S50; assembly: GCF_016624925.1. Taxonomy (NCBI): domain Bacteria; kingdom Bacillati; phylum Bacillota; class Bacilli; order Lactobacillales; family Lactobacillaceae; genus Leuconostoc; species Leuconostoc sp. S50. Next base: position 530,204 of record NZ_JACVUE010000001.1, on the reverse strand, counting down.
CAATGGTGCAATTTCAATCACACCACGATCCATCAATCTTTGCGTTTGCTCAGCACCAACCAAGGTATTCATTGCGTCATATATTGGTCTCATGTAGGGATCAACTTTTTCTTTTAAGTCCCCCGGTAAGAAGCCAAGTGACTCACCAGCTTCAACAGCTGGTCGCGTAATAATTATTTTCTCGACTTCACCACGTTTTAGCGAAGCAATTGCCATAACCACAGCTAAAAAGGTTTTCCCTGTTCCAGCTGGACCAATACCAAAAGTGACGTCATTTTTCCGAATTGACTGAATATATTGACGTTGTCCAAAGTTCTTCACACGAACTGAGCGCCCTTTATTATCGCGAATCAATACTTCTGAGTATAGATCGCCAAAGTATTCAAGTGTGCCACGTTGTGCCATCGTTGTTGCACTCACAACATCAGTCGCTGAAATACTAATTTGATGCTTAATCAAATCAGTCAATTCTCGTAAAACCGCCTTTGCGAGTGATACCTTGTCCTCGTCACCCGATATAGCAACTTGATCACCACGAGCATGAAGTTGTACATCCAAACGTTCTTCAATTAATCTCAAAAAGTTATCATTCACACCGACCAATTTTGTCTGTTGCTCGGCATTTTCAAATGTAAAAAATTGCTGAATTTGCGTTGTCAAAAAGCAATTCCCCTTAAATGTATTTCCTTTATTTTACCATATTGGTAAGGCTGTTGGTAGTTAATGACCTAGTTTGTGAATAAAAAAAGAGCCAATGGCTCTTATGATTCTACTGTTAAATCATGAATCAATGTATCATAACCTTTTGATTCCTCTTCAGGTGTTAAACGTAATGGTGCTGCAATCACCTCAGTTATTTTGGCTAATAAGAAGGTGCCAATAGCTGCAAAAGCGACTGTAAACAATACTGCAACAATCTGCTTCCAAACTAACGAAGCATCACCATTGATCAAACCCGAAACACCGCCGACTTGTTTGTCAGCGAATACACCCGTCAGAATTGCGCCAACTGTACCACCGATGCCATGAATACCAAATGCATCCAATGTATCATCATAACCAAAACTATTTTTTACAAAAGTAATACCAAAGAATCCAACGAATCCAGCCAATAATCCCATAAGAACCGCTGCCCATGGATCCACAAAACCAGCAGCAGGTGTAATCGCCACTAAGCCAGCAACGCCACCACTTGTAATACCTGACAAGGTTGCACGTTTGTGCCATTGATATTCAGCCAATCCCCAAGTCAATACCGCAACCGCAGAAGCCAACCACGTGTTTACTAGGGCTAAAACAGCCGTTCCATTGGCCGCCAATGCCGATCCTGAGTTGAAGCCAAACCAACCAACCCACAGTAAAGCGCCACCAATTAAGACATATGAAGGTCGAACAGGAACGTGTTGATCATTATGACGATGTCCAATCATTAGTGCCAATACCAGACCAGTAACACCACTGGAAATATGAACAACTGTACCACCAGCGAAATCAATTGCACCCAATTGTGCCAGTAGTCCACCGCCCCAAACCATATGAGCCAGTGGTGAATAAATAAAAATCAACCACAAAGTGATGAACACGAGCATTGCCTTGATACGAACACGACCAATAACAGAACCGGTAATGATTGCAGCCGTAATGATTGGAAACATCCCTTGAAATAATGCAAAGGCACCATCAGGAATTGTCAAACTCTTAGTAGAATGTGTAAAGGACACGTTTGTCATAAATAAATGCTTAAAATTACCAATGACACTTCCGGAGCCACCAAAAGAGAGTGAATATCCTATAACAAACCACACTAGTGTTGCAATACCAATAATCATGATAGGCACAAACATCGTATGTAGTAAATTACGCCTTTCACCTAATCCACCATAAAACAAAGCAAGTCCAGGTGTCATAACCCAGACAAGTGCTGCTGAAATCAATACCCACGCCAAATCTCCACTATTCATACGCCTACTCCTAATTTCTAATTACTATCAATATTAACAGGTATACCAATTTCAGCAATTAATTATGGCAGGTTTGCTTACATGAAATTTCTGAAAATTTTTCACAAAAAAACTACCATTAAGCAAATACGCTTAACAGTAGCTCATAATTGATTAAAGAATAACATTAAACAGTTTGAACAGTTAACATATTAGTTGTACCAGATTGTGACATTGGTACACCAGCAGCAATAACAATTGTATCACCAGTGTTAGCTAATCCTTGTTCCTTAACAGCCTTTTTAGCCAAATCAACCATCTCATCGATTGTTTGTGGCGCATCGTAAACAACAGGCACAACACCATAATTCAAAGTTAATCCACGTTGTACACGTTCTGAATAAGTAACTGCCAAGATGTTAACATCTGGACGGTGCTTAGAAACCATACGTGCTGTGTAACCAGAGTTAGTTGAAACAACAACCGCCTTAGCACCAACGTTACGTGCAATACGGGCAACAGATGCAGCCACGGCCTCAGTTGAGTCTGTTTCATCAAAGACGATGTCTTCATGACGACCGTTTTCACGTAATGATGTTTCTGCTTTTTCATCGATAGCAGCCATTGTAGCAACTGCCTCAACTGGATAGTCACCATTTGCTGACTCACCTGATAGCATTGTTGCATCAGTACCATCAAACACGGCATTGGCAACATCGGAAGCTTCGGCACGTGTTGGACGTGGATTTTCTTCCATTGAGTCAAGCATTTGTGTTGCAGTAATAACTGGCAAACCAGCTTTGTTCATCTTACGAATCATGTCTTTTTGAACCAAAGGCACGTTTTCTGCAGGAATTTCAACACCCATGTCGCCACGTGGTACCATCAAAGCATCTGAAACTTCCAAGATAGCATCAAGATTGTCAATACCTTCTTGTGATTCAATCTTAGGAATGATTTGAACATGTTCCATGTTCTTTTCCTTTAACAATGCACGAATTTCGAGCACGTCTTCAGGCTTACGAACAAATGAAGCTGCAATATAATTAATTTCGTGATCTAAACCAAAACGAATGTCATCGGCATCTTTTTCAGTGATACCTGGCAAATTGATTGAAACACCCGGTGCGTTAACACCCTTACGTGATCCCAAAATACCATCGTTATCAACACGAACAACCAACTCACGGTTGGCAGAGTCTTTTTCAATGACAGTTGTGCCAAGCAAACCGTCATCAAACAAAACTTGACCACCCTCTTTAACATCATCAAACAAGCCCGCATATGTAACAGCAATCTTGTCTTTTGTGCCTTCAAGGTTTTCGTCCATTGCAATGCGCAAAGTATCACCAGTGTGGAATTCAATCTTGCCATCGGCTTGCTTTGTTGTACGGATTTCGGCACCCTTAGTGTCCAACAATAGACCTACTGTTTTACCAGTAATCTTTTCGGCTTCGTGAACTGCATTCATGCGACCCAAATGTTCTTCGTGGTCACCGTGTGAAAAGTTGAAACGGAACACATTGGCTCCTGCTTGGATCAACTTGACAATTGTTTCGACATCTGATGATGACGGACCAAGTGTTGAGACGATTTTCGTCTTTTTCATGGTTAAATAGCTCCTTAATTATCTTGGCTGTTGCTTGTGCAACTTTACCCAAACTCTATTTTATACATTCTTAAGCATTTGTACAAGTCATAATATCAACGAGTTTTCCTGAATATAACGTTTTCTTCACCTAGGATTGGCGCTACTTCAAGTATGATAACGGTTTCATCAGTCATCCAAAAAGATTCATCTAATTGTTGATTTTTATCTTCCCGTTGCCAATGAATAACGACTGGATTATTACCATGATGTTTCGCTAATACCTTGACCAACTTTTCCCGATTATCAGGTGTGTCATGTTCGACGTCAAACTGTAAGAACCATGTACCTTTAGATTGTGGCTTTGTTATTGTTTGAATTTGATTGGCAACAATTGCTAATTCACCGCGAGAATCTAGCTCTGATTTCCCAGTGATTTGAAGAACTGTACCGACACTTAAGATATTTTGAATGTTTTTAAACAAGTTTGGAAAAATCGTGACACTAATAGCGCCTGTTAAGTCTGATATGGTAGCAAATGCCATATCATCTCCTTTTTTTGTACGAATTTGTCGTATTTTATCCACAATTCCTAAAAAGCGAACTGCTTTATCTGGCACTGTTATATCACCAATCAGGTTGTAATTTTCATTAAGGATTAACTCTCGATAGGCGTCAAGTGGATGACCAGATAAATTGACGCCGATGGCTTGTTTTTCACGTTCTAATCTTTCTTGTAAGGGCAATTCAGGGAATTTTTTAATTTTTGTTTCTTGTAAGATGAGATCACCAAATGCGGCACCCTCAATTAAACTATTACTATTTTCAATTAATTCATTACGATTATATCCAAAACCATCTAACGCGCCAGAATAAGCGAGTTGCGCTAAAGTCTCCGTTTTCCTCATCTTTTCAGGCATTCTTCTTACAAAAGACTGAATTGTTTGAAAATTTCCTTGATGTCGCTCATCTAATACAGCATTGACAAAATCGCTACGAATACCACGAATATTGTTCAATCCCATTTGTAGTTGACCATCATTGGACGTCCAAAACCGTTGCGATAAATTAATATTCGGGGCCAAAACAACTATTCCGCGTGATTTAGCTTCTGACACATACTGTTGTATCTTACGCTGATCGCCGATATTGGCATTTAAAAGTGCCGTATAAAATGCAACAGGGTAATGCGCTTTCATATAAGCCAATTGAAATGCTAATTTACTATATGCCACAGCATGAGAACGATTAAAACCATAGTTTGCAAACTCGTCAACATACGAAAAAATTTTTTCAGCTTGAGCTTGCGTATGACCTTTTTTTATTGCGCCATTGATAAATTTCTCGTGCAAAGCCTGCATTTTGTCTAGCTTCTTCTTGGACATAGCACTACGCAAAACATCGGCTTCCCCTAGTGTAAAACCAGCATAAGTCTCAGCAACTAACATGACCTGTTCTTGATAAACAATAATACCAAATGTCGGTGCCAAGATTGTTTTGAGCGAAGGATCAGGAATAATGACTGATTCACGACCATGACGACGCGCCACAAACTGGTGAATATTTTGTGAAGGACCAGGACGATATAAAGCATTAACGGCAACAATATGTTCAAACATCACTGGTTTCAAATCACGCAAGACATGCTTAATACCAGAAGATTCAAATTGAAAGACGCCGTTTGTATCACCTTTGGCAAACAACGCAATTGTTTGCTCGTCATCTAATGAAATTTGACTAATATCAAAATTTTGTGGCAACTGTTGCCGAGCGTGATACAGTGCTTGACTCAGAATGGTTAAATTCTGTAATCCTAAAATATCAATTTTTAGTAGGCCGAGTTGCTCAACAGTGTCTTTTTCAAACTGCGTCAATAATCGCCCCTCAGTCCCTGCTTGAACTGGTAATGTATTTACCAGCGGTCGTGCACTTAACACCACACCTGCGGCGTGGGTAGAATAATTTTTTGGCAGCCCCTCAATTTGACGAGCCGTCTTGAGCAGCAAGTCACCATGATCAATCGTTTGAATGGTTGCTAATAACTTGGGTTCTTTTAAAGCTGATTCAATTGAAACTTTTCGACCATTTTTACCCTCTGGTATTCCGCCACTCAATTTGCTCAGAGTTGCTACTGGCAAGCCAAAAACACGACCAACGTCTCGCAGCGCTTGTTTAGCTGCCAACGTACCAAATGTGATAATTTGACCAAAGTTTCGTTTGCCATACTTCTGATGAAGGTACTCAAAAATTGCCTCACGCTGGCTAGGTGGCCAATCAATGTCAATATCAGGCATTTGAACACGTTCTTTATTTAAAAAGCGTTCGAACAATAAATTGAACTGGATTGGATCGACGTCAGTAATTCTTAAACTATAAGCAACCAAGGAACCAGCAGCAGACCCTCGGCCGGGTCCAGTTTGAATATGATTATTTGAAGCAAAATTGACAATATCCCAAACAATCAAAAAGTAATCACTGAAACCTAGCTGATCAATAACATCTAATTCATGCGACAACCGTTTTTCATATTGTGCAACGGATACATCACGCTTTTGTAAACGTTTTTTGAGACCGTCAAATGCAGTTTGTCTCAAAAATTGTGAACTACTTAATCCTTGTGGCGTCTGGAATGGTGGCAAAGCTGTCTCCGAAAACGAAATGGTTACTTCGCTCTTTTGAACTAATTGTTCATTGGCTTGGTAAGCTTTCTGCAAATCCGCGTTTGCTGCATAGGCCGACTGTATTGCTGAAATATCTTGTAAAATATGAGTACCACGTTGATGCGACATTGGCACAATGTCCGTTAATTTGGAATTCGAGTCAATTGCCTTCAGGACTTGTGAGGTAAAATCATCATCGGAATTCAAGTAATCAACATCATCGGCAGCAATAATTTGCGCATTGTTTTGCTTGCTGAAAGCAATTAATTGCGTTTGTGTCTTCGCCGCCATTTGTGTATTGATGCCAAGGTATAAATGACTTGAGTCAATCAATTTAATGAGTTGTTGCCAGTAACCGTCTGTTGCTTCATACTCAGTACCAATCAATTGGCTAAGTTCACTTGTACTTGGCAAGATGACGTTGATTCCTGATAAATGGTCGGTTAAGGTTGAAAATAACATTTCAGAATCATTCGTCATACGTGCCGAAGATAACCACATCAAATTTTGATATCCTGTTTGATTTTCAGCAATCAGCACCAACGGAAAGGTAGTGGCAGTGTTGACTAGACCATTAACCATCAATGTCAGTCCAAATAAAGGTTTAATTTGATATTTTTGAGCGTTACGATACCATGCGACTGCCCCATACATGACGTTAACATCTGTCAACGCGATTGCCTCATAGCCACGCGATTTGGCTGTCTGTAAAATTTGTTCAATTGTGTTTGGATTTTTTAGTAAGCTATAACTGCTCAAAATCTGAAGCGGTGCGTACATTTTTCCTCCCTAATACGAACATTTGTTTTATTGACTTAATTATACAGGATTTTCTAGTAAATGGGTTGCACTTAAGCAAATCTAAGTGTATTATAATTTTAAGTAAAGAGGTGAAAATTATGAAATATATCATGGTTGCCATTTGGTCGGCAATATTTGGCGAAATCTTAGGTTACATCGTTTCTCAATTAAATGCTGGAACTTACAGTTTTGTCGGTGTGGCAGTTATTGCTATCATTGTTGGAGAAGTTGCCCTCGTGGCAATTCCGGCTATTTCTGGTTCCGCAGCACCTAAAGAAACATCATCTGAACAGTAATTTCAATTCACATCAAAAAAGAAGCCTAACCGGCTTCTTTTTTATTACTATTCTGCAGCGGCCAATGTCACGATTTCCAAAATAACATCTGTTGCCTGCTCCATAACAGTCGTGGAAACATATTCAAAGCGACCGTGCATATTCTCGCCACCTGCAAAAATATTTGGCGTTGGTAGCCCTAAGAAAGTAATCTTTGAGCCATCTGTGCCACCACGAACCGGTTCAATGATAGGCTTAATGTTTAACTTTTTCATTGCCTCTTCAGCTAACTCAACCGATTTCATATCATTTTTGAGCACTTCTCCCATATTGTAATATTGATCGTTAAGTGTCACTGAAATTCGATCCTCACCAAATTTTTGATTAAAAGTTGCAGCGATATCCATTAACTTCTGCTTACGTGTTTCAAATATAGTACGATCATGATCTCTCACAATATAACGCAACGTTGCCGCTTCTGGATTGCCCTCGATTGAGATAACATGCCAAAAACCTTCAACGCCTTCAGTGTGTTCTGGCCGATCATGAACAGGCAATTCTGCGTGAAAATCAAATGCTACTTGAATAGCGTTAATCATAGCATTTTTAGCTGTTCCTGGGTGCACATTACGACCTTTAATATCGATTGTAGCGGCCGCCGCGTTGAAGGTTTCCCACTCTAATTCACCTAATGGACCGCCATCCATCGTGTATGCAAAATCTGCACCAAAAGCAGTAACATCAAAGTTATCTGCGCCAATACCAATTTCTTCATCAGGACCAAACGCAAAACGTAAATCACCATGCTTGATTTCTGGATGAGCAATTAAATATGCTGCTGCTGTGATAATTTCAGCATCCCCAGCTTTGTCATCAGCACCCAAAAGTGTCGTCCCATCTGTTGTAATTAACGTGTGTCCAACATATTTTTTTAGACTCGGAAATTCAGACGGATTTAGTTCGTAACCACTTGTCCCAAGCTTGATGGGTGATTGACCATCATAATCAGCAACAATTTGTGGCTTCACATTAGCACCATTAAAATCAGCAGTATCCACATGAGCAATGAAACCGATTGTAGGTACATTAGCATTGTCAATGTTGCTTGACAGTTCGGCAAATACATAACCATCAGGCATAGTACGCACATTTTCAAGACCAATGTGCTTTAGTTCTTCAGCCAATTCAGCTAAAAATGCCACTTCTTTTGGTGAAGAAGGCACTGTTGTTGAATTTTCGTCTGACTGCGTATCAATTTTGACGTACTTCAAAAATCGCTCTGTTAGTTCTGGATATTTTGTCATATTTTCACTCCTTTTTGGTCGACTACTGCTGTCCGGACGGTCCCAAAATATAAGTATAAGGATCTGTATTCATCTTTGTGGCAAAAACATCGAGCTGATCACCACACCATACTTTTACTTGATCAGCCATTTTTTGATTAGCAATGGCTTCCATGTGATGATCCGGATCAATGACTACAAAATCATCTGCTAAGATGTCATGGCCAACATGATAATATACATCAGCAGTAACAAAAGCATCAGCCCCTGATTGTTTAGCTATTGGCCAAAACTTACCCCCATCTCCACCTAGAACTGCCACCGTTGAAATGACACGATTAAGATCATTGGCTATGACACGAACAGCTTCAACGTGAAAAATATCACGCATTTGTTTCGCAAAATTAGCCACTGTCAATGGTTTATTTAACTTACCAATTCGTCCTAATCCTGTTTTGCCATCTGCATTAGGGATTAAAGGCACTGTGTCCTCAATATTTAGCGCAGCGGATAACCAATCATTCATCCCACCAAAAGCACTGTCCAAATTGGTATGTGATGCATAAACGACAATTTGATTCCCGATAAGATCTGCATACATTTGATTTTGTGGAACAGATAGGTCTAAGTTTTTGGCTGGAAAAAACATTGCCTCATGATGTGCCCAAATAAAGTCTACCTTAGCAGCAATGGCTTCTTTGACAACCTCTGGACGCACGTCTAACGTAGTCATAACGCGATTAATTTGTTGATTAGGGTTGCCAATTTGTAAACCGGTGGGATCCCCTGCTTCTGCCAATGATAGTGGCGCAAACTGTTCAATTTGATCAATTAATTCTTGTGCAATCACGATATCAGCTCCTTGATGCGATCATAATTCGTTTGCCATTTCTTATAAGCTACTGTACTTTGGTTTCCTGAATCTTTCAAATGTTCCAAAATAAGTTGGATGCGGTCACATTCTTTTTGCCACTTGGCGACAAAAATTGGTGATTTTGCTTGCAACAGATACGGACCAAAATCAATCTCACGATCAGATAATTTTGAATCACCAGGTGTTGCAACAATCACTTCATAAAAATGCGAACCTTCCTGAACAATATCTTCCGCTATAATCAAATAGTGATTGTTGTTTAACCATGATCTGACAACATTCTCATCAGTATTTGGTTGTAAAATCAAAGTATTGTACTCATGTTTTTTTGACTGACCAGCTGACAAAATGTCTTGAATTAAAATGCCGCCCATGCCAGCAATTACAACTGTGTTAACCTTATCAGCTGTATCAATAGCGGCTAGACCATTCGCTAATCGCGCCTCAAGTTTGCCATTCAGATGTCGTTTGTTAATTTCATGTTGGACATTTTCAAACGGTCCCTGAGCAACTTCACCAGCTATGGCATGCTGGACATGATTGGTCAAGAGTAAATGTGCAGGTAAATAGGCATGATCTGAACCGATATCAGCAATTATTGCGCCTTGTGGCACGTGCTTAGCCACAGCTTCAAGGCGTGGCGAAAGATGAATACTATCCATAATGTTTCCTAAAAAAATTTTTTTACTCCTACAAGTATAGCAAAAAAGCCAGCTATGCGCTGACTTTCCTTATCCAAATTTTATCAGTAGCACACCGATTGCCATCGCCATAATACCAAATATTTGTGCCCGCGTCACTTGTCTTTGTGGTGAACGCCACCATCCAAATTGTGTGACAGCCATTGATCCAACGATTGAACCAAATAATCCCAAAGTCACCGTTACTCCTGCTCCCAGTTGTGGCACTAAATAGGCGGCTGCGAAAACAAACGCAGCGCCCAATACGCCACCAATGAACAACCAAAATGGCTGTTCATTAGCATGGAATGTTTTGGGTAAAAGAGACTTGTCACGAACCATGACAACCAAAAAAATCAAGATGGTGCCTGTCAAAAAAGAAAACACCGAGGCACCGACTGAGGAATGCATTAATTGTCCTAAGTGGCCATTGATGGCTTGTTGAATGGCTGAAATAGCACCTGCCACTATCCCCCATAAACGCCATAAATTCAACGCAACGGCGTTTTCATGATCTGTGTCACTTTTTTCTTCAACCTTAGCAAATCCTCGGCTCGCCAACACAACAGCAATATAAATACCTAAGAATAAAATCAAAATTCCCATCGATTTTAGCCAGGTTAAAGGATGTTGTTGTGCCCCAAAAAGCCCAAAAATATCAATCACTTCTCCCATCAAAACTTGGCCTAAAATTGGCAGAATAATCGTTTGGATTGCCCCTAATTTAGGAAACATTAAAATGTTAGATGTTAAAAAGAAGACACCCAAAATCCCGCCCAACCAAATCCACCACGGATTATGAGATAAAACAGTGCCAATAGGAACAATATGTTGACTAGTCCCAAAAAAGACGGCGATGAGAAATATTGTCCCGACTGTAAATGAAATTAAACTCGACCTAAATGGTGAACGCACCGCTGCACCTAATTTTGCATTAATAGCACTTTGATTAGCTAATAAGAATCCAGCAGCCAATCCAATAAAATAAAGCATCTCAATACAACTCCTAAACATAACTTATTAATTGCAACTCATGAATAATAAGTATACCCATAAGGACCATTTTTGCAAGCCAAACGACTTTCACCGCTTGCAGGCAAAAATGGATTGTGGTACACTCTGTTTGTGAGTTAATCACAAACAATTGAAAACACCAAAATCTGGGGTGCCAAACGGCTGAGATAATACCCATATAACCTGATCTAGATTATACTAGCGTAGGGAGATTTACTTTAATATTGATTGTATACAGACAAACTACCAATTCAGTCTGTTGTAGTATTTTTAATTGATATGATATCAAAGCCAATCTTCCCACGAAGATTGGCTTTTTGTATGTCTAACCTCATGGCGGTGTTTTCACAACAAATTCGGAGGTGTGCAACATGCATACAAAATGGTCACTTCGTGACGTCATCTTTATCGCACTCATCGCGGTGTTTTTCGGCTTTATTTTCTGGGCTTGGGCATTTGCTTATAATGTTATTGCAGCAATATTAACACCTATGGGTTTAAGTCCATACGCTAACGATGGAACAATTGGTCCATGGCTAATGGCTGGTCCAATGGCGGGATACATTATTCGCCGTGCCGGAGCTTCGATTATTGGCGAAACACTTGCAGGTACTATTGAAATGATTTTTGGCTCACAATGGGGTGTCATGAATATCGTTGCTGGTGCCATTCAGGGGCTCGGAACTGAAATTGGATTTGCTATTTTTGGATATCGACGTTGGGATAAAACTAGCTTAACAGCTTCTGTCATTACCGTCACAATTGTCACCTTTGGTTGGGACTTGCTTCGCAATGGCTATGCCCAATATTCATTAGGTCTGTTAGTTGGTCTATTTATCACACGCCTGATTTCATCGGCAATTTTTGCTGGTGTCATTGTTTACTTCACACAGAAGCTAATTGCTAAATCAGGTATTTTGACAACGCATCAATCAGAGGTGATCTCATGATTTCAAGTATTGCAGTACAAGTTTTGCCAATGACTGCCAACGAAAATGATGTGATTAAAATTGTTGATCATGTCATTGCTTATATTGATGCTAGCGGTGTTAATTACCAAGTTGGTGCGTTTGAATCGACATTAGAAGGCGATTACGATCAATTGATGGCAATTTTAGCACAATTACCAAAAGTTGCGGCCGAAATCACAGACATACCTGTAATGGTTTATAGCAAAATCAATATGGCGACGACTAGCGATGTACTTACAATAGCAAAAAAAACAGATAAATACAGATAAAGCGGTTTTTTCCGCGTACATAGGATACCATAAACCATGATTGTTACTTTAGAACACCTTAATTTAAGCTATGGCAAAACAAAAATTTTTGACGACTTGACATTGACCATTCAAGAAAATAGTTTCAACCTTTTGATTGGACCATCGGGTATTGGTAAATCTACTTTGTTAAAAATTATTGCTGGCCTGTTTCCTCAACTTAAAGGCACTGTTTTGGTTGACAATACCGCCATCAGCCAGCTACCAGCTAATCAGAGAGCGCAGTATGTTGGTTTTTTATTTCAAGATCCCGACACACAGTTTGCGATGCCTACCCCTTTTGAGGAATTGACGTTTACACTAGAAAACTTGCAAATTCCGTCTGATGAAATAGCTGAACGTGCAACAGCGGCGCTTAAATTTGTCGGCATCAAACAACTAGCCAATCAACAAATGAACACACTATCAGGTGGTGAAAAACAAAAAGTTGCTTTGGCAATTATTGTTGCGATGAAAAGTAAATTGTTACTACTAGATGAACCTTTCGCTAATGTTGATATGACAGCACGGCAGGAAATTTTAAAAAAAATAAAAACATTGCAGGCTGATGGTGTTTCAATTCTTGTTGCGGATCACGATTTTTCAGGCTATTCAGATATTGTCAACAATGTGTGGGAAATTCATAATCATAAAATATCAGCACTTGATCATACTCAATTTATTCAACGACTTCCAAAGCCACAACATCATACTTTTAAAACAATCAGTGAAGGGGTTTTTGAACTAAATCATTTCAAGTTATTGAACGAAAAAAAGACTTTGATAACGGTGCCACAACTTCTTATTGGCGCACCCGGAATTACCCTCCTGACTGGCGCAAATGGTAGCGGCAAATCAACTTTATTTAATGCGTTAACTAAATTGAAATCTTTTGATGGGCAGATAACTTATCAATCAAAAAATATTCAAAAATTAAAAGTTGCACAATATGTTCAAGAAGTGGCACTATCGTTTCAAAGCCCAGAGCGCCAGTTCCTTAGAATGACTGTCGATGAGGAATTAACATTGAGTTATCAACATAGTCAACAACGCGCATTTTGGTCACCCCAAAAAATTGATCATTTTCTCACGCGTCTTAACCTCCTCCATCTGCGGCAACACGTTGTCTATCAACTGTCTGGCGGTCAGAAGAAAAAATTACAACTACTACTGATGCTAATAGTCGGCACGCCAATGTTGTTGCTTGACGAACCAATTGCTGGGCTAGATGTCGCCTCCGTACGTGTGGTCGCTGAAATATTACAAGAACTTTCAACTCAAGGTAAACAGCGTTTTATTATTATTAGTCACCAATTAGATGCCCTATTACCAGTTGTTAATTATCATCTACACCTTGATCATCAAACATTATACTATCAGGAGCAATTTTAATGAATTCCGGTGTTAAATTCGTCTTTATTTTAATCGTCAGTATTGAACTGACCTTTATATTGAATGCGCGTATTAATTTTATAGTAGCCATCATTGCGGCAGTTTATTTAATGTTATCAAGATTAACATGGCAACGCTATTTATTGCTCGTGCTAATGCCTATTTTGCCCGTTTTAGGGGCGTGGACATCATTTAGTACGTATGGCACTCACAACATGGCAATTGTTATGGCGACCCGTATTGTAGCTTACATTTATCTTGGTGCCGCCTTTTCATTTACAACTAATATGGTGGATTTATTAAATACCCTAGAGCAAAAGTGGCATTTACCAACGACCTTTGTCTACGGATTACGAGGTGCACTGACATTCGTCCCCCGCGTCAAACAAGAAATCAAAACAATCCATATCGCTGCTCTCATGAGAGGTGAACACTTATCATTTTATTCACCGCAATTATTTTTCAAAGCGATTTTGGTTTCTCTGCAATGGTCAACTCGACTATCAACAGCAATGGTTTCACATGGTTTTACAGAAAACGCACCACGCACTCATTTTCAGTCAGTGGTCATCCAAAAAAGAGACTGGCTAATAGCTGTCAGTCTCTTGGTGTTTTTGCAATTGATGATTGCATATCTTTAATGGGTGCAAACGTTTTGCGATGAATTGGCGTGATGCCATTCATTGCAATGGCTTGCAAATGTTCTTTTGTACCGTAACCGGCATTTCTTTCGAAACCATACCCAGGATATTTTAGACCATAGTCAGTCATTAAACGGTCCCTAGTGACTTTTGCCACGATACTAGCAGCGCCAATACTATTACTCCGTGCATCACCTTTAATGAGAAATTCTTGCGGGATATCAAGGTCCAACCGCATGGCATCAATCAATAGCACCTCGGCTTTCAGCTGTAATTTAGAAACAGCAATCGTCATCGCCATGCGAGCTGCTTCATAAATATTGATGTCATCGATGATGTTGGCATCAACCTCTCCAATGCCAACAGCCAGAGCCTGTGTCATGATTTTTTCATACAAATCTTCCCGCTTTTCAGCTGATAATTGTTTTGAGTCAATGACATCCATAACGTCGAAATGATGAGGTAAAATAACAGCTGCTGCAATTACTGGTCCTGCTAATGGACCACGACCTACTTCATCAATCCCTGCAATATTACGGTAACCTTGTGCCCAATATTGGCTTTCAATATCAAATCTGTGTAAAAATGCATCATGCTTTTCAGCCATCCTGTCTTGGTTTTTCTGCCAAGATTGGACGGCTTTTTGGACGCCCACACGTGAATCTTGCCGCCAAACTAATAACCGTTCATCATCAGGTAAAATTGTTTTAAGTTGTGTCTGAATTGCTTTTATTGTCTCACTCATACATCAATCAAATCCAGTGTAAATGCACCTAATTTATTTTTTCGCAAGTCGTTTAATAATCGTTCACTTGCCTTATCATAATCATCTTTGAAACCAAGTTTTGTCGTAATTGCTAGTAATACATCGACATTTTCTTGCTCGAAAATATCGGCCGACAAATGATAACGTTCAATCACGGCTTCAGGACGATACTGCCTGAAGAAAGCAATTAGAAAAAGCGCAGCGTCATCTTTGGCAAAAATTGTATCCTTGACAGCACCAGTTAAGGACAATTTCATACCGATTGTTTGATCTTCAAATTTTGGCCACAAAACACCTGGCGAGTCTAGTAATTCTAGCTTAGTTGGGGTTTTCAGCCAAGCCACTTTTTTGGTGACACCTGGTCGATCGGCAGTCGGTGCAACATTTTTCATCACTAAATGATTTAGCAACGTTGATTTACCAACATTGGGGACACCAGTAATCATTGCACGTATTGGTTGATCTTGGATACCACGTGCCAACTGGGCTTCTTTTTTTGCTTCAACAGCCCTTCTAGCCGCTTTAGTGACTAATTGCGGTGTGCGTGGATCACGCGTATCCAGCACCAAAACTGTATACCCCTGTTCTTCGAATCGCTTTTTCCAAGCCCGGGTTTGTTCTGGGTCAGCTAAGTCTGCCTTCGTCATAATCAACAATCGTGGTTTTTGACCAATGAGTTTATCAATCTCAGGGTTACGTGAGCTTTCTGGGATTCTTGCGTCAACCAGTTCAAAGACAACATCTACTAATTTTAAATTTTCTCGCATTAAACGGAAGGCCTTAGCCATATGACCAGGAAACCATTGAATAATTTGTGCCATTTTTGAGCGTGCTCCTCTTTATCGATCTGCAATATACATTGACCACGCTTCATCAAACGTCGTCATGCTCATCAAATAAGTCGTATTTTCTTCTAAATACTTAGAAATATCATCAAAATCTGTGCTTTGTTTAGGAAATGTAGAATCCAAAAAGGCGTTGTTAGCAAATTGCTGCACATCATCAGCAGCCACTGGATTACGATTGGTCATTAACCAATTATAAAAAGAGCGATCACTTTTTCTCATCTACTAAGCCTCCTTCAAATACAAATTGATCTGCTTTCATATCAATGATTTTGGCCCGAAATGTTAGCCCTTGTGTCGTTGGTAATTGACTCATATCAACAAATATTTCTTTTTTCTTAGGCATGATAGTCACATATTTTGGTGCATCATAACTTGACCGAACAAAGCTCATGACAGTTGATACAGGCAGCGATAAATTACCGATTGCTAATGATTTTGCTTTTAAAATAATATTCCCATTAGTGGTGACTTGCGGATCCAGCGCCATACCAAAGTTAAACTTTTGCCCTAAAAACTTGGTGCTGCCATACATCATAACTTGGTCTGAAACATCAAATGTGAAACCGCTATTGTCAGAATCGTTAAGGTAGTGGGCAACTAGGGCGTTAATTTGTTTTTTGTTTAATGTGATATCAAAGGTGGCATCCGATTTAGCAATTTTTGATTTACTATCAACATATTTAACCGGACCAGACGCTTGGTGAAAGAACCAAAGACTGGTCAGAACAAGCCCAGCTACTAATACCCAAAAGAGCCAAAACCAGATTGAACGGTTTTTTTTTGGTGTCATAACTGGTCGTTTTAGTGTTTGATTAACCAATGTTTTTCCTCTCGCTTCATAACATGAAATAATTGTGATGTCATATATTGATACCCTTTGTTATTCGGATGATAATTATCGTCCTTTGAAATCCAATTATTGTCAACGCCTGTTTGTCCCGTCAAAACAGCCGTCATGGTTTTCGTTGCATTTTTTTCTAAACTATCATTTTCAATTTGCTTAACAAGTTTTTGGCGTTGTGACTTTGTCTTGAATTGACCGTATGTCAAGTCAAACGAACTGACATAATAAGCATTACCATCTCGTGTTGCCAATTTAGCATTAATAGCATTGAATTTTTTAACATCATCATTGAAATCTTCACGATTAGCAAAGTGAACGTAGAGCGGATTATAGTTACCAAAAATAAAGATTGGCGCTTGTTTGTTATAACCACGAACCGTTTTTAGCAATTTTGCTAACCTGATTTGATAGTTCACTTTGCCTTTAATAACTGCTTCAGACAATGCTTTTGGCGAAGAAGCTGTTATATTTTTCAGTAACAATTGCTGTAAATCATTACCCCCCACTGTCATGACTAATACATCTGCATTTTTAAGACTGTTTTGAAAATCTGATTGTGACGCTAATCTTTTTTCAATTTGATCTGAGCGGTCACCTGCTTTGCCAAAATTTTTCATGGTCACAGAAATATCATATTTTTCACGAAGCTCTTTAGCAATTCTGCCAGAATAACCTTGCAATTTCTGTGTATCACCAACACCTTCTGTTAACGAGTCACCTAATGCTACCAAATTGATATGTGACACTTTTTTAGTTTTTGACAATGATTGATTGAGTGAATGATGTTGCCAGTTTTTAATACCAAAAAGTACGCCAGCACCAACAATCACGATGGCAATGAAGCTGATTAGTACCTTTCGCATTCGTAATTCTCCTGAAACTTTACTGGTAATTATTATAGACTAAAAAAGCGTTAGTTACAAAAAAAGCGAGTTAGACTCGCTTTTAAGATAATTATTCATCAACGGGCGCGATACAAAATTGCCAGTGCTCCTACACCTGTATGTGTTGATATAATTGGCGTCGTGTTCAAAACTGGAATTTCCAAATCCGGCCAAATTGCTTTTAATCTATCGGCTAATTGTGTCGCTTCCTCCGGAATACCAGCATGAGAAATACCAATGGCTACCATCTCTTTGTATTCTTGCATTTTTGCAATCACGTTATTATTGAATTTAGCAATAGTTTTCATGCCACGTCCCTTCAATAAAACGTCGACAGTGCCATCAGTATGTGTCACACCTGCACCGACCTTAATATTCAAGAGGTTACCAATAATACCTTGTGTTTTACTCAAGCGACCTCCGGCAACCATATTTGTCAAGGAAGTGAAGCTCAAATAAATATTAGACTCATCTCGAGCCTGCTCAATGGCTGGCACGATTTCTGCCATTGATGCCCCCTGTTTTGCCATCTCGGCAGCTTGCAACACAACGAATGCTTGCGCACGATCTGCAGCTAATGTATCAAATGTCGTAATTTTTGCACTTGTTAAAGCTGCTGCTTGTTCAGCGGCACGAACTGTCCCCGATAGTCCTGAAGACATGTGTATACTCAAAATTTCTGAATCGGGATATTTTTGGTGAATTTCATCGTAGGCGAGTTGAAACGCACCAATTGATGGTTGTGATGTCTGTGGCAAATTCTTGCTAACCGCCATTTTTTCTAAAAATTCATCACGTTGTATCGTCACGCCATCCTCATAAACGGTGCCGTCTATTTGGACGGAGAGCGGTACAATTTTGATATCATAAAAGGCTATTTCTTCAGGTGTCAATGCAACAGCTGAATCGGTTACTATTTTAATATTTGACATGTTCTTTCCTTACTTGCGTTTGTATCGTTCAACTACATACGCGTAATCATGATTGTTATCTTTGGGATGTGCCTCGCTAGCGGTCAGCTTAAATTGTGACAAATCAATTGGCGCAACAAATGTGTCACCGTCAATTATACCGTCAATTTTAGTGACGACGAGATCAGTAGCGTATGGCATAAATGCTTTGTAGACAACCGATCCACCAGCAATGGATATATCACGAGATTCTTTCTTAATGAGTGCTAACGCTTCATCAAGTGAACGCACAACCTTTACTTCAGAATAATTTGGCTGCCAACTTGGGTCCGTAGTCATCACAACACTCGTTCTGTTAGGAAGCGGCCGCCCAATACTCAACCAAGTTGGTCGTCCCATAATCATTAGTGTATTCATCGTTTCGTCACGGAAAAGTTTTAAATCATCAGGCATGTGCCATGGAATACTACCATTTTTGCCAATCGCATTTTTTTTATCCTGTGCCCAAACCATTTTAATTGTCGTCATTTACCTGCTCCTTGGCGTATTGTATCAGCGATTCACGGGTATTTTGCAGGTCACCATTGACCACTGCGTACTCAATTTTTTTCAGACATTGACCTAACTTAGGACCGGGTGTCATAACACCTTCACGAATTAAATCGCCGCCTTGAATAGCTAATTCTGACGAATTTGTAATCGGTAACATATCTATTATATGCCTTATCTGCCCAATTGTCCCGTTTGAAACACCCAGCATTGTTAAAAGTTCAAACAACGTTTTTTTGTAGGGAAATGATTGGTACAAATCAAAAGTGGAAACCTTATCGATTTGGCGAGCTAGTGGCACAACAGTCATTACCGTCACTATTGTTTCTCGGCTCAATTTCCAATTTCTTAAAAAACGATTGATTTGAGATGAAGTCAAATCTGTTTCAACCAATACCAGCGACCAAACTGCGAAAGCATCAGCAGGTTGATGTGTTGCTAAATGTTGAATGATGTTATCCCAAATTTTCAATGGATCACCTGGCAGGTAGTTGATAACATCATCATCTAAAGCCAATTTTAAGCTTTCAGCGGCATTGAAGCCCATTAACATTTTTTCAAATTCCACCCGAATACGCTCTACGGCAATTTTAGTTAGATTAGGTGCCAAATCACGTAGCGCTTGACGTGTATCATCTGCTATACGAAAGCCTAGTTGGGCACTAAATCTTAGCGCTCTCATCATTCTTAACGCGTCTTCAGTAAAACGTGTTTCTGCATCACCAACAGCGCGAATAATACCGTTTTTCATATCAGATAAGCCATCAAATAAATCGACAACTTCACCATCATGACGCATTGCCAAAGCATTAATCGTAAAATCACGACGCTTCAAATCTTCGGATAAACTACGCACGAATGTCACACTATCCGGCCGCCTGAAATCAGTATAGGTTGACTCCGTCCGAAATGTCGTAATTTCATAGCCTTCACCATGGTCAAGCACCATCACAGTGCCATGCTGAATACCTGTATCAACCGTCCGGTTGAACAAGGTTTTAACTTCTTCGGGAAAAGCACTACTGGCAATATCAACATCATGTATTGGCGCACCTAAAAGTGTATCTCTAACAGAACCACCAACAAAATAAGCCTCATAGCCAGCTTGCTCTAAGGTAGCTAAAATAGGTTGCGCTTGTACAAATTCTTGTGGTAATTTATCAATTTTCATATCATCTTATTTTATCAAATAAAAGACAATTGTGGGTTTAATATTCGACACTTTCAAGGCGCATTTGCATGTCGTCATCATCAGGTGCAATCTTTAAATATTGTTTCATTGTGACTAATTCTTGTTCACGCATCCCTTGCTCATGATACCAGTCAACCAAATCGTGCAAAAATGCTACGTCATCGTCATAAAACGGTGCTGCTTCTTGCCAGTATTTATTAGCCTTATCATCTTGACCTAAGGCTTGATACGCCCTTGCCAAATCCCAGTAAAACTGTGGGTCAACAACGTCCTCAGCAATATATTTCTCAATTAATTGGACATCTTCTTCATACAAATGCTGTGACAAGAGTAACTCAGAATACGCAATAATAGTCATCACATCATTTTCATCTAATGCTAGTGCTTTTTGATAATAGGATTGTGCAGCCGCTAAATCCCCTTGCTTGTCTGCCGCCAACCCAGCCAAACGGTACAAAAGTGTATTCGTCTCATCTTGGGCTATACCAGCTTGATATGTACGATATGCATGATCTAAATCTTGCTGATGTTCATACGCTTGTCCCAATAATGGGTATATAGAGGTATATTTAGGATCAGATTCCAAGATACTGTTAAACAGCTTAATTGCATCATTTTCACGATCGTTTTCTTGATATAGTACGCCTAACTGGAACTGTGTGTCTAACGTCATTTGCTCAGGTTTAATTTGTTCCAAATAACCCACTGCGTTTTCATAATTTCCAATTTGTGCATACGCAACCCCAATCCGAGCAACCAAATCAACGCGACTAATTTCACGTTCACCTTTCAGTAACAACGACCGATAGCGTGGAATGGCTTGATGATAACTCTGATTAGCAAAATAAAATTCGGCTAATGCAAATTGAATAATTACTTCATCTGGTGCGATTTTTTCTGCCTGCAACAGGCTTAACTCAGCCGATTCATTCAATCCCTCAGTTTGATAAATATCGGCTTTCACAAGAAGCGCTTGTAAATAAGACGGTGATGAGGGTCTGATTTGCGCTAAGTAGTCTTGGGCTTCATCAATTTGACCATCTTCAATGGCGATGTCAGCCAAAGCAGTACGAATGTCATCCTCATCGGGAAATTTATCTAATAATTTTTTGTAGGCTCTGCGCGACTGATTCAAAAATCCTAACGCGTATAATTCTTCGGCCAAACTATAAATCATTTCATCACTATCATGACGCAATGATTGTGCAAATAATTTTTGCGCCGTGTCTAGCTGTCCACTAGATAAGGCATCCAACATCTTTTCTGCATAATTTTCTGTCATAAGCGTTCTTCCTTTTAATATTGTACGTTAATTGTGTTGGCAGACTGCATATCAGCAATGGCATCAAAATCCATTGTCACACCAATGCCAAATCCTGTTGGCACTGTGATATAACCACGATCAACAACTAACTTTTCTTTAATGATGTCCCGTTCAAAATAGCGACTACTGTCGGATATATCGCTTGGAAAAGCAATGTTTGGCAAACTTGCTAGCGCCAAATCAACACTTCGTCCTAACCCACTCGTTAACATACCGCCAATCCAAGGCTTATCAACCATTTTGATCGCCATAATAGCATTTGAAATGCCCCCTATTTTGCCCTGCTTAACAGTTAGCGCGTCGGCGGCGTGTAAGTCAAGCATTGTGGCGATATCATCTATATTATTGACGGATTCATCTAGACTCAAGTGTTGTTGAATACGGGCTTGTAGTTGCGCATGTTTAACAAAATCGTTAGCGCTATAAGGCTGCTCAATAAAATCAACATTATCAGGCAACGCGGCTAAAAAGGAAAAGTCTTCATCACGAAAGCTACAATTGGCATCAATAGAAAAATGTTGATTGGGGTAATCAAGCAATAAATCAATCAACTTTTGCCAATCATTCGTAGCGCCATCAATTTTCAACTTATGACGTTGGTACTGCGCTTGCATCATAGCCTTAAAATCATCTGACAATCCAATTGCGACACTGACTGGTACTTTTGTTCCTGTGCCACCAATGAGCCTTTGCAAAGATTTCTTTTTCAAATGACCAACAGCATCCCAGATTGCCATTTCAAGTCCTGATTTAGCAAATGACCCGTACGCTGTTAGCGTATTTAAACGACCAGCAAACTCCTCGGGCGACTTAAACTGATAGTCCTGCAGCTGAGGCAATAAAATATTTTGGACAATTGACAAGCTCATGATTTGATTTTCTGGCGCATAAGTGAAATCATCAAACGATTGTATTTCGCCATATCCCATAACGTCTTGCTGTGTCAGATGATCAAATAATGTCACTTGTACAATCGTTAATGGTCGCCGTTTTGTTTCTGTATGGGCCGTTTTAAATGACTGTTTTAAGGTCAAAATAACCGGCGTGAGTGTCACACTTTTAATTTGATACATTTAATGCCTCAACAAATAACTTTGGTTGCTCAACATGAGTGTTATGTCCGGAATTAGGAATGACTGTTTTTTGAACGTGGGGAATTAATTGGACCATTTGATTGGCGATAGCATTAAATTTATTATCTAATTCGCCAATAATCACTTGCGTTGGTATTTCTAAATCCGACAGCTTCGACCAAAAATCAGGCTGTGACCCTGTTCCCATTTTTCGTAATGAATTAGCGACATTTGTTGGGTTTTGTGACAAGCGTTGTTGCCGAATATGGTCTTTTTTTGATGATGATAACAATTGTTGCGTTTCAAATAATGGGAGTTGAGACCACTCATCAACAAACTTTGCAAAATCCTCTAAAATAGCTTGCGCCTTAATCTCGTCCGCAGTTATTCTTGCTTGTCTTTCTGATACAGTTTTGAGTCCCGCTGTGGTGCTTTCTAAATAAAGATTTTTTACCAAATCGGGGTACATTAAAGCAAATCCTAACGCCAAGCGACCACCCATTGAATAGCCTAGCAAATTAACATTTTGCCAATGAAGTGAAACCAAAATTGATCTTAAATCATCAATTTGATTAGCCAGCTCAAAACGACTCACATCGACGACTTCTGGCACCCGACTACCAAAACCAAGTAAATCAACTGTCAAAACTTCACCGGGCAAATCCGATTTGATATCATCAAAGTCATGATGTGATCCCATAAAGCCATGCAATAGTAGCCACTGACATGGACGTGCATCATTTTTAGTTAGAAAAATCTGATAGGGATAGTTGTTGATCACCATAGGCTTTCTCCAATATATTTTTGATGATCACGCACATTTTGAGTGCGATTACTTGGATAAACAATTATTCTCGTGCCGTCTGTTGGTTGGTTAAGCACCTTTTGCAGATCTTCCGGTTGCTTTAATAATACGTACGACAGCTGATACAATGATGCAATTTTACTGATGTCTAATTCTAACGGTGTCCCAAAAAGTGTTTCAAAGTATTCTGTTGCTTCAGCCTGTGGCAAAAATGAAAAAATACCGCCACCATTATTATCAATGACGATAATATCAAGCGGTAACTGATAATTTCGGGCCATCATTAAACCGTTCATATCATGAAAAAGTGTCAAATCGCCTGTCAATAATAGACTACGTTGTTTTGTCGTAGCACTCATCCCCAAAGCTGTTGAAATAACACCATCAATACCATTTGCCCCACGATTAGCATAGATTGTTTGTGTATTAAAACCCGTAAAAAAATCATCCATATCGCGAATGGGCATACTATTGGCAACAAAAATCGGTGTTTTTGGCGATACAGCACGATCTAATACTGACACAATCGCCATTTCATGTACTAATTGTTTATCATTTTGGTTGATTAATTGCCAGTTTGTTTCGAACGCTTGTTGTTCTTCACTAAGCACCACTTTTGCTTGCCTCAAAAAGTCACATGGTTGCATTAAAATTGCACGAGAAACATGTCGTGAATGATCAGTTCCAGCATTTAAATCAACATGCCAAGTCTCAATATTGTCATGCTTTAGCCATTGCAAAACTTTCGCAGAAACTGGCGTTTTACCAAATCTAATGACTAAATCTGGTTTTAACTCGTCGGTCACTTGATCAAATTTCAACAAATAATCAATACCATGAATCGTTTCTGGGGTACGGACACGACTTAAAATATCCGCAATCACTGGCACATGGTAGGGTTGCGAAAATGTCAATAAAGCATCGCTATATGATTCTGCAACATTTGGACCGGCAAGAATTAACACACGCTTTGCTGTGATTGGTGGTATGTCAATTTTAATCTGAGATGGTTTTGAAAAGGATAGTTGCTTAACTAACACGTTATCCTGATTTCCTAATGTTGGCATCAAAGGTTTGCGTAACGGTAAATTAAATTGCACTGGCCCACAAGGTGCCGTATTCGCCAAATGAACAAACTTTTGTGTTGCAAAATCAATATATTCAGTTATGTCTTGGTGTGTCTCCTGCAAATTAAAAGCGAGATCTGCTTTCGTTAATTTTCCAAATATATTTTGCTGTGGTAATGTTTGTGGCGCACCATTATATTGTAATTCCTGTGGCCGGTCAGTTGACAAAATAATCAGTGGTACTTCTGACACTGATGCCTCTGCTACTGCCGGTGTATATTCTGTAATAGCAGTCCCTGAAGTACCTAGTAGAACCACGGGTGATAATGTCGTTTTAGCAATTCCTAGCGCAAAAAAGCCTGCTGATCGTTCATCAACATCAACATAGAGTTTCACATTTGGATGATACTTGACATACTCAGCAATTAATAATGCAACTGGCGTACTACGTGACCCCGGAGAAAGGACAAAATATTTAACACCTCCAGCTACTAAAGCGCCAATTAAGTGTTTGGTATTGTATGTTAAAGCATCAATCATGCGTTAATTCTCCTAACAATTGTAGCATTGGCTTAAATTTCAACGCCGTTTCGTCATATTCTTTTTGTGCTTCTGAACCGGCAACAATACCGGCGCCAGCAAATAAACGTGCACGGGTCTGTTCACAATACATTGAACGAATACCCACTACTAACTCACCCGTATTATCGGCTGTGACATAACCAATTGGTCCTGCAAATAAGCCACGAGGTTGTTGCTCATGCTGCGCAATGTATTGTAAAGCTTCTTTTTGTGGTACACCACCTAAAGCTGGCGTTGGATGTAAATTATCAACTAGGTCTTTGACAGACATATTTGCAGACAATGTGCCACTAATCGGCGTGTAAAGATGCTGAACCTGTTTATTTTGTAACAGTATTGGATTAGATGGTACATTTAACTGCGTTGTTATCGCTTCTAATTTCATTTTGATACTATCAACAACAAACTGATGTTCACGCTGATTTTTTAAACTATGTAATAATTTGTTGCCGAATTCGTGATCACGTTTTGGATCAGGATCGCGAGGTGCAGTACCGGCAACAGCCGCTGTTTGTATTTCACCCTGAGAGACGAATACGAGACGTTCAGGTGTGGCAGTGACAAAAACTTCATTTTCCCGCTTCAAGATGACATGATATACGCCGTGTTCCTTTTTTAGTGCTTCTAGCAGAGAAGAGATGCGAATTTGTTCGGACAATTCAATCATTTCCTGACGACCAAACACTACTTTATCCATCGGACATCCTATATCGTTGAGATTTTTAATTAAGTCAGCTACACGCCCAACCCAATCTGTTTCAGACACGATATTTTTAATTTTCACCCTTTTCGTAGTGCTGATTTGCTGGTAATTTACTAAGATATTATCCAGATTCAAATCGTTGGATTGTATACGACCATTACTGATTGAGACAATAATCTCAGGTTCAAACCAAAAACCATTCATTAGTTCGCCCTTTGAATGCTGACCATCAAAAGTATTAGCACCGAACACCAACGTATTAACTTTTTGAGGCAATGTTTGCCACGAATTTTTTGATCCAAAAGCGTAAAAAATTTCTGTCCCTGTGTTATTTTCGAAAAAAGCGCTCACTTGAAAATGATCAAGCATTTGGTTTAACACTTGATAATCATTTGAAGTTGCTTCACGTTCAAATTTAAAAAAATGATTCTCGCTCTTTTGCATGTTACTTCCTTACAACTAGATTAAAAAGCAACAGACACTCGTCTGTCGCTTAGCTATACCTTATCCCAAACGTCTTGCCGCTTGCCAAACATTGCCAACATTGAATTCATCATTCAACGCAACACCATTTTTGATACCCGCCAAAACAAATGCTTTAGCATCTTGTATCGTCTCTCGCATATCGTTTCCTATCATATTGGCAGCGATACTAGCCGAAAACGTACAGCCAGCACCATTATTATAAGGTAGTGATGTTATAACTTTCTCATTCTGGAAAATTGTAAATTCTTCACCGTCAAATAAAACGTCAACCGCAACATCCCCAGACAATCTCGCACCACCTTTAATAACAACATTTTTAGCCCCTTCGCCAACTAAACGACGCGCAGCCTGCTTCATATCATCGACGTTATGGATTTCAGTATTGGTGAGTAGCCCTGCTTCGTTTAAATTAGGCGTCAGAACTGTTGCCAATGGCAATAATCGATCACGAATTACCTGAGTTAATTCACTTTTACCATCTTTTAAGGCAGTCTCTTTAAAAATCATCACTGGATCAATGATGATAGGAATACTAATTGTCGATAAACAATCGGCAACCACATTGATAATGTCTACTGTAGGTAAAAGACCAACCTTAATCGCAACAATTTGATTCAATGACATAACAGAAGCCAATTGAGCTTTTATTACATTAATGTCAATTGGAAAAATTTGAAAACTATCAGCTTGTACAGTGACAATACTTGTAATGACACTCAATCCAACTACACCATACTCTTCAAAAGTAGCCAAATCAGCCTGAATACCACCGCCTGATAAAGAATCCGAACCGGCAATCGTTAAAACCTTGTTCACCATCATTGAGTGCTCGACGCTACAAAACTGATGTTATGACCATCATCAGTTACTTTCGTAACAATATCACTATCACTGCCAACCCATGAATAATAGCGATTATGGGCAATTGCCCATTTTTTTGCCTCAGCTAGCGTTTTTCCTTTCAGTTTGGCTGATTCCTTTATTTCGGCAGCAGTATCTTGGCTACTCGATGAAGCACTTGACGACGATGAAGATTCGCTCGACGTTTCACTGCTACTACTTGAATCATCTGAAGAACTACTGTTAGAATCCACTGTTTCCTCAACCGTACTGCTCTTTGACACTTTTTGTTGAATGGGTGTTGTCGTTTTCTGAGAATCAGAATAACCAATATAAACAAAAGCGCCTAAAGCAACAACAATTAATAAGGCTAACACAATAAAAAAATTGCGAATAGGATGCTTTTTTTTATAAAATCTTGGTCTTTGATAATAATTATAATCTGCCATATCCACCTCTTACTATTCTATATTATACCAAACATAACAATGTTTTTACTAGCAATATGTTATCATGGAAATTGAACAAATTAGCGAGGTTTTACGATGAATGTTACAAATTTAGAACGCATTTCTGTTCGTGATCTTGGTATGATTGCACTGGGAACAGCCCTTTATGGTTGGGGATTAATCAACATCAATATTCCAAATCAACTTGCAGAAGGTGGCGTGTCTGGTATCACGTTAATCCTACGCGCACTTTTTGGTTGGAACCCAGCCTACACCACACTATTGCTTAATGTTCCGCTTGTATTTATTGGTTATCGTGTGCTTGGTAGACGGTCTTTAATTTATACAATTTGGGGCATTTCTTCGCTTTCATTTTGGTTGTGGTTATGGCAAGTTGTTCCTACCCCACCGGCGCTTGATCACGACATGCTAATCGCTGGTCTGTTGGCAGGTTTTGTTTCTGGTTTAGGATTAGGAATCGTCTTTCGATTCGGCGGCACATCGGGCGGTACAGACATCGTTGCAAGAATTACAGAACAAAAACTAGGCATCCAAATTGGTCGAACAATGTTTGCGCTCGACGCAGTTGTTCTGATTATTTCTTTAATTTATATCGACATAGTACACATGATGTATACTTTGATAGCCTCATTTGTATTTGCGCAAGTGGTTAATTTTACACAACAAGGCGCTGCATACTCAGCAAGATCATTTATGATTTTCACACAATATCCTGAAGAAATTTCCCATGCGATTATGTCTGAACTCGACCGTGGCACAAGCCTGTTAAAAGCAGAGGGTGGCTACTCACACATTGATCAGCGCGTTGTTTACGCTGTTGTCGATCCTTCCGAAGTCAACATGGTCAGACATATCATTAATCAAATTGATCCGAAAGCATTTGTTTCCGTATTTGACACCCAAGAACAACTAGGTGAAGGCTTTTCCTACTTGCGCCCCAAAAAATCAATATTTAAGTTCAAATAAAAAGCGACCAATTTTTTGAAATAACGCACGTATTTCAAAAAAATTATTCGGTCGCTTTTTGTTTTGCCGTTGATTTGTTCGTCTTATCAGTTGATTCTTTAGGGGTTGTACCATCAGCCAACGTTTTCTCTGTTGGTTTATCCCATGTCACAAAATCACAATCAGGATAACGAGAGCAACCATAGAACGTCCGACCACGCTTTGTCTTTCGAGAAACGACCTGACCTTTGTGACACTTAGGACATGTCAAACCAATTTCTTGCACAATTGTTTTGGTATTTCGGCAATCAGGAAAACGAGAACAAGCATAAAATTTGCCATATCTGCCCATCTTAATCACCATCGGAGCACCACAAATTTCACAGTCCATACCTGCTAGTTCATCATGCATAATGACTTTTTCAAGAGATTTTTCGGCAGTTTCAACTTCTTTTTGGAAAGGTTTAAAGAAAGAATCAATTACCGGCACCCATTTTTTATCGCCTGTCTCTACTTCATCTAGTTCATGTTCAACAGCGGCCGTAAATTTGGTATTAGTAACATCTGGGAAGCTATCTTCTACAATCGTCTGAACGATCTCACCTAGTTCGGTCGGCACAAACTTTCGTGCATCAATACGCACATAGTTTCTTCGTTGGATTGTATCTAATGTTGGTGCATAGGTTGAAGGACGACCAACACCATTTTCTTCTAATGCTTTAATTAACGCGGCTTCCGTATATCTTGCTGGTGGCAATGTGAAATGCTGTTGCGGATCAGTTTTCGCTAATTTAACTTTGTCTCCTGAATTTAAGTCAGGCAAAGCATTATCCTTAACTTTGGCAGCTGGATAAGCTTTCGTAAAGCCCTGAAATTTGGTCTTTGACCCATTAGCTCTAAATATCACACCATTTTGCTCAATCGTGACCGCCATTGTATCCAAAATTTCTGGCGTCATTTGACTGGCTACAAAGCGTGACCAAATCAATGAATATAACTTAAATTGATCAGGTGTGAGTTTGTCCTTAATCAATTCTGGTGTTCGCGTTACATCAGAAGGTCTAATGGCTTCATGGGCATCTTGTGCGCCTTCAGGTAATTTACCTTGAATTGGTTTATGTTGAGAGTATTCCTCGCCCCATGTATCATGAATAAATTGCGCCGTAGCATTTTTAGCAACAGAAGAAATTCGGGTTGAATCAGTACGCATATAGGTAATTAAACCGACTTGTCCCAATCCGCGCCCTAAATTAATACCTTCATACAACTGTTGAGCAGCCATCATTGTCTTACGTGTTCTAAAATTAAGCTGTGTATTGGCGGTTTGTTGCATCGTTGACGTTGTAAATGGCGGTTGTGGTTGACGTTTCCGCTCCTTTGCATCAACTTTAACAATATCAAAATCACCATTTTTATCAATGCGTTTCAAAATTGACTGAACACTGTCGTTATCTGGTAATGGTTGCTTTTTACCATCGAATCCATAAAAAACTGACTTAAACTTACTTCGTGCTTTTTTAAACTCGGAATCCAGGGTCCAATATTCTTCTGGCTCAAAAGCTTGAATCTCACGCTCACGTGCAATAATCAAACCTAAAGCAACTGATTGCACACGTCCGGCCGACAGTCCCCGTTTCACAGTTTTCCAGAGAATTGGTGAAATTGAATAGCCAACTAACCGATCCAAGATGCGGCGTGCTTGTTGCGCATCCACCAAATCTTGGTTAATTGTACGTGGTGTCTTAAAAGCGTTCTTAATTGTATCTTTCGTAATTTCATTGAAGACAACTCTGTTAGGCTTTTCCGGATCAAGGTCTAAAATATGTTGCAAATGCCACGCAATTGCTTCACCTTCACGATCCGGATCGGAAGCCAGATAAACGGCTTTCGCAGCCTTGGCTTCTTTGCGCAAGCCTTTAATAATATCACCCTTACCACGAATGTTGATATATTTAGGATCATAGTCATGTTCAACATCAACGCCTAAAGTTGATTTTGGCAAATCCCGAATATGCCCTAAACTGGCAACAACTTTGTAAGTGCTGCCCAAATACTTTTCAATTGTCTTAGCTTTTGATGGGCTTTCCACAATAACTAAATTTTTTTTAACTTTTGATGTTTTTCGTTTTGTTGTTTTTTTCTTTGATGTTGTCTTTGTTTTTGTATCTGCCAATGAGATATGCCTCACAATTTGTTTTCTATAGTATATAGTGTATCAAATTGTGTCAAATAATTGTATGCTTTCCATGATATCAGTTGATTTTGTGACCATTTTTGCACCAAATCTTAATAGTTCATTTGCACCTAAGGAATTTTCAGAAAAAATTGAACCTGGCACAACCATCACTTCTCGATTATTTTGAAGGGCAAGGTTTGCAGTAATCAAACTACCTGATTTTTGTTGTGCCTCAATGACAAGTGTCGCTGATGATAGCCCTGCAATAATACGATTTCTCGCTGGGAAATGTGACCGTTGTGGACCAGTGCCAGGTGGATATTCACTCAATAACAGTCCTTGTTGCCCTATTTGATGTTGCAGTGACTGATTTTGTGCCGGATATGTCATATCAATTCCTGTACCAATAACTGCAATTGGTACACCTGAATTGGCAAAAGTGATTTGATGTGCCATCACGTCAATACCTTTAGCCAGACCAGAAACCACTGCAATACCTGATTTGACTACTTCGGGTAATAGATGCCTCATTACTGCTAAACCGTATGGTGTCGCTGTTCTCGTACCAACAACAGCAACATTAGGCAACCTTAAAGCTGCTAAATTCCCGACGTAAAACAATATTAATGGCGGCTCATAGATTTCTCTCAATTGCGGTGGATATTCATCATCAAAATATGTCAAAAAGTCAGATGCCATTGTCTCGGCTTGATTACAAGCCAGATGATAACTAGATTTGATATTATCAGCTTGCTGATAATTTTCAATAACTGAAAAGACCTCATCCAAAGACCAAGGGTAATGAGTGGATGCTAAATCATTCGCAATTGCATATATAATTTTTGCTTCTGCAGCACGCCCTATACCACGAGTTAAGTGTATTGCTAATAAAAATTGTTTTAACTGCATTTTGTCTCCCTCTTTTTTATGATACGAAATACAAAAAGAAAGCTCATAAATTAATTATGAACTTTCTACGATATCACTTAAATATTCCCAACGATCCATTTTGTTTTCAAGAGCCTTGTTCAATTGATCTAATTCTTGTTGTAGATCACCAAGCTTGACATAATCCGTGCCAAATGTTGCCATTTCATCAGGAATTTCGTTAATACGATTTTCTAATTTTTCAATATCTGTTTCAATCGTTTCCCACTCTTTTTTTTCATTATATGTGAGCTTTTTTTTGTTGCTTTGGTTGACTATTATTGGCTTTGGCTTGTTAACTTTAACTTGATTTACCGTTTCGTGAGTTGCTAGGTAGGCACTGAATAGGCCATCAAATCTGTTGACCACACCATTACCCTCAAACATGTACAATTGATTAGCCACTTTATCTAGAAAATAGCGATCATGAGAAACTGTGATAACTGCGCCATCAAAATTTGACAAGAAATCTTCTAGTACTGTTAACGTTCCAATGTCTAAATCATTCGTTGGTTCATCAAGCAATAACACATTAGGCTGCTGTAATAATAGTTTAAGTAGGTATAATCGGCGCTTTTCTCCCCCAGATAATTTACGAATTAAAGTGCCATGCATAAAGGGTGGGAACAAAAATTGTTCCAGCAATTCAGAAACACTGATTTGATTGCCATCTTTATCTTTAACCGAACCAGCAACATCTGTCAAATAGGCAATCACACGTTTGTCATCTGGAATTTTTTCAGTCATTTGTGTGTAATAAGCCATTTTTACCGTATCACCAAGCTCAATCACACCACTCGTCAATGGTACAAGACCAGCTATCGCATTTAAAAATGTTGATTTACCAGCGCCGTTAGCCCCTGTAATTCCGATGCGATCACCAGCAGACACACGCAAATTAAAATCATTCAAAATAGTTTTATCGCCAAACTGAATACCAGCGTGTTCTATAACAATCACTTTTTTACCAAGGCGCTGTTGCCCTAGATTGACGGTTACATCTTCGTCAGTTTGTAATGTTCCCACTTGTGACGCCAATTCGGCAAACGCGTTTTCACGTCCTTTTTGCTTCGTTGTTCTTGCCCGAGCTGACTTTCTCATCCATGCTAATTCTTGTTTATATAATTGTTGTTGCTTGTGTTCTGCCAATTGATTTTGGGCAACTCGCTCAGCTTTTTTTTCCATGTAATCTTGATAGTTGCCTTGATATTCAAACAAATCGCCAAATGATAGCTCAAATATTCTTGTGGCAACTGCGTCTAGAAAATACCGGTCATGCGTAACAGTTAAAACTGCCCCTTTGTATGAACTTAAGTACTTCTCTAACCAAGCAATTGAATCAAAGTCTAAGTGATTGGTTGGTTCATCTAAAATTAACAAATCAGGTTCTTCAATGAGCACTTGCGCCAATCCAACACGTTTGCGCTGACCACCGGATAAATCACTAATTTTATGATGTAAATCTGGCATGTGCAATTGTGTTAGAATGGTCTTAATTTGTGACTCGGTTGTCCAAGCATCATCACGATCCATAGCATCCTGTGCTTTTTCAAAATTTTGCGCAATTACTTCGTCAGTCGGTTGATTGCTAAATTTCCGCAAAGCAGTTTCATAATCGCGAATAGTCTGAAAAACAGGCTGTTCGCCCGATAAAATAGCATCCATTACTAAAGCATTATCGTCTAAAATTGGACTTTGAGTTAAATAACCAATGCGATAATCATTTTGGGTTGTAATAGTACCAGAATCTGCCGGCATCACGCCAGATATCGCGTTCAATAATGATGTTTTACCACTGCCATTAACGCCAATCAATCCAATTCTATCACCCGCCGTTATTAAAAAAGAGATATCTTTGAATAAGACTTTTTCGCCATACGTACTGTTTAAATTTTCTACTCTAAATTGTTTCATGGTACTATTTTACCTTTTTTACCCAAAATAAACTGATCAAATAGTGACAAGCGCGTTAAAAAATTATTGGCACTAGAAAGATCAGAGTAATTAGGTGTTCGTTAGTTTTTAAACACTTGTTGCCAAACATTGTAAATTTTTTCGGCTGAAAAGAACTTGGCTTTTTGATATGAAGCAGTGCTCATACTTGCCCATTTTGATGGATCATTCAAAATGCTTGCTACTCGCTGAGCCATAATATTTGCCGACGCAGTTGGTACCACATAACCATTACGATTATTCTCGACAATTTCATGAGTGGTCGTTGTATAATTTATCCGATATGAAACAATTGGCAAACCAAAAGCCAGCGCTTCAACCAAGTTCATCCCGAATCCCTCACCATGAGACGTTTCAATAATGACCTGCGCTCGCGACAGAGCTTCTTTTACGGCTTCGTAATTACCATACGGTGTAAAAATAACTGATGATTCAACTCCCAAATCACGCGCTAATTGTTGTAATTTTTGCACGATCTCTGTATTTGCGGGATAACCCATGAATTCTAAGGTTGCATCGTTGACATAACGTCTTGTCACTGACAAAACTTGTACCGCCGCTTCAGGATTTTTTTCTGGACTTAGGCGTCCTAAAAACAAAATACGATGATTCACGCGATCTCTAATACTTGTCTGAGATTGTGTCAGCATTGACTGCGATATGAAAGTATCGGGTGCAGTTTTCACATTAAGATTAGGATAACGTGCTTTAATGTCATGACGTTGTGCGTCAGTTGGGACTAAAATTGCATCAAACAACTGATTTTTTTGGGACAAAGCTATTTCATAAACTGGATAAGGCTCTCCGAGACGTGGCTGAACAACGTCCGGTGTATGTATATCATGAAAATAAGCAAATTTTTGTTTAGCACCACTCACTTTACCAACAGCTTCATCAAGCGTACGTCGATCAGAAATCAGTGTCGCCTCTTGATATTTTTTCACAATTTCATTGAGAAAAAATGTCAATAATTCATTTTCTGAATTGAATCGATAATGATGCCCTCGATAATTTAATAGTTGCCACATTGTTGGTTGAACGAGGCCATTTATAGCCATGTGTGTTATCTCAAGGACCACATCACCATTTAAGTTCAAAAAACGTTGTGTGGCTAAACTACCATCCGGATGGAAAGTATCCACACTAGACTTAAATCCACGCCAATCCCAATTTTCGCGAATGGTAGGATTGCCAGCACGATCTTCAAAAATGACTTCATTAACTAATCCCACTGTCTCAGGCATTACAGTAATGGTGGCAATTCGACGTCCATTATGATTTAAAAAGCTTTGATTAGGCCCATCAGCTACAATGTGATATGTATCCAAAGGTAACATTTTGAGCAAACGCAAGTTTTGCTCTACTCTTTTAATATCAGTCGTACCTTGAAAAAAATCATACATATTTAACACCACATCTGGTGTCAAGCCAACCGCTTTAAGATCGCGATCAAGTAGGCGATTATAGTTACGAGTCACATATTTGGCAGCATCATTAAATGCATTGAATAGCTTCGTTCGTTTAATTTGGGCGTGCTCAGTGCCAGAGTTAAATGAAAAGATATTTTCACTAATAAAAAAGTTCATGTTGTCACCTACCTCCCTAAATTAGTCGCCGCTATTTTGTGCTGCCATTTTTGATTAGCATCATCAATTAATTTTTGCCAGGCAGCCATAACATTGGTTTCACTATATCGTTCAGCCGATTGATAAGCACCGTCAGAATAGCGTTGTGCCAATCTGGGGTCGCGTAGCACAGTTAGCACAGCATTGGCCATAGCTTGATAATCACCATAAGGCACAATTTTGCCATTAATATTATCTTGGACAATTTCATTTGGTCCGTAATTGACATCATAAGTCAATGCAATCAAGCCATGAGCAATACCCTCCATGATTGCCAAATTAAAGCCTTCCATTCTTGAAGTTAAGCCATAAATCATGGCTTGATTTTCAACTGCATCAATATTGGTTGTATAGCCTCTCATTGTGACAGAATCACCGAGATGGTATTTGTCAATCACTGCTTCAACAGCACGCTTTGCTCGGAAATCATCTGTCGGATCGGCATAACCATACAAGTCCAAACTGACCTCAGGAATTTCTTCTTTTACAATTCCGACAGCTCTTACTAAGTCATCCAAATGCTTTTCCCAAGCGATTCTTGCAAATGCGACAACCTTACCAAATTGCCGCTCTCCAACACGTACTCTTTTGGCATGTAGTAGCGTATCTTTAACAATACCGACAGGAATTGTGAATAATGGGACACTAGGTTGAAAACGTAATTTAATATCACGCGTTTGTTGCGGCGTAGCTGAAACGACCGCATCGTATTGATTCAAAGCATTCATGGCAAATTCATAATTGTTATTCAAAACAGATTGCATTGGTTCCTGTGCATCACCAGCATGTGAATTGTGTAAGTGCAAAACTGTATAGGCCGGATTTTTAAGGTGTAACAGGCCATAATCAGCTAAATGACTGCGGTCTAAAATAAAGATATTAGGCTCTAAAGTATTAAAAAAAGTTTGATTAATTGCGTCTAAAAAATAGATAGTTAAGTCTTCTATTGTATCAAAGTCATAACTAATTTCGTTAAAAGTCAAATGCCAATTGGTTCGAATCAATTCCGACTGATGATTAACTGTCTTAGTGGTTTTAAAAAAGCTTTCCAAAACTGGCTGTCCATGAACGTCTAACCATGTTTCTGATTCAATTTTGTTATCCGGGGTATACCATTGTTGTAGCGACTTAAAGCCTCGAATATCATAGTGATCAACACGGTACAAATTACCAAAACCATCAAAAAGCTCGACGGATTTCACTCGCTGTGTTTCTGCGTTATTATAGTTAACACGAGCCACCAGCTTTTTACTGTTATCAACTACTAAATATCGATTATTTTGTGGCTCATCATTAAATTCTAAGTCAACAACACCAAAATCAAGATCTTTAATGGTCAACTTTTGCGTTGCAACAATCGTCGCTTTTTGAAAATAATCAAACATATTGATTAAGTCATCATCATCAATGCCGGCTGCTCTGGTTTGCCGGTGACATTCAGGATCCCAATCTCGTAAAATTAGTTTTTGAGCGATATGATTTTTTTTGAATAACATAAATCGCTGAATTTCAGCATGCTCAATGCCTGATTTTTGTTCTGGCATGGTCGCATTAATGTGAAAAATCATGATTCACTCTCCTTTTCTGGGCACCTATTTTAAACAGAAATGTCAATTCATTGTGCCTTTCAACGAACTAAAAAGTCACAGATCGTTCAAATTGTATCTTTATTTGATATCAAATATCTATTCTTAAGTTTAGCAAAATCAACCTTAAATTGCGAATAACTGCCATTAATCATTACAAAAATATCATTATATTGAGGGTTTATATTTTTGATATTTTCAGCTATAATTAAATAAATATTTCACAAGGAATGAAGGGATTTTCTACTATGAACTTAACTGCTACAATTGCTGGTTTTAACTTTGAACACGTTATGCTAAACGCCGCTGGTGTGATGTGTCAAACCGCCGAAGAATTAGACAGCGTGCTGGCATCAGCTCATACAGGTGCTGTGGTGACCAAATCGGCTACCTCTAACTTACGTCCCGGAAATCCCGCACCGCGCTATTATGAATTGCCCAACACACTAGGCACTATCAATTCAATGGGACTTCCTAACGAAGGCTTTAACTACTATATGGACTATGTCACAAAAAAGCAGAGCCAAAAGCCTATTTTCTTTTCAATTGCTGGATTATCAAAGCAAAAAAATCTTGATATGTTGCATCAATTACAAGATTCAGAATTTAGTGGTTTAGTTGAACTCAATCTTTCTTGCCCAAATGTTCCTGGAAAACCACAAACTGCCTATGACTTTGAAGCTACTCAAGCGATTCTGACTGAGGCGTTCGCATTTTTCAAAAAACCTTTAGGTGTTAAGTTACCTCCCTATTTTGATATCGTGCATTTCGATGACATCGCCAACATTTTAAATCAATTCCCATTGGCATTTGTCAATACAATCAATTCAATTGGTAATGGTTTGGTAATCGACGATGATACCGACACTGTTGTCATCAAGCCAAAAGGCGGATTTGGTGGTATAGGCGGAACGCTGGTCAAAGCGACTGCGCTTGCGAATGTTCGCGCTCTTCGATTGCGTTTAAATCCTGAAATCAAAATTATTGGGACAGGTGGCGTTACTTCTGGGCGTGATGTTTATGATCATATTTTATGTGGTGCTGATTTAGTAGAAGTTGGCTCACAGCTAGCCATTGAGGGTGTTGCCGTCTTTGAGCGACTCGAACATGAATTGGCCGACATCATAACCAAAAAAGGTTATTCATCCCTTGCGGAATTCCGCGGTCAACTAAAAGTGATTGCATAAAAAAAGTTGCCATTCATTTGGCAACTTTTTTTATGAGTTATTTTTTAAATGTTCAACATCACGTGCAATCATTAATTCTTCATTTGTTGGAATCAACAAGCCAGTAACCGTCGACTCGGGCTTTGTTATGACTGTTTCCTTACCACGAACATTGTTTGCCGTCTCATCCAAGACAACACCAGCAAATTGCAAGGCATTCAAAACTTTCGCACGAGTGACTGGATCATTCTCACCAATACCAGCAGTAAATATGATAGCGTCAACACGTCCTAATTCAGCAAAATATTGACCAGCATATCGAATCACGCGATCATAAAACATATCCAATGCCAATTTGGCGTGAATGTTTGTTTCTTGAACGTCTTCCAAATCACGCATATCGCTAGAAATTGTTGAGATGCCAAGTAATCCAGATTTTGTGTTTAGCACTTTCAACATTTCCTCGTTAGAAAGACCTTCACGTTCTTGAATGTAATAAATCAAAGATGGATCAACATCTCCTGAGCGAGTTGCCATTGTTAATCCAGCTAATGGCGTGAAGCCCATCGACGTATCAAATGATTTACCATTTTTGATAGCTGTTACAGACGCACCGGCACCAAGATGAAGTGAGATGGCGTTGAATTCTTTCAAAGGTATACCTAATTTTTCAGCCGCACGTTCCATGACATATCGATGTGAAGTCCCATGAGCACCATATTTTCTTGCGCCATAACGCGCATAGTATTCATAAGGTATGCTGTACAAATAATTCTTTTCAGGCATAGTCTGATGGAAAGATGTATCAAACACGGCCACAGAGGTGGCGTGAGGTAATAGCTTTTGGAATGCTCTAATCCCCATTGCGTTGGCTGGATTGTGCAATGGTGCATAAGCTGCCAAACGATCAATTTTAGCCAAAACTTCTTCTGTCACCACTACCGACTGATTAAACCACTCACCACCAGCAACTACCCGATGGCCAACCCCAGTGATTTCCTGAAAATCTTTAATAATACCCAGATCAGACAACTTTTGTAACATGATATCAATGGCTTCATGATGATCTTTAATAGCCAAAACATGCTCGTATTTTTGACCACCATTTTT
The DNA here is from genome assembly GCF_016624925.1 of Leuconostoc sp. S50. NCBI lineage: Bacteria > Bacillati > Bacillota > Bacilli > Lactobacillales > Lactobacillaceae > Leuconostoc > Leuconostoc sp. S50. Next base: position 490,966 of record NZ_JACVUE010000001.1, on the reverse strand, counting down.
AGTGAGCGAAATCTGTCCTTCTTCGGCGCCAATCAAACGAACAGGTTCAATATCTGCACCATACTTAATAGTAATAACGGCATCAGGCATTCCAATCCGTTCAACCATACCTTGTGTAATTACTTTTTCTTCGGGCATTTCTAATAATTGAAATTTCAGTGAAGAACTACCGGCGTTTACTGCCATTGTTTTTGACATCTGCGTCTACTCTTTTAATCCTTTGTTTATACTATTGTTCCTAATTTAGGAATTATGCTTATTTATTGTAACATATTTCAACAATAATGAAAACGTTTACACAAAACTTTCTTAGCAAAGATTTTTTATGTGTCAAATTAGTTTGTAGTGGTGCTACTACCTACATGAGATTTTAAAACTTCTTGGTACGTTTAAAAAGAAATATGATACAATTATTAGCGCAAGCAAAGAAGCATATTTTAGGATAATTATGGTAAAAAAGTGGCTACTTAGTAATTTAATTGGTGTGATTATCACCACAGTTGTCCTATTAACGACGGTGGGATTAATTGTATCGCTTATCTCAAAAACTGAAACTTTCACACGACCCGATAATGTACAATTACGAACCGGCCCCGGTCGTCAATATCGTTCAACTGCTTCGCTCAAGCGTGGCACAAAATTGATTATCTTGGACAAACAAAACGGTTGGTGGCACGTCCGACGCTCTGATAATGAAAAAACTGGCTGGGTAGCGAGTTGGGTTGCAAATGCCGTTAACCTGAAACGTGCTACGGCATTGAGTGAAGCTACCATTGTGTTAGATCCTGGTCACGGCGGCACAGATACCGGCGCCTTATCTAAGAATGGCAAGTATAAAGAAAAAACTTATACATTAAAAACGGCTAGACTAGTCCGTTCCGCCTTAGCGCCAAGTGGTGCTCGCGTTTTGATGACCCGAGACAGTGACAATATTGTGCCTCTACTCAAAATTCCCTTGGTTGGTGAAAAATATAAGGCAGATGCACAAATTTCGTTTCATTTTGATTCCTCCACAGTGAGTGCTTCAGGTATTTCTCAATTTTATTATCATAAAAATGGTCAAAGCCTAGCTCAAGCATTAAGTGACAGTCTCAACAATATGCCTCTGACTAACCGTGGTGTTGACACAGCACCATATATTGTCCTCAAAGATACGACCCAACCTGCCGTTTTGTTGGAAAATGGTTTTATCAATAATAACAAAGATCTCAAGTACATTCGCAAAACCAGTTATCAAAAGAAAATCGCAAAAAATGTTGTTGCTGGACTCACGACCTACTTCACCAAAAATACGGAGATGAAATAATGGCCCTATTCAAAAAAACACAAACAAAAATCGAACAAAATGCAACTACTCAGGCAACGGAACATGTCGAAGAAAAGCTTGAAGGCATGATTGTACAACCATTCGCCTATAAAAAGCTATTGATTATTTATCGTATTGAACAATACCCAAGCACTAGTAATCACATCGACAACAAAATTTTAACTTTCGATCAAAAAGAACCGCTATCCGAGCGCCGCTATAACGAAATTATCGAACGATTGAAGAACGATGAAAGTGATCGTATTTCAATCGTCAACATTTTACCTCTAGTTGACTAAAAAAATCGCATCAAAATGATGCGATTTTTTTATTTGGGTGCTAACATCGTCAGTGCTATCCTTTGACGTTTTTCATCAACAGATAGTACCCAAACATCAACTATATCACCAACTGAAACAACTTCTGCCGGATGTTTAATACGTCTCTTGCTCAAATGAGAAATATGAACCAAACCGTCCTGTTTTACTCCTAGATCCACAAATGCACCAAAATCAACCACATTGCGCACTGTCCCTTGTAGTTTCATGCCAGATTTTAAGTCTGCTATATGTAATACATCGGACTTTAATAACGCACTAACCATTTCAGATCGGCCATCACGACCTGACTTTTGCAAACTGATAATAATGTCATGTAGTGTTTGAACACCAACACCTAATTTAGCAGCAGTGTCTGAGTTATCCAAAAGACTTAAAGTTTTATTGGCTGTTGAAGATGATAATTCATGAATTGACAACCGCCCCATATCAATGATTTGAGTCGCAATGTGATAACTTTCAGGATGTATATCTGTATTATCCAATATGTTTTTGCCATCAACAATTCGCAAAAATCCTGCCGCCTGCTCATAAGCCTTAGGTCCCAAACGCGGCACGTCCTTTAACTGTGTACGCAACGTAAATGGTCGACCGTTTTGACGATAAGCCACGATATTTTCTGCTAATTTTTGATTAAGCCCAGCTATATGCGTCAATAATTTTGCTGAAGCTGTATTTAAGTTAACACCCACTTGATTAACCGCTGTTTCAACAACAGCGTCAACTTGCTCATCAAGTGCTTTCGCATTCAAATCATGTTGATATTGACCAACACCGACGGATTTCGGATCAATTTTGATTAGTTCTGCCAGGGGATCTTGAACTCTTCGAGCGATTGAAATCGCGCTTCGTTCTTCAACATGTAGATCTGGAAATTCTGCTCTGGCGGCCTCAGAAGCCGAATAAACAGATGCTCCAGCTTCATTAACAATTGTGTACTGAACACCCCTTATCAGGTTTTCAGCAACAAATTCTTCCGATTCACGAGATGCTGTGCCGTTGCCAATGGCTACCAATTCAACATTGAAATCTTTTAACAATTTTTTAAATGTTGTCGCGGCTTGATCTCGTTCGTGTTTACTTGCAGGTAAGTGAGGAAAAATCACTTGCTTAACCAAAAAATTGCCATTACCATCTATAATGGCTAATTTTGATCCAGTTCGAAAGCCCGGATCAAATCCCATCACAATTTTATTTTTCAACGGTGCTTGCATCAATAAATGATACAAATTATTACCAAAAACTTGAATGGCTTGTTGCTGCGCAATTTGTGTTAATTCTTGTCGAATTTCCCGTTCAATGGCTGGCTGAATAAAGCGCTTGTAGGCATCCTCAATAGCAAAATTGATTAGCTCAACATTTTCCTTGTCAATCTGTTGATGACCAATAATTTTAATTTTCATAAAATGCAATAATCGAGCGGCTGGGAAATCAATTTTAATAGATAATACGCCAACCTTTTCGCCACGATCAATTGCCAAAATTCTAAATTTATTTTCTTTCAACGATTGAATTGATTCATCAAAATCATAGTATTGTTCGTAAATTTTTGTATCATCTTTTGCCTCACCACCTCTTTTCAAAGTTGACAAGACATGCCCATCACGCATCATTCTAGTCCGAAGCCATTGACGATAACTCTGATCTTCACCAAACTGTTCCGCCAAAATTTCATGTATACCAGCAATTGCATCCGCGTCACGCTTTATAGTTTCATTAAAGTATGCGTGTAAGCGTTCATTCACAGACGTACCTAAATGGTTCAATAACCAGTCAGCCAGCGGCTGTAACCCATTTTCACGAGCAACCATTGCTTTTGTGCGTCGCTTTTGCTTATACGGTAAATAAATATCATCAACTTCACGTATATTTTCTGCAGCAATGATACTTTTAGACAGTACTGGCGTGAGCTTATCTTGCTCATCTATCGCACGTAAGACTGTATTTTTTCGTTCGGACAGTTCTTGAATTTTTTTGCTTGTAACCTGTATTTGACGAAGTTGCACTTCATCTAAGTTACCAGTCATTTCCTTACGGTATCTTGCAATAAATGGTACGGTTGCCGCATCATTCAACAAGGTCAACGTTGCGCTAATTTGCCTAGGTTTAATGTTTGGTAATGCGTTATTAATTTGTCGAACTAATTCTTTCTCTGTTAATTCATATCTTGTCATGCACTTGTGGATAGATCTCTTGGATCTAATCTGTTCTCCTCAAAAAATTGTCTAAAATTGTTATTATTGCCCAATGGTTCGTAAAATGATAAAATTTGAATATTAAAAATATAAAATTTTTTTCGTAAAAACGAACATTAATAGGATTGGACCGATATATTATGTCTGAAAGCTATCAAATCAGCATCTCTAAGCTAAAACGTGACCTCCCAATTGTTCCTATCAAATCAGACCTAGCAATTGCGTCTTTTGTGCTGCTAGGTGACGCTGAATTAGCACACGTAGCTGCCGTTGAATTGTCTAAAGCAATTGATTTTGAATTTGACTATATTGTGACCCCTGAAACTAAAGGTATCCCACTTGCTCAAGAAATGTCTAGGCAAACAGGAAATAGCCACTACATTGTCATACGCAAAAATCTGAAGTCATATATGACTTCACCACTCGTCGTTAAATCGTCAGCAATCACCACAGCCACACCCCAGACACTAGTTTTGGATGGTAAAGATGCTAAAATAATACACAACAAAAAAGTGTTGGTGGTTGACGATGTGATTTCAACTGGCGGTTCTTTAAAAGCTGTTGAAAAGATATTATTTCAAGCAGGTGCTCACATTGTTGGCAAATTTGCGATTCTAGCTGAAGGTCAAGCTGAGCAGCGTGATGACATTACTTTTTTAGCAACGCTGCCGCTATTCAAATTAGATGGTGATGGTCATTGGTCAGTTTCTAATTAGAGTTAAAAGCCATCATTATTCATTGAAGCTTCAAATAAAGCAACAACATCTTCACTATTAAGGCTAACATAACCATTCGTTGTTAGGTTACCAACGGCAACAGCACTATCTGCCATTGCTTTGAAATTTGTCGTGTCGGTAATGCCAACACCAGGTAATGTCGTTGGCACTTCTAGTGATTTAATCCAATCAAATGTGGCCTGGATTGCCTCGCCTGCAACTGATTCATCATCTCCCGACAATCCCCAAACATGGCGCCCAAATGCTGCAAAACGAGGAAGCGTCTTCGCAGAAAGCGCTTTTTTCATCCAGCGCGGTGTTAATATGCCTAATCCGACACCGTGTGTAATGTCATAGTACGCTGACAATTCATGCTCAATTGGGTGTACTGTCCAGCCATTAACATTACCAAGTCCAACTGTGCCATTCAATGCCATGGTTGACGCCCACATCAAGTTAGCGCGTGCCTCATAATTTTCAGGTTCTGTCAGCGCAACAGGTGCCCATTTGATAACAGCACGGTAAATACCTTCAATCATGCCACGTGAAATGTCACTATCTTCCGACTGATCAAAGTATTGTTCTGATAAATGACTAAAAATATCAATCGCTCCAGCGGCAGTCTGCCATTTTGAAACTGAAAATGTCAAACTTGGATCTAAAAATGATACATCGGGCTGGCGTAATGTTCGCGTACCCAATTTTTGCTTTGTTTCAGGGTTACTAATCACAGCATTTTTATTCATTTCTGTTCCGGTAGCAGAAAGCGTTAAAATATCAATTATCGGCATTTGCGCTGTCGCTTTTTTGGAATCTAGCACCAAATCCCATGCATCCCCATCATAACTTTTGGCGATAGAAATAACTTTGGCTGCATCAATCACTGACCCACCACCAACTGCGATAATCACATCAATATCATTTTCTTGGACCAGTTGTTGACCCTCACGTACTGAGTCAATTTTAGGATTAGGTGCAATGCCTGAAAGTTCGAAAATCTCGTAATCTTTCAGCGCACGCTTAACACGGTCATACAGACCATTCTTTTTAATTGAGCCGCCACCATAAGCCAGTAGTACTTTTTTACCAAAAGGTGCGACTACACCTGCTAACTCAGTGTCCAGTCTATTTTCTCCAAAACGGATATCTGTCACATTTTTAAAAGTAAAATTATTCATGATTTTCAAATCCTTTACTATTTTGTACATCAATTATACCACGCGATTCACGTGCCAATAATGCTATCAATTGACACAAAAAAACGCCGCTTCCGGAGAAGCGGCGGGTAGGTAGATAGATACTACCCAGTTGGTCAAGACAATTATAGCAAATTACTGCCAAGCTTGCAACAATTTGCTTATCGATATCTGTCCTGGTGCACTAATTGGCGTCCCGTCTAACGTAGCAAACGTTAATTCAGAGCCAAATTGATAACCAATAATCCGAGTTTTTTCACCTAATTGGCCCATACTCATTGTAATCAATGGCTTATCTTGTGATTCTGAGAAAGCCCGCGTTGCCAACAGTAGGCGATCAACGTCGTTGGCATTTTGTGGCATCACTGCTAATTTGATAATATCAATGTCAGGCTTAGCCATATCTAACAGCTGCGCGTGCAAATCATCAGGAGTTTGATTCATGTCATGATACGACAAAATCACGGGTACCTGCTGTTGTCGTGCAGTCGTAATCACCTTCGCGCGCAGTTCTTCAGGCATTGTATATTCAATATCCACGGCAGCAAAAGGGTAACCAGATTGTAAAGCAAAAGTTAAAAATGTGGCTACTTCAACTGGTGACATTTCACCTTTTCCACCTTGAGACTGAGTGCGATAAGTTAACAATACTGGAAACTCACCAACACTGTTAAATACGGCAGCAGTCAGTTCCTTGATTACTTGCTGATTCATCATCGGCCAATTTGCCAAAAATTCTTGTTTAGCGTTGTCAATTTCTGCCAGCATTTTAGCTTCAGTCATTGTCGAGACATTTTTTTGATTCAGTTCCGCCTGCGCACCAGCTTTTACCTGCTGCCACATCACTGCTTGACTGAAATCATCAGCAATATAATCAGCTCGCCATTCAACAATATCTGGGTTCTGTGCCTGCAATTTTTGGGCAAAAGGTGTTAGTTTGCCAGTTGGTCCCAACATCAATGGGACTGCAATGAGTGGTTTGTCAGTAGTTGCTGGAATATGTAGTAGTTGTCTTAGTGTCATGCCTTCAATCCTTTTTTGAGTCATTATTCAAAATGACTTACTAATTAATATGATACACCACCCAAATCATCGGTGGTTTTAAAGTTTGTCGCACGACGTAACGTGAATCACGACTCTCAGGTAATTTATTAAACTGATCGGCAGAAATAATAGTCAAACGGTCTTGGTCATGGATAAAATCAGTCATCGCCACCATTTTACTAGGAGAAAAGATAACTGATGGTCCCCAAGCATCATCTAACCTAACATTAGTTAAATAGCGCTTCATCAAACCTTCCGTTGCTGCGTGTGTTAAGGCGATATTTCGCTGATACGCCAAATTTTCCACAACAATTAATGGCATCAATGGTAATGAAAATGTGGCTTTTATTGTTATATTTTCCCATGATAGATAATTGAAATCAACCCAGTTTAGATTTTGCTCCTGATTGGACCTAAAAGCCACTGGCATGATGAGTTCGTCCCCACTAAAATCGGATAAATGTGTCAATATTTCTTCAAAAGTATCATGCAAAACTAGAGTTTGATTCGTCATATAATGTGTTGCAGCAACTTGTGAATCTGTGCCAATTGGTCCCAAAGTATGTAGTTTCATATTTTTACCTATCTAATTGACGATTTTCTTTGTCAATAGCCGCCTGCATGAGAATCGCCATCACAGCGTCAATCATATCATCCGTAATGTCCTCTGATAATGCGAAATCTGCTTTTAAATCATTTCGCAAGCGAACCATTCGATTTGTTTGAATAGTTGCTAATCCAAATTTTTCTTTATATCGTGCTACTGACGAGACTACCTCTAATCTCTGGGCAATGATTTTAAAAATTTGACGATCAAAGGCATCAATTTGTGAGCGAAGTTCCAGCAGAGCTAACTCATCCTCATTTGCACTAAATAATGCAATGATTTCAGCTGCAATTCGTGCTGGTGTTTTTCCAACCGTTTCTACCGTCATGTTGGCAACACTTTGATATTTTGGATCACGTTCTTTCCAGAGTGCAAAGAATTCTGCGGTGGACTTTTCTTGCAGTAATGGCCTCTGTCCTTCAATGATGAGCCGACCAATTGTACTCTCTAAGTTACCATGTAAATAAATAATCGTTGCGGGTGAATTTTTTAAAACAGCTATATTTTCAGGTCGTTCAACGATACCGCCACCCGTTGCCACCACGCCATTAAAAGTCTGAACTGACGCCAAAACCTGCGTCTCAAGCGCTCGAAAGCCAATCTCGCCACGTTCTATAAAGATTTCAGGAATTGTCTGTCCTGCAACACGTTCGATTTCTGAATCAATATCGATAAATCGTGAGTGATGTTGACGCGCGATTTCCTTGCCAACAGTCGTTTTACCGGCACCCATAAATCCCACTAACATCAGTGTATCTGGTTCTTTAATCATGATTTTTCCCTAATTATCTGTCTAATAATGTTTCTCGTGACGCTTTTGCTTCAGTAATCATTGCCATCAGTTTAGAACGATCATTAGCAATAATGGCCGTATTAAACTTTTCTAATTCAACTATTAGTTGTTTTTGACTAGCTAAAACAGCAGCACTATTACTTAATAAAGCATCTGTCCATAATTCTGGATCGCTGGCAGCAATCCGTGTTGTATCCTTGAAGCCCCCCGCCACATATTGTCCGAACATGTTTGCTGCGCCCAAACGGTTAGTGGCGGCGTTAACTAATGAAAAAGCAACAATATGTGGCACATCACTGATCATAGCCATTAAATCATCGTGTTCATCAACTGACATCGTTTTAAAATTTGCGCCTAGTGGCTTGAATAAATCAATTAAGGGCTCACTTGTGCTAATGGTACTTGCCATCAAAAAGTAAGTAACATGATGATATAGCTTTATATCTGCCGCGTACACACCACTTTTATGCGTGCCAGCCATGGCATGACCCCCAATAAAAGTGATATTTTGTGGCGTTAATAATTTTTCTGCTAACGCCATAATCTCACGTTTTGTTGACCCCGTATCAGTAATAATCACGCGCTTTTTCAACGTCAAATGACTCAACTGAACGATTAGTTGGCTAATAATATTCACTGGTGTTGCTAGAATAATAACGTCCATTTGCGATGCTATTTGTTCGATATTTGACGCTTTTTTAGTTATAATCCCTGTTTTTAAAGCGAAGTCTACTGCTTTAGTATCTGAATCAACACCAGTTACTTCGTGATTAGCATTTTGAGATAATACAGCCGCTATTGAGGCGCCCATCTCACCTAAACCGATTATTGCTATTTTTGTCATTTTTTCTCTCTCATTAAGGCGTTCATATCTTCCAAAAAACCTGGATATGACACGCTCATCGCATCCTCACCCATCAATACAACGTCACCTTTAGTAATTAAGGCAGCAATGACATTCATCATACCAATGCGGTGATCGCCGTGAGAGTCAAGCAATGCCGACTCATTAAGCGCGTGTAATGGTGTTTTACCATGTATAATCATGCCATCTGGCGTTTCTTCAATATCTGCACCGATTTTGCTTAGCTCCGCTACCACTGTGGCAATTCGATCCGTTTCTTTGACACGAAGTTCTTCAGCCCCAGTAATAACGGTGTCACCAATCGCTTGCGTAGCAGCCAATGCTAAAATTGGCAATTCATCCACAGCGCCGGGAACATCTTCAGCTGTGATTTCAATCCCATGGAGTGTTTGTGCTTTAACCATGATATCAGCCATTGGTTCGCCTTGATTTTGTATCTGATTCACGTTGATGCTCGCACCCATGCGTTTTAGCAGTTTCAATACACCATCTCTCGTTGGATTAACACCAACATTTTTAAGGATTATGTCTGAATTAGGCGTAATTAGACCCGCCACCATGAAAAACGCCGCACTTGAAATATCGCTCGGCACGATGACGTTTTGCCCGAATAACTCTGGTTGTTTTGTCACTTCAATAACACCATTTTTACTGTTAATTACACCACCAAATTGTTTTAACATTCGCTCTGTGTGGTCACGAGTTGGCAACTTTTCAATCACTCTAGTCACACCGTCAGCCTGCATACCCGCAAGTAATATAGCACTTTTTACTTGCGCAGAAGCAATCGGCATGTCGTAGGTTATCCCTTTTAATGTCTTGTTCGAATGAAGTGTAGCTGGCAAAGTGCCATTCTCAGCTAACTCGATGTTGGCATTCATTTGTAGTAGAGGGGTTGCGACGCGCTTCATAGGTCGCTGACTAAGAGAATCATCCCCAAATAATTTGATATCAAAAGGCTGGCGACTGAGTAGTCCCATTAACAATCGTGTTGATGTCCCCGAGTTTCCCATATCAAGTGCTTGTTTTGGTGCCTTAAATTGCTTACTCCCGCGTCCAACAACATGCAATTGTCGGCCATTTTGTGTAATCGAAACACCCAAATGTTGAAAAGCTCTCATTGTATGCATCACGTCATCAGACGGCAAGAAATTTTCAATACTTGTTTCACCAGTTGCGATTGCGCCAAACATCAACGCGCGATGAGAGATAGATTTATCGCCAGGCACGATAATTTCACCATGAAGGCCAGATTTAGGGGCTTGTGTCAATTTAATCATTGTTATGTCTCCAATTTTTATGTACGCGGTGAAAACCGCTTATTTTTAAAATGATCTGATTTCGTCGCGATAGCGCTCAACTTGTTCTTTCATTCGATCAATATTATCTGCATCAAACTTTTCTAACACCGCTTTGGCCAATTCAATAGCAACCATCGCCTCAGCAATAACTGCTGCAGCTGTCACGGCCGTCGTATCTGAACGTTCAATTGACGCCTTGTGGTCTTGATGTGTATCAATGTCAACTGATTGCATAGGACGATAAAGTGTTGGAATTGGTTTCACCACACCTCGCACAATAATCGCCTCACCAGTCGTCATGCCGCCTTCAAAACCACCCAGATTATCAGAACCACGATAGAAGCCACGCTTTTCATCCCAAAAAATTTCATCCATAACTTGGTCGCCAAATTTTTCAGCATTATCAAAACCACCACCAAATTGAACACCCTTAAAGGCATTGATACCCACAATTGCGCGCGCAATTTTAGCATCTAATTTAGTGTCAGCCGATACATATGATCCTAAGCCGACTGGCATGCCAGTGGCAATTACCTGAACTTGACCACCCACCGTGTTAGCGTTACGTTTTGTTTGGTCGATTACTTCGCGAATCGCCGCGTCAGCTTCAGCAGATAACGCTCGTGTTGGAAAACTCTCTGTTACTACGCGTAATTCGTTTAAATCATGGTACTTTGTTAAGTCATTCAAATCCGATTTAGCGGGTCCAACATTAACCACAAAGCCATGAACATCGACACCAATTTCTGATAGTAACTTTTTGGCGACTGCACCTACTGCGACTCGCATTGTTGTTTCTCTGGCAGATGATCGTTCTAATACATTACGCAAATCATCATGATGCCGATACTTCATGCCACCGACTAAATCAGCATGACCAGGACGTGGACGTAAAACTTTTCGCAGTGTATTTTCTGATGTTGCTGGATCATCTGGCGCCATAATTTTGGACCAATTATTATGGTCGTCGTTATGAACGTTTAATGTGATTGGCGAACCTAAGGTCAGTTGATGGCGAACACCGGTGAGAAAAGTAACGGTGTCTGTTTCAATTTTTTGTCGTTCACCACGACCATATCCCTGTTGGCGGCGCGCCAGTTGCTCATCAATATCAGCTTGTGTAATATGTAATCCAGCCGGAATACCTTCAATGACGGCAATTTCTTCCGGTCCATGGCTTTCGCCAGCAGTTGTATAACGCATATTAATTCTCCATAAATGCCGGCATATCGGCTATATTTTTCTTAACAATAATTGGTTCACCAATCTTAGCAAGTGCAACTAAATTTAACATACCGCCATGATTTTTTTTATCGTTCACTAAATGTTTGAAAAAATTAGGTGTGCCAATCAACGGTGAGGTTGTTGGTAATCCTACTGCTATCAAACGCTCACGCAATGAATCAGTCAGTCCAACGCGGGTTATTCCGTCGCGCTCAAATCGTTGACTAATGGCAATCATACCAATGGCTACTGCTTCACCATGACGGAGTTGACCATGTGCCAGTAACTCAATCGCATGCCCTAACGTATGACCAAAATTCAAAAACTGACGTTGCCCAGATTCTTTTTCATCAGCCATTACCACTGATGCTTTGTAAGTAATTGCTCTCTCAGACAAAGTCTGTGCTTGATCACGTATGTCTGAAACACTCTTGAGTGTACCGGTCAATTGATAAAAATCACCACCAGACAGCGCTGATGTTTTGACCACTTCCCCATATCCTTCGACTAAATCACGATCAGACAACGTGTCCAAATAAGTCGCATCAACTAATACAAGATCTGGCTGGTAAAATGATCCCACAATATTTTTTGTGTCACCTAAATTAACAGCTGTTTTGCCACCAACAGACGAATCAACTTGCGCGGTGAGCGATGTGGCAATTTGTACAAAGGCAATGCCTCGCATATATAAGGAAGCGACCACACCACCCAAATCACCAATGACACCACCGCCCAGAGCAATGACACCATCGCCACGTGTGAAGCCTGCCACAGCCATTTTTGAAATCAATTCACCAACAACAGGCAATGATTTTGATGATTCTCCAGCTGGAACAGTCAGCGAAAATACTTCATAACCTGCAGAACGTAATTGCGTTTCAGTGTCTGATAAGTAAAGCGGTCCAACATTACTATCTGTCAGCAATGCTATTTTACGTTTGCTCCAAACTTGACTCAGTTCTTCACCAATGTGCTTGTGTAGTTGTTTATCAATCTTAACTTTGTAAGTTTTTGTTGCTAATTCAACAATTACTTGACTCATTTAATTGCCTCCCGAATTTGACGTATCCTGTCTGCTAACAGCTTAAATTCATCTGGCGTCAAAGCTTGCGCACCGTCAACAAAGGCATGTGCAGGATCATCATGAATTTCTGTCATAAGGCCTTGAGCACCGGCAGCCACAGCAGCTAATGCTAGGGGTGCCACAAATTTAGAGACACCAGCCGCATGAGAAGCATCAGCTACAATCGGATAGTGCGTCAACGATTGCAAAACAGGAATTGCAGAGACGTCTAAGGTATTGCGTGTGTATTTATTATCATAAGTACGGATACCGCGCTCCATCAAGATAATTTGATCATTGCCACCTGCAGCAATGTATTCTGCAGCGTTTAACAAATCGTCAATCGTAGCTGACATACCACGTTTTAAGACAACTGGTTTCTGCTTCTTTCCTAATGCTTTTAACAATGCAAAGTTTTGCATATTGCGTGTACCAACTTGGAAAATATCAGTATATGAATCTACCAAATCAACATCTCGGGTATCCAAAATCTCGGTCACCATATCCATCTCGAGGGCATCAGCGGCAGCGCGATGGGCTTTCAACCCTGCTTCACCATTACCTTGGAAAGAATATGGCGAGGTTCTAGGCTTAAATGCGCCACCGCGTAGCACGGTAGCCCCAGCTGCTTTAACTGCTTTTCCCATCGCCTCAACGTGAGCTGGAGACTCAATTGAATCAGGTCCTGCCATGAATGTGAAATGTTGTCCACCAATGACACTGTGAGGTGTTTTAATGATTGTATCTTCGGGATGAAAGTCACGTGACGACTTAATTGCTGAATGATGGTTGGTAATAATCTCCACAATTTCTGATTTTACCTCCTTTAACTCAGTTTCAGGTAAAGTCTTGACACCTGCTAAAGCAACACGGTTATCATGAACAAACACTGGTTTAATTGGATTTTGATGATCTAACACCTGAGCAATATGTTGAGCAGCTACTGTTGATTTTGCAATAATTATCATGTTTTATTCTCCACTTTTTATAATAATGTTTTTAAGATGTAATGGCTTTTGCCATTAAGAGGCGATCGGCTGGCTGGTCAAACCAATATTCAAAACTTAGTGCGCCTTGATTAACTAACATCGGTATGCCATTCATCGTTAGTAATCCACGTTGCGACGCTGATTTTAAAAGAACAGTCTGCTGATTGCGGTAAATGATGTCAACTACCAGACTATGCAAAGGCATGAGTGATAATTGATAATCTGTCAGCAAAGTTCGCGCATCATTCATGCCAACAGTTGTTGCATTGACCAACATATCTGTTTGAAGTAATGCTTGCGTTAAAGCCTGATTGTCAGCCAAATCTTCCAAGTGTCCGATGCCTTGACTCAAATAAGCAATTTCAGTCTCGCGTTGCGACCAATTTTGATGCGCACGATTGAAAACAGATATATTTCTGACCCCATATTCTCGTGCACTGGCAATAATGGCACGAGCAGCACCACCAGTACCGATGACTACAATATTTTCTTTAGGCTGTTGACGCTTAATACTTTGCCAAAAACCATCACCATCAGTATTTGTGCCCACTAGTCTGTTTTTTATACGTTTCACGGTATTAACAGCCTGTAATCTTTGTGCCAACGGTGAAATATCATCCAAGTAGTTGATAATTTGATTTTTATATGGCGTTGAAACATTAAATCCATTGATTTGTAACGTTTTTAAACCAACAATCGCCTGCTCAAATAATTGTGGTGCTACATCAAACGCTTGATAATAGGCATCAATCTGAGCTGCATTTATCATTGTATTTTGCATTTTTGGTGATAATGAGTGTCCTGCTGGATAAGCCAATAAACCATATAAAGTCATTTTACGTCCTCAATAATTCGTGCACTGATTGCGTGAGCGTCAAATCCCAATTCGCGTAACGCAATGTCTGGTGCAGCGCTCATACCAAAATCATCAAGCCCAAAAATCAGCCCATTATCCTGCGCAATTTCACGCCACCCCAGACAAGTTCCTGCTTCTATTATGACATTTTTTGCAGTATATTCGTCGACAATGTTATTTCTTTTAGATTTTTCTAATGACTGAAATTTCCTTAAATTGGGCATACTGATGACATTTGCAGGAAATGGCAATAATTCTTTGACTTTTATGGCAATTTGAACTTCTGATCCCGTAGCTATCAAATTGATTTTGGCCTGTTCGTTATGAATAATTTCTGATGCGCCATATTTCTGAGCATTACTGGCTTGTACTTCATTACCTTGGGTGCCTAAATTACCACGACTCAAAATCAAGATTGTTGGTTTGTCAATTGAAGTCAAAGCTTGTTGCCAAGCTAATGCTATTTCATTGGCCGTCCCTGGTCGAAGAACCTCGACATTTGGAATAGAACGTAACGCCATTAGTTGTTCGACAGGTTGATGTGTGGGACCGTCCTCGCCAACCGTTATGCTATCATGAGTGAAAACATAAATCACAGGTACTTTTTGAAGTGCACTCAATCTGATTGCGGCCTTCATATAATCAGAAAAAGCTAAAAATGTTGCGCCAAATATTTTTGTGCCACCATGTAACGCAATACCATTCATCACTGCGCCCATCGCAAACTCCCGAACACCAAACGCAATATTACGACCGGCACGATTTTGTGCATTAAACAAATCTGCTCCAACAATTTCAGCGTTCGTGGAAGCTACTAAATCAGCTGAACCGCCCCACAAATTGGGTAGTTGCTTGGCAAATTGTTGCAAGACATGCTTAGAAATTTTACGACCAGCTTGTTGTTTCAAATCATCATCAATTGTTGGTACTTTTAATTTATTAGTTGCTGTTGTCGCCTCATAAACTTGCATGGCCGAAAGAGATGGTTGTTTCTCTCGATTTAAACGTCTCATTATTCTGTCTTTCATATCAGCCAGTAGGTTAGCTGATACGTTAAAGTTATCAATGTCCACATTCAAATTATGAGCCAAATCCAGCAATTCACTTGATTTAAGCGGTGTGCCGTGCGCTTTATTGGAACCAGCAAATGGTCCAAAATCACCAATAACTGTCTGAACTGCAATTAAGGACGGTTTGTCACTTTTTTTTGCCATTTCAATTGCGTCATGGATTGCGTTTAAATCATTGCCATCATCAACTAGTAACGTTTGCCAACCATAGCTTTGAAATCGGACAATGTTATCAGTCACATCAGCACGGTTTTTTGGTCCATCTAAGCTGACGTTATTGTCATCGTACAAAACAATTAAGCGTTCTAACTGTTGTTGTCCGGCTAGTGACGCTGCTTCATGACTAACACCCTCCATCAAATCACCATCACCAACCAAAGCATAAGTATAATGATTAATTACCTCAGGGTGATTAGCCCGCAAATGTTCCTCCGCCATCGCCATGCCAACGGCCATTCCAAGACCTTGCCCCAAGGGACCAGTTGTTGCTTCCACACCTGGCGTTACGCCAACTTCTGGATGCCCCGGAGTTATTGAATAAGGTTGCCTAAAAGACTGAAGATCATCACTAGAAATATTAAAACCGGCGACATGCAGGGTTGCATACAGTAATGCGGCACCATGTCCAGCAGAGAGGACAAAACGATCTCGATTAATCATCTTCGGATTCTGTGGATTAATGACGAGTTGATTAGCATACAATTCATATAAAATAGGTGCTGCTCCAAGCGCTATACCAGGGTGCCCTGATCCAGCCTTGCTAATCATTTGATTCGACAATAGCCGTAGCGTGTTAATTGTCTGCGTTTCAATGCTATTATTTGTTGTCATATTATTCTCCGTATTATAAAAAACCGAACTAAGTGCATAACACTTAGTTCGGTTTAACAGAAAATTCATTATCTGAAAAAATAGAACGTCACTAAGTGTTTATTACAACTTAGTGACTCAACCTTCAAAAGCTTCTGGTCGCTAAGTGCGTCGTTCCCGACACACTAGGCGTGCGACGGGTTTACATAAACCAGAAGTAAAAATAGCTATTGTTATTTAAGATTGTATTGTTCATTTTTTCCTAACCTTTAATATTTGATGTTATTTATCATAACGGAATTTAATAAAGTTGTCAACAACTAATTAAATTCTCATAAAAAAATAAATTAACTCTACCTGCTAAAACGTCTTGATTTTTTAAAAGAATTGTAGACTGTAGGTACCTTCAAAAGTATCACCTGCTGCCAAAACATTAACGCCAAACTTTTCTTTGAAGTTACCACTAGCGTCAACAGTATCAGCAATACCCCACCATGGTTCAAGTGCAATGAACGGTGCTTGTTTGCCGGCTGGTGTCCACACACCAATATATTGTGCATTATCCAAAACCATGCGTAAACCGTGCTGATTAGCCAATCGCGCTAACAAAAATGATGTTTTCTGACGATCTAGCTTCAAAATAATCGCGTCATCATGATAATCCTCTTGTCTTAAACGAAGCGGAATACTTGCATTAAACGGCGTTGGATTATTAGGATTTGAATATGGTCCCACAAGTCGAACACGATCATATGTGACTTCCGGTTCAATTGACAAATAATAGTCGGAAAATTTACCGCCGTCAAGTGGTAAATTGAAAGCTGGATGTCCACCAACACTGAAGAACAACGATTCCTCAGTGTCTGGATTGTGAACAATATAAGCAACATGTAATGTATCATCATCGCTTAATTCATAGCTAATATCTAACTGAAATTTGAAAGGAAAAACACGATGCGTTGTTTCCGTATCTACAATCCGGAAAACAACTTTATTCTCGCTTTGCTCAACAACGTCAAACACCATGTTACGGGCAAAACCATGTTGATTCATGTAATAAGTTTCACCTGCCACTTTAAATTGATCGCCACGCAGGCGACCAACAATTGGAAATAAATTAGAAGCGTGACGCCCCCAATATTTAGGATCAGCAATCCAAATATATTCCAACTCAGCATCTTTATGCCAAACACTAGTTAGTTCGGCACCTTCTTCATTGATTTTTACAATTAGGTTTTTATTTTCAAGAGTTATCATAACTATAATTCTACCTTGTTTTTTGTCATTTGTGAAGCGTTTACTTTTTTGCGCGCGGAAAAAAATTTTGATAATTTTTCTGCAAACTTTCTCGAGTAACGTGTGTATACATTTGCGTCGTAGAAAGATTAACGTGACCTAATAATTCTTGCACTGTACGCATGTCCGCACCGTGATTTAACAGATGTGTCGCAAAAGTGTGTCGCAACATGTGAGGATGAATTTTGCCGGTTAATGATGATTGTTTCATGAGTTGTTCAAGAATATAAGTGATGCCTGCGGTTGTGATGGGTTGTCCACGATGATTAACAAAAACGACACGGTGGTCCATGCCTGCTGTTAACTCTGATCTTAAACCATCAATATAAGCTGAAAGCGCTATTGCTGCAAAATGACCAAAAGGTACATATCTGTCTTTATTACCTTTTCCATGAATTAGAACTAACCGTTGTGAAAAATCGACTTGTTCCAGTTGCAAATTAGCAATTTCAGCCACGCGAGCACCCGTGGCATATAAAAATTCCAATAAAGCGGCATTTCGTTGCCAAAGCTTATCTGAATGGTCATAGGCCACATCAAACAACTCCTGCATTTCATTTTCATAAAAAAACTCAGGTAAATGATTTTGATGCTTTTTTAAAGCCACATTATCAAATGGATTATCCAAAGCAAACTTATTTGCAATCAAAAATTGATAAAACATACGAAGACTACTAATCTTACGCGAAATGGTTGTTCGTGCTAAATTATGTTCGTAAAGATCATTTAAAAAAACACGGACATCGAGTCCCTGAACTTCTTTGAATTTTGTAAATCCGCCATTTTCAGACAAATATGTTTCAAATTCAGTGATGTCAGTAAGATATGCTTTTAAGGTTTGCGGTGAGTATTGCCTTTCCGCTTGTAAATAATCATGATAAAGTTCTATTTCTCTAGTTGTCATACCTCAATTATACCCGCCTTTGAATGTTTAAGAACATTTTAATTTGTTTAGGATATACAAAAATTACCCAAACTCTAAATGAAATATCGTATAGTGAAAATAGAAAACTATAAATACTAATCATCTAACTATACTTTGTGAACGGAGACTTGCTGATGAAAGTACCAATGACAACCCCATTAGAACAGTTACGTAGCGGCTTAATGGCTTTACAAAACAAGACACTTATTGTGATTGCTAATTTTCGCAACAACATTTTGCACAACCGTGACTTGCGCCGTGAGCGTCCTACCAAAATGTCAGATACACGAGAATTGACAATTGTCCCTTATGAAGAAAAATCTAAAGTAGTTGATAATGCAAGTTTTGCTTATGCACTTGAAGCTTCTATCACAGAAAGCAACCAAACACAAAATCGACCTCATAGTAAACTACTGCGTGGCATAAAAAACTTTTTCTATCATCCCTTGCGTGTCTTAGCGGCACTAATTATCATCATCTTATCCGTCTATATTGCGTTAATGTTTGTGAAAGCAACAGATACTAATCAAAATCCAATTTCAAATTCTCAACCGCAATACAAAACCAAAAATTAAAAAGATGAGAACCAATTAAGGTTCTCATCTTTTTAGTTTTTAAACGAATGAATTGGCGCGGGAATATGCCCACCGCGATTAATAAAATCGGCACTTGATTTTTCAACAACTGGCATAACTGGTGCCGTACCTAAAAGACCACCATAGTCGACCATGTCACCAACGTCCTTGCCCAACGTTGGCAGGATCCGAACGGCCGTTGTTTTATTATTTTGTACGCCAATTGCCGCTTCATCAGCAATCATAGCACTAATCGTCGTAGCAGGTGTGTTTCCTGGAATAGCAATCATATCCAAGCCGACAGAACAAACTGAAGTCATAGCTTCAAGTTTGGCCAATGATAATACCCCCGCTTTAGCAGCATCAATCATGCCAGCATCTTCAGAAACCGGAATAAAAGCACCTGAAAGACCACCAACGCGCTGTGAAGCCATCACACCGCCCTTTTTGACAGCATCATTAAGTAACATCAATGCCGCCGTTGTGCCATGGGCACCTACTTGCTCAAGACCAATTTCTTCCAGTACTTCTGCCACAGAATCCCCGCGCGCTGGGGTCGGTGCTAGACTTAGATCTACGATCCCAAATTCAACACCAAGACGTTGGGCAGCCAAAGCACCAACCATCTGACCAACACGTGTAATTTTAAACGCGGTCTGTTTGACAGTTTCAGCAACAACTTGAATCGACTCACCCTTAACTTTTTCGATGGCACGTTTAACAACACCAGGGCCTGAAACACCCACATTAATGACTACATCAGGCTCGCTGACGCCATGAAAAGCACCTGCCATAAACGGATTATCTTCAACCGCATTGGCAAAAATAACCAACTTAGCATTGGCGGTATCCGACTTCTCCGCGATTGCCATCACCGTTTCACCCATTAATTTAATAGCATCTAAATTAATACCAGCTTTGGTTGAGCCAATGTTAACACTTGACATGACCAAATCAGTTTCAGTTAAAGCACGTGGCATTGACTGAATAAGGGCTAAGTCACCGTTAGCAAATCCCTTTTGAACCAATGCCGAATATCCGCCAATAAAATCAACCCCGACAGCTTTGGCCGCATCATCCATGGCATGAGCATAGTACAGCATCTCATCAGGTGTTGCGTGACCAGCAATCAAAGCAATTGGCGTGACACTGATTCGTTTATTAGTAATTGGTATGCCGAATTCACGTTCAATTTGTTCAGCTACTGACACCAAATTTTTAGCGTAAGTTGTAATTTTATTATAAATATTTTGGGCGGTAGCCTTCGGGTCACCCGCCACAGTATCTAATAAAGAAATGCCCATCGTGATAGTACGAATATCAAGATGTTCTTCTTCAACCATCTGAATTGTTTCCAGTATTTGCTTTGTTTCCATTTTTTCTCCAGTAAACTGTGCTGAGATAGACGCAACTATCGTACTCAGAAAGATTGGTCTTGCGTCGAAACACGTGACATTGTTTCAAATATTTCTTCACGTTGTGTATGGATTGTCACACCCAATTCATCACCCAGTTGATTTAACTCGTCTTGTAAGGCGTTGAATTGTTCATCCAATGTTTCCAAATTGACTAACATACTCATGGTAAAAATATTTTGCATGATAGTTTGAGAAACATCTAAAATATTAATATGATGTTTTGATAAATTGCTAGCCACAGCTGCAATAATACCTGGCTTGTCTTGCCCCACAACTGTTATAACCGCTTTACTCATAATGATTCTCCATTTCATATAATTATTCTAATAACGATGTTGATGGCGAGTTTGCCATAGCTTATAAAGCTCGTCTAATCCTGAATCCGCCAAAACTTTAGCATAAGTTTTTGGCATCTGTGACATGGCGATTGCAGATAGTTGTTTCTCAAATGGTGCAATCCGACTTGATACGATTTTATCACATCGATAGGATTTCAAATCCGCTAGCACAGCGGTATTTCGATAAATTAAACGATCATCAATTGACAACCAACCTAGTTTACCTTTGACCAAAAACGGCTTAACCCAAGATGTCACTGTTAAATGCCAAGCATAAATATCGCCATCCTGACTAACTCGATCAATATGTACCGTTGCTAATGCAGTACGTTTTGGCAACATCAAGTCAAAGGTTCCTTTTTGTGATTTTGCAGATGAAACAACTAGAAAATCTGTGACGTTACCAGGATGCCAAGAGCGATATTCTATTTTTTTGGAACCAACCATAATTTGTGAAGCGTATGGCTGTCGGATAACTAATGCTTTCATTTGTATTCTATGTCAAGACCAAATCTAAAAAATTTCACCAGTAAAAGGAATCTCTGTTACGGCATCAAAATCATAAGTGGCTAAGTCGTCAACACTTGTCAAGTAAGCAGTTAATGGAATACCCATCATCAAATTGACCGCTCCTTCTTTTTCTTTAACAACAATTACCGGAATATTGTTCGCAACTGCATATCCGAATTCCCATGCTGTTCCAGGATCTACTTCCTGCCCAACATAGTCAATCACAGCCACCATGATATCAGCATCATTAATAGCGTCAACATCACCATCATACGTAGCGATTCGCCATTCATGAGAAAACATTTCAAATTCTTCATGTTGATGTTCTCTAGGTGAAAATACTGAGGATGCTGTCTCATTTTTGGCTAAAGCAGATTCAGCTCGCGATACACGATCAATTTGTTCTTCATCGAAAAAGGGACTCGCCAAGTAGATTTTTTTTGCCATTTTTTTGCTCCATTTTTATTGATAATACTAGTCTAACAGATAGCTAAGTATTCGACTAGTAATTCTTTTAACAAAAAAACGTGTTCAAAAACACGTTTTTAGCTATATTGTCGTTCACCGTTTTGCCAGCCCAGGAATTGAAAATGATGCTTTTTGGTAGCTGAACTTATCACGTCGACATGAGAATCGAATAGCTGTGATTGGAATATTTTTTCATATTGTGCCACAGACACTTGTTGTCTTTCAGACAATTGTTTTGCAACTGATGCTGCAGAAATCGAAGACCTGAAATCTGATTGCAGTGTCATTGAATATAACTCAGCTTCAGCCCCAGAACCATAACTAAAAATGGCAATTTTTTCACCTGGCTTCAAATCTTTCGAATGACTGAGCAGAGACAAAAAGCTGAGATAAACTGAACCAGTATACAAATTACCAACATGCCGGCTGAATTGTTGACTCGCAATTAGGTTATTGAGCAAACGCTTCTGTTGTAACTCATCAGCCTCTAAAATAATTTGATCTAAAGCTTTTTTACCCATTTTAGTGTAAGGCAAATGGAATGCAAATCCAGCAAAATCATTCAAACTATGCTTTGTTTGATTTTTATAACGCTGCCAAAGGGTCAAAAACATTTCTTTGTATACTTCAGTAGACAGATGACCATCGACAAGTGCTTCAGTCCTGTCAACGGGTCGCCAAAAATCCGCTACTTCTCGACTCATGTAGACAGAGTCACCGTTAATCAACGTAATATTCGGATTAGTAGCCACGATCATTGCCACAGCGCCGGCACCTTGTGTGACTTCTCCAGCAGTTGCTAAGCCATATCGCGCGATGTCTGAGGCAATAACAAGAACTCTTTTATCTGGATGAGCAGCTACATAATCACGTGCTTGCATCAAGCCAAAGGTTCCAGCATAACAAGCCTGTTTAAGTTCAATCGTTCGTACAAACTCAGATAAATGTAGTAATTTTTGAACATAAACAGCACTCGACTTTGAATTATCAATACCCGATTCTGTGGCAAAAATAACCATATCAATAGTTTT
The DNA here is from genome assembly GCF_016624925.1 of Leuconostoc sp. S50. Lineage (NCBI taxonomy): Bacteria > Bacillati > Bacillota > Bacilli > Lactobacillales > Lactobacillaceae > Leuconostoc > Leuconostoc sp. S50. The sequence continues at coordinate 468,029 of NZ_JACVUE010000001.1, read as the reverse complement.
TCTTTCTTGATCGTCAACGATTTGTCTCGCTGCATTAGCTCCCATTGTAACGACATCTTCATCATTAGGTATGATAGCTTGTTCATCTTGACCGATACCAATCGTATATTTATCCGGTTCGTCACCTCTTGCTTTCGCCAATGTTACTAAATCTAGCACATATTCTGGTGTATAAAAAGCAATTTTGTCAATTCCAATATTCACTTTAAATTACCTCGATTACAATTTTAACGACTACATTCTTTTTAACAATGATTCTTCAACAGAGATACCTTAGTACAAGGCTTTGACTTTATCTTGAATGCTATCGTTATTAATAAATTCATCATAAGTTGTGTCCACGCGATCAACAGCACCTTTTGAAGATACTTCAATCACATGGTTAGCGGTTGTTGCCAAGAACTCATGATCGTGTGATGTCATAATGATTGAACCCTTAAAAGCAACGACCGCATCGTTAAGTGACTGAATTGATTCCAAATCTAAATGATTTGTCGGATCATCCATCAGCAAAACATTTGCTTTAAGCAACATCATTTTGGCTAAGACAATGCGAACCTTTTCACCACCAGACAAAACATTAATTTGCTTCAATGAATCATCTCCTCGGAACAACATCTGCCCTAACATGCCACGTAGACTTGTATTATCTTTTTGTTCTTCTTCGGCGAAATCACGTAACCAATCTAAAATGGTTAAGTCTTGATTTTCAAAATTATCGTTCAAATCTTTCGCAATGTAGGACTGAGATGTGGTCACACCCCAAGTAACAGTTCCCGCATCCGGTTCTAAAGTGCCTGCAATGATTTGCATCAAAGTCGTGGTTGCTAAATCAGAGCGAGACAAAATAGCAATTTTATCTCCCGGGCGACCAATGAAAGAAATATTATCTAATACTTTTTCGCCATCAATTGTCTTGGAAACATTTTCAACACGAACCATATCATTTCCCAATTCTCGATTTAATGGGAAATTGATGAACGGATATTTTCGTGATGAGGGCTTGATATCATCCAGAGTTATCTTGTCCAGTTGCTTCTTTCGAGCAGTCGCTTGTTTAGACTTTGAAGCATTCGCAGAGAAGCGCGCTACGAATTCTTGTAGCTGCTTAATCTGTTCTTCTTTTTTTGCATTCTGTTGTGAGGCTAGGCGTTGTGCTAATTCAGAAGACTCGCGCCAGAAATCATAGTTACCAACAAATGGTGTGATTTTACCAAAATCAACATCCAAAATATTAGTAGAGACCGCATTCAGGAAATGACGATCATGGGATACAACGATGACCAGATTAGGAAAATCAGCCAAAAAATCCTCTAACCAATTAATTGTTTGAACATCTAGTCCATTAGTTGGCTCATCTAAAACTAGGATATCCGGATTACCAAACAACGCTTGCGCCAATAATACCTTGACTTTATCGTTTTCAGTCAGCTCACCCATTAATGTGTACTGCATGTCATCGCCGATGCCTAATTTACTGAGTAATTGTCCGGCTTCTACTTCAGCATTCCAGCCATCTAGCTCTTCAAATTCCGCACCTAAATCAGCCACTCGAACACCATCTTCATCGTTAAAATCGGGTTTGGCATAAATAGCGTCCATCTCGGTTTTAATTTGATAAAGTCTTTCATGACCCTGAATAACAGTATCTAATACTGTAAAGTCATCAAAAGCGAAGTGATCCTGCTGTAAAGAAGACATTCTTTCGCCATCACCAATTGTAATAGTTCCTTCGGTAGGCTGTAACTCACCTTGAAGTAACTTTAAGAAAGTTGATTTTCCAGCACCATTAGCACCAATAATGCCGTATGTATTGCCAGGCGTCAACTTCAAGTTAACATCTTGATATAATTTTGGTCCTGAAAAACTAAAACTCATATTTGCGACTGTAATCACGTTAAGATCCTCCAATTTAAAAACTTGATAAATCACATGCTCTTGCATGATCTTTACCAAATTACCTTATTTTAGTGTAACAGAAAAAGCGCTAATTATCGCGCTTTTTCTAAATATCATATGAAAAATGTCTCTAACCAATTAGGATTTAAAACCGCCGTCAACGGGTAATTGAATATCATCCCCTGAATCATCAGTCAAATTGTGGAAGCCAGCCTCAACAGGAATTTGGTTTTCATCAGGGTCGTCACGAGTATCTCCAAAGAAAGTGAATAAACTAAGGACAATATACATTAATCCAAAGTAAAAACCGTACTCATGTGATACTAAGTCCAACAACAATGTCGAAATCGCTGTAAATAGCACCGGTAAAAACAGCAATACAAGCGGTGAGTATCCGCGTTTGCGAACTTGATAGCCTAAATACAAAGTGTAAATACTATTAAGTATCAGGTAGAAAAATATCACTTTGTGCAGACCACTCATACTAGTAACTTTGCCTAAAAAAGGTATTACAATGCCCAACACAATTGCTGCGAGCCATTGATAGCCATAATATTTTATAAATTTTTCCATCATTATTGCACCCGCCTTAAAATAGTCTCATCTGTTTATTATATTGTACGCTATTACTGCAACTCACGCAAGACACTAATAGCGGACAGAGCGTAGAGTGGTGCAGTTTCAGCGCGCAGTATCCGCGGACCTAATCCAGCAGAAACAAAATCTAGCTGAGTTAACGTCAGAATTTCATCTATTGTCAATCCACCTTCTGGTCCAAATACCAAAACGACGTGACCACTATTGGGCACATGCTTAACCGAATTGATAAAAGCAGCTGTTTCCCCCTCTTTTGCCGATTCTTCCCAAGCCACTATACCTACATCTTTTTGCAAATGAGCTGCCGTTTGCCATGTCAAAAAATCAATTTTGGGGATGCACAGGCGGTGTGACTGCTCGGCAGCCGCTTGCGCAATTTTTTGCAACCGAGACATCTTTTTGTCCCGTTGCTTGCCCCAATCAACAACAGTGCGCGACATCTTTGTAAAAATAATGCGCGCAACACCTAATTCTGTAATTTTTTGAACGAACCATTCTGAGCGATCATTTTTTAATGGCGATACAATTACTGTCACATTAATCGGCAATTCAACAGTTTGATTAGGATGTGCAATTACCTCAAGGGCAATATGATTTGTATCAATATCTGTCACTTGACCAATGACAAGTTGTTGATTATTATCCACAAACTCAGCTTTTGTGCCAATACGTGCCCGTAACACACGACCAAAATGATTAAATGCGGCATCCTCACGAGTCAATTTAATTATCTCGTCATTGATAGAACGTTTTAGAAAATATCGCTGCATTAATAATTCCTTTTTAGATTTAATCGTCTTGAATGTCTCGCGCTTTGTACCGCCACAACAAAATATGTACCGAGTTAGGTCACCCCTATTATCTGAATAACCAACTTATTCAAAAGAACAAGCTAAAGCCTATGTTGACACTTGCTTACAATGGACCATGTTGGACTCGAACCAACGACCGGACGGTTATGAGCCATCTGCTCTAACCAACTGAGCTAATGGTCCAATATAATTATTGTACCAAAATTCTACCAAATCTGCCATCCTGATTAGGCAACAAAAAAAGCGCCGTGTGGCGCCTCTTCGCTGCATTTTGACTCGTGTTCTACTTATAGTTTGTAAGTTAAAGTATGTGATTATCACGGGAGAATAATTATGAGTGTCAAAATACATTATTGTACATCAATCCAATCGTACAATAATAGTATAACACTAAATAGTAATGATTACTCTTTAATTTGTTTGTTGGGTGGCAATAAAGGCATGCCATTTTCCCATAATCATATGCTCACAAATCTCAAAATGAGAGATATGTAATTGGTCAATGATCTGGGGTGCTATATCATCATAGATACCTGAAACTAAAAAGTAGCCATCTTTTGTTAAATGGTTAGCGACTTGCGGTATCAGTCTCTCAATGACATCTGCCAAAATATTAGCCACCACTAAATCAACTTTTACAGTACTATCGACAGACTCAAGTAAATCACTCACCGTGACTGTCACATTTTTAGCCACTGGATTTAAGATCAAGTTGGCTTGTGCAACCTCGACGGCAGATTCATCAATATCAGTGGCTAACACAGTATCTGCCCCCAATTGCTTGGCTGCTACGGCTAAAACACCTGATCCTGTACCCACGTCAATCATGCTTTCACCACCACGAATGACTGTTTCCAATGCCTGAAGCATTAATCGTGTTGTCTCATGCGTGCCCGTGCCAAAAGCCAATTTTGGATCCATAATAATTGGATATTCATCTTGTTGTTCTGGTAAATACTGTTCCCATGATGGCACAACCGTCAAATGGCGTGTAATACGTGTCGCGTGGTAATAGCTTTTCCATTCATTTTCCCATTCAGATTGCGCAACACCCGCAACAGTAACAGTGCCTGGTGTTGCATCAATATCATAACGTTGTAACTCATTTAGCTGAGACTGAATTTTATTTAAGGTCGCCGACAACTGCTCGTTATTCTCAAAATAAGCGATAACTTTGACAGGTACTTGATCATCAACGATTTGTACACCATCAGCACCAACAGTCCTCAAAATATCTGCAACAGATTCGACTGCTTCATTTTGGGTGGCAATTGTGACTGCTTGCCAATTATTTTTCGTCATCGTATACTACCACAACTTTCCCAATTGTACGGCCTTCCTCGACGGTTCGAGTAGCAGTTCGTATATTTTCTACTGTAAAGCCATGGTAAGTGGTTGTAAGTGTTGGCTTGAGTTCTCCATTATCAAGTAGTGCAGCAATTTTTTCAAGTGCCAAACCTTGAGACAACATGTCCACATGATAGTTACCTTTAGCAAACATGAATACCCAGCTAAATTGGGCACCAATATTTTTTAACGGTCCCATATCAATTGGCGCTGTTGTTTCAACAATTGAAGCAATCGTACCAAATGGCTTAATAATCTGTGTTACTGTCGACCAATAGGCATCAGTACTTTGTAAAATTGCAACATGATCAACTTTTGGATATTGAATATGCTTTAATTGCTCAGCCAAATCCTGATGGTAATCTAAAATAAAGTCGGCCCCTAATGATTTTACCCAAGCAACTGATTCTGGTCTTGAAGCTGTTGTAATGACTGTCAAGCCAATGTACTTTGCTAATTGAATCAAAATTGATCCAACCCCTCCGGCACCGTTGATAATTAAGATAGAACGATTAGAAACACTATCTTTTTCTAAGTCGTAACCAAACGCATCATGTAAAATTTCAAAAGCGGTAATAGAAGTCAACGGCATTGCCCCAATTTCAGCGATTGATAAATGATGTGGTGCATGACCTACTAAATCAGCTTCAACAACTTGAAATGCCGCGTTTGATCCTTGTTTCATTTGTGAACCAGCGTAATAAACACGGTCCCCAACATTAAATCTTGATACTGCCGTACCAACCTTAACCACCTCACCAACTGCGTCAAATCCTAAAATTCGAAATTGTCCTTCGTTGGTGTAACCAGCTCGCATTTTTGTGTCAACTGGATTAACAGAAGTTGCCAGAACTTTCACTAAAATTTCTGAGTCATTTGGAGTGGGCTGTTTGACTTGTTTGGATATGAAGACTTGAGGATCCTCAATACTTCTTGCACGATCAAAACCAATCGCCGTCATTTTACTTTGACGCCCAATTGCCCATATACTTTTAATTTTATCTAATATATTCATTCAGCTAACCCACTATTCAAAATATTATTTAAAGTGTCTTTGGTGATTTGATATTCTGGCTTGAAATTTTTTGTGCGATACAATAAATCAATCGTCGCAATTTTGTCTGATGAAGTCGGCATCTTATCCTTTAAGACGCGATCCCAATTATTGGCGACCATCGCATATTCAACCAATCGCAACTCTTCCTGTGTTAATTTGCTAGCAGCTGTTTCATTCTTTTTAATTTGTTCATCCACATACTTTTGTACCAAAGCTTGACCTGCTGGTAAGTCAATGGGCTTTACCTGATAAGTCACTTTGGCGTTGTGATACTTATCAAATTTTACTGAGGTTACCTTAAAATCACGATCACGTTGTAAGGTTTCCAAGTAGCGTTGCGATAGGTCTTTCATAACCGATGATTTTTTGTACTGAGTACCAGAAAAAGTCACTGAACCTGCTACTTTTTGATCTGATTGTAATGCCGTTTGAATACTACTTGCAATTTCAGCTTGCCATTTTTTTGTCGTTAAGTTAACGATACTTTGTGTATTACTAGCAGATGAATCACCTGTTAGTCCAAATTCTAAAGCCGTTTTTGCATCTTTTTTAACTAACTTTTGACGTGTCGATTGTGAAACACCATCGACACCAAAAGCGATTCTAGCCACCACACCACTCACAACTAAAATCATCACGACAATTGACATCGCTGCCAAAATTATATTGGGTTTTAATAGTCGACGCTTTTTGGTAGACCAATTACGCTCGACACGCGAACGCTTTTGTTTAGTTTCCTCTGGCATATTGGGCATCGTCCTCCGTTTTGAGTACGGCCATGAAGGCTTCTTGTGGTACATCTACCGTACCAACAGATTTCATTCGTGCCTTTCCACGTTTTTGCTTATCGAGCAATTTAGCACGTCGGTCTGGATCACCAGTGTGGATTTTGGCAGTAACATCTTTACGATAAGCCTTAATATTAGTTCTAGCTAAAATTTTGGCGCCAATGGCCGCTTGAACAGGAATTTCAAAATTCTGACGCGGAATAATACCTTTTAGCTTTGAAGTGATGATTCGTCCACGCTCAGCCGCAAAATCACGATGAACAATGAAACTCAAAGCATCCACTTTCTCACTATTTAACAAAATATCAATTTTAACCAAATCAGATTGGCGATACGCTGATAGCTCGTAGTCTAATGAGGCATACCCTCGTGTACTTGACTTTAGTTTGTCAAAAAAATTAAAGATAATCTCAGACAATGGCATGTAGTATTTAACATTCACACGAGTCTCATCTAGATACTCCATCGTGTCAAATTCACCACGTTTTCGCTGGGCCAACTCCATGACTGCACCAACGTAGTCATTGGGTACCATGATTTGAGCGTGCACATAGGGCTCTTCAATCGTTTTGATCTTTGAAGCCTCTGGCATTTCAGAAGGGTTTTCAATAGCCACCGTTTCGCCTTCTGTGGTGGTGACTTTATAAGTTACTGACGGTGCAGTCGTAACAAGATCAAGTCCAAATTCTCGCTCCAGCCGCTCTTGAATAACGTCCATGTGTAATAGCCCAAGAAAACCAACACGATAACCAAACCCCAAAGCCTGTGATGTTTCTGGTTCAAACGTCAATGCGGCGTCATTCAGTTGGAGTTTTTCCAGCGCTTCTCGTAAATCAGTGTACTTTGCATTATCTGAAGGATACAACCCTGAATAGACCATTGGCGTCATTGGTTTATAACCGGCCAATGGTTCGCTTGCCGGATGGTCAACTAACGTAATCGTATCACCTGAATGTGTCGTATGAATATCTTTAATTGCAGCAGTCAAGTATCCCACATCACCTGCCATCAAATAATCACGCTTTTGCGCATTTGGCGACATGACACCGACCTCTGTGACCTCATATTCAGCCCCAGTATTCATCATCCGAATTTTGTCGCCTGGCTTAACGATTCCCTCACGAACACGCATGTTGACTACCACTCCGCGATAAGCGTCATATGCAGAATCAAAAATTAAAGCCCGAAGTGGTGCATCAATTTCACCTTCTGGCGCTGGTAAGTCTGTCACAATTTTTTCCAATAATTCTGGAATGCCAATACCTTGCTTTGCTGAAGCTAAAACTGCATCAGAGGCATCAATACCAATGACATCTTCAATTTCTTGTCGCACTTTTTCAGGATCAGCAGCAGGCAAATCGATTTTGTTAATAACCGGTAGAATTTCTAAATCATTTTCCAACGCTAAATAGACATTAGCAAGCGTTTGTGCTTCCACGCCTTGTGCTGCATCAACTACCAAAATGGCGCCTTCAGCAGCAGCCAAAGCACGCGAAACTTCATAAGAAAAATCGACATGCCCTGGCGTATCAATCAAGTGAAAAATATAAGTCTCACCGTCGTTAGCATCATAATGAACTTCAACGGCATTTAATTTAATCGTAATGCCGCGTTCACGTTCCAAGTCCATTGTATCTAACAATTGATTTTGCATATCACGTTCTGCTACTGTGTGTGTTTGCTCTAAAATCCGATCGGCAATGGTTGATTTGCCATGATCAATGTGCGCAACAATCGAAAAATTACGGATATGTTTTTGTCGTTCTTTTAGTTGTATTAAATCTAATTCTGTCATAATTGGCATTTTTCTTTCAGTTTTATGTCTATTTAATTTTACCATAAAGGTTGCAATTACTTTCGACTCACCTTTGATATCTTTAGTGCAATACAACCAATTGTAATGAAAAAAGACTCAATTTAATTAAGTCTTTGCTCATATATTAAAATTTTAAAATATGTGGTCCAACAGTCTGGACACCACCGGATAACAGCCTCATAACAGTAATCATTGTTTCATCGGATACTAGCTTTGGTTTGCCACTAACTAGTGTTTCATAGACCGTGTCATAAATACGACCATAATCGCCTTGAACGCTAGGTAGATACTTATCAATGCGATCGCCACTCTGATTATAATATACCAAGTGACCAAAGTTTTGTGGTGCATCACTACCAAACCTTGGACTACCAGGCATAATGCCTGTCTTTAGATCGTTTTCTTGTTCATCAACGGTATATTTAATGAATGTACCTTGCGTACCTCTTAATTGCCACTTTGGATATTGAACCGTAGCTAATTCAGTCGTTTGAATTGTTGCTTTAAAGGCTTCTGGGTAAAACAAATTGACTTCAATTTGATCATCTAAATGACTTTCAAGCACACGTGTTGCGCGTAAATCATATACAGCCGCTTGTGGCGACCCAAACAAACTTACGACTTGGTCAATTAAGTGAACGCCATGACCAAACAAAGAGCCGTCAATCGCAGCACCTTCCAATTGACCATCTAAAGGACGGTAGTGATCCATGTGAACTTCTAGGTCCGTCAATCGCCCCAAGTAACCGTTAGATATTACTTGCTGTACCGTCAAAAAATCGCTATCAAATCTTCGGCTTTGAAAAGGCATTAAAAATAAATTATTTTCTGTTGCCAGTTTTACAAGTTCCTCTGCCTCTTCAACACTAGCAGCCATTGGTTTATCAACTAATACGTTTTTGCCTGCTTGTAATAACTGTTTTGTAACTTGATAATGACTTTGTGATGGTGTCACAACAACCACTAAATCCAAACTATCATCAGTCACAATGTCTTCAATATCTGTCGTAAATATTGTGCCAGTTGCTTCAAGTTCAGCTTGTTCAGTTGGCCTTTTTCCAAGCGTTGGCGTTACGACACGTGTAACCCTAAATTTATCTTGTCGTAACTTTAAATAAGGTAAATGGTAGCGATTGGTACTTTTTCCGAAGCCTACAAAAGCAATATTTATCATCATGAACCTCCAGTCATTTTATACTTCACTATAACACATAACAAAATATATTTACTTGATGACGATTTGCGTTAAATCTCCTAATCCGTTGGTTAGTCGTTGTATGACGTTCAGCTGCGCATATCGATTATCTTTAACAGATTCATCTTCAGCGTTAACCATGGTTTCATCAAAATAAGCCGCAATTGGTTGTTGCAAATTTGCCAAGGCCATGTAGAGATTTTCTGCACCGTCATGCATCAAAGTATTTAAATCAAGCGTTAACGTTGCTTGATATAGGTCCTTTTCAGATTGATTTTCAAACTTAGTAGGATCAACCGTTGTATTAGTTACTTGCTTTACGGCTAAGCGGTCCACACGAGTCAGCGCCTCAATTACATCTCGGAAATTACCATCACCACTATGTTGGGACAAAACTTCGACTCGCTGACTAATATATACGATATCAGCCATATCAACGTTGCCTAATCCAGCAGTGACAATATCTTGACGTATTCCAGCATCCAACGATAATTTACGAACACGATCCAACATGAAATCAACAACTGTCGTTAAATCGGTGTCAGTTACTTTACCTTGCTGTTGCACAAAATCAGCTAACAAAGGCAGCAAATCAATATGCCATTTTTTATCTACCAATGTACGCACGATGCCAGTAGCCGCACGTCGTAAGCCATAAGGATCATTAGAACCACTTGGTATTAATCCAGCAGCAAAAAAAGTCACAATGCTATCAAGTTTATCCGCAACGGCCAACAAAGCACCAATTTCAGATCGCGCAACCTCACCATTAGCTGAAGTTGGCATATAATGCTCTCGAATGGCTGTTGCAACCGCATCATCTTCGCCAAAAAGCTTAGCATAATGCTCACCCATAATGCCTTGAAGTTCATCAAACTCACCAACCATACCGGTCATCAAATCAAATTTATAAATTTCTGATGCACGGCTCAAATCAGCCTGTTGTGTTTCATCAAACATCAAGGCAGCCGCCATTGCTGAAGCCAAAGCACCAGTGCGTTGCATGTGTTCATACACCGTACCGATTTTTTCATGGAAGACTAACTTTTTAACTTTAGTCATGTAATCGGAAATTGATTTAGTCTGATCCTCGTGATAGAAGAATTCGGCATCTTCTAACCTTGCTACCAATACTTTTTCATTTCCAGCAATAACGTTGTTTAGATGCTCACGATTACCATTTCTTATTGACAAAAAGTGTGGCAATAATTGTCCTTTTTCATTCGTCACAAAGAAGAAACGCTGATGTTCGCGCATTGATGTAACCAAAACTTCATCTGGTATTTCTAAATATTTCTCATCGAAACTGCCAGCAAATGCTGTGGGCCACTCAACAATATTATTAACTTCTTCCAACAAATCTTGCGCCGCATCGGTCTCAAGTTGCAGAACCCAACCATTAGCTTCAGCAATTGCATTCAACTGCGATCGAATTTCATTTTTGCGCACTGTAGCATCAACAACCACGTTAGCACCCTGCAAAGTCGTTACATAATTATCTGCAGAAGCGATTTCAACATGTTCTGAAGACAAAAAACGATGACCACGTGTGAAACGATCTGTGGTAATATCTAACACATTGAAAGAAATAACTTCACTATCAAGAAGTGCTACAAGCCAACGAATAGGTCGAACATACAAAAAGCTGTGATTAGCCCACTTCATATAAGTTGAAAATTTCATTTGGGCGACAACTTCATCACCAATTTTAGCTAAAATTTCATTTGCTGCTACACCAGCAGTATGTTTTGTTAGCCAAACATATCCATCTTTAATTTCAAATGCTTCAGGATTAGCACCTTGACCACGTGCAAAACCTAATGCTGCCTTTGTCCAATTACCGTTTTCGTCTTGTGCACGGTCAACAGACGGTCCGCGCTTTTCTTCGCTCAAACTTTCTGATGTTTCAGCAACATCTGTCAAAACGACAGCCAGACGTCGAGGTGTTGAATATGGTTTAATATCACCTACTGTTAAACGATGCTCTGATAAGAACTTTTTAGTTCTTTCAATTAACTGATTCTCTGAACTGGTTACCAAATGAGCTGGTATTTCTTCAAGTCCAATTTCTAATAAAAATGTTGACATTAATTATTCTCCAATTTAAATTGTACGACAACCATCTTTGATAAAAGTTTTAGGATGGGAGTACATGGTTTTCAACACTAACTTTCGTTAAGCTTTTTTGATTGCATACTTACCATTTTCACCTAAGTACTTGTCACGCAGCTGCTCATCTTTAAGCAATGGAAAGCCCAATTTTGCACGCTCTTCAATAAATACTTTTGAAACCTTACGAGCCATAGTCCTAATTCTGTGTAAATAACCAGCACGTTCAGTAACGGATACCGTACCTCGCGCATCTAACAAATTAAACGTATGCGATGATTTTAAGATATAATCATAGGCTGGATGAACAAGTCCTAACGCAAGTAAACGAGTGGCTTCCGCTTCAAATTCATCGAAATGCCTGAGTAACATAGCTTGATCAGATTCCTCAAAAGCGTACTTTGAGTGTTCATATTCGGGTTCTTTAAAAATATCCCCGTACAAAACGCCATTTCCCCATTCTAAATCATAAACTGTTGGCACATCTTGAATGTACGATGCTAACCGTTCCAACCCATAAGTGACTTCTGCAGTAACAGAATCAACTTCAATACCACCAACTTGTTGGAAATAAGTAAATTGGGTCACTTCCATGCCATCTAACCAAACTTCCCAGCCAATTCCAGCAGCACCCATTGACGGATTTTCCCAGTTATCTTCAACGAAACGAATGTCATGTTCCAATGGTTTAATGCCAAGTGCCTCCAATGATCCCAAATAAAGCTCTTGAATGTTTGCAGGTGAAGGCTTCATCACAACTTGAAATTGATGATGTTGAAAAAGACGATTTGGATTGTCACCATAACGTCCATCAGCCGGTCGCCGTGATGGTTGTACATAAGCAGCATGCCATGGCTCTGGACCATTTGCGCGCAAAAAAGTATAAGGCGACTGTGTTCCTGCACCCACCTCATTATCATAGGCCTGCATTAAATTTGCACCCTGTTTTGCCCAATATTGTTGCAATGTCAAAATAATATCTTGTAATGATAACTTTGTATCTGTCATGTCTTAATCCTTTGTAATTTTCAATATGAAATGCTGTCTAACACATTATACGAGTCAAATCGGTGTTTTACTTTTATATTTTGAAGAACCAGCTAAATTAATTCTTCCTGTGAACCTCTTTCTGATCAGGACACAAAAAGCGTCCTAATGCCAAAATTAATTGACATCAGGACGCTTACGCGCGGTTCCACCTGATTTCCGAGTTATAACTCGACTCTCGATAGTTATTGTCGCTCCACCAACGCCACTTGGTTTCCTCACGACTCAAACTTAATACTGTTATTATGACACGTCGCGAGAGTATTCGTCAAGTGAATTTCAAAACATTATTGTGATTGATATGTTTCACCAATTGTTTTAACAATCAGATTAAGCAATGCCTGACTTGGCGCAATCACGTATACGACGCGAATATGTCCATCAGACATATGCCATTCAAGATATGCCATATTCTTGACCGTATCACTATTATTCGACTTATAGGTCCCATCAATACGCAAAGCACTGATAGCCGGAAAATTAGACAATGTTAGCTGTGATTGCCCTATGATTTTTTGAAATGAAAAACTTGAAAAGTCAACACCCCATCCTTGACCCTGAGTGCTGGTTAAAATCATAATTTGTTGGGTTAGCTGTAGCCATTGTAATGATGACGTGTCTTGTTGCCAATTACCCTTGACCTGAAAATGTCCAAAATCCGAATCTCCTATGACATCAACAGACAATTGTCGATAGGCCTTAGTAACAGAATCATCCGGCACATCCACTATTGATTTATCAGGAATTTCAGATGAGGCTGATGACGACGATGACGGTATGCGCTCTGCAGATGAGGATAATTCGGAACTACTACTAGTGTCAGATTCTGTGGTTTGCACTGTATCTTTTTCGATTTTCTGCTGTTTAAACACAGCATGCACTAATACTTTTTTAACATCCTGCCTAATCACAGAGCCAGCAGCCAATTGCAAACCAAAGGACAAACTAACCATAACGGCAAACCCAATACCATAACCTATTTTTTCTTTTCTCGATAACCATGGTGTCCAATAAGCTGAACGCCTAGAAACCAGAAATAAGAGCCATCCAAAATATATCAAGATGACAAGTAAAGCTAATACTATGCTACGTAATTCAGCTGAAATATCAATGGCAATCCAAAGTAACGACGGACTTAGCAGAACAAACATAACCTGATTAATTGAAAACCCTGTATCGCGTAAACGTCTAATGAACAACGAAAGGCTTGGGACAAACAGCACAATAAAGACGGCTGCATCAACTTTCAGCACAAACCAAAAAGAGTTGCTGACTGTTAGTGTTGCGAAACCGATAATCGCTAATATTAAATCGTTAACGACATGAATCCAAAAAAAATCTAATCGATAGGCACCACTATGAAAATCAAGTGCCTCTCGCCAAAATTTAAAATAACGCCTAAACATTTTCCCTCCAAACAAAAAAACTTGGTAAGCTACCAAGTTTAAAAGTTATTTTAGTATAACATAAGAATTAAATTGTTAATAATTCTTTTTCTTTTTCAGCTGCAATGCCATCAATTGCTTTGATATTTTCGTCAGTCAGCTTTTGCGTTTGATCTTCTGCCTTGCGAGCATCGTCCTCAGGCATTTCTTTATCCTTTTTAATGTCATCCATGATGTCACGGCGAACATTGCGGACTGAAACCTTGGCTTTTTCTGCTTCAGCTTTAACTTCTTTAGCTAATTCTTTACGGCGCTCTTCTGTCATTTGCGGAATCGCCAAACGCACAATGTTGCCATCTGACGCAGGATTCAACCCCAAATCTGACACGTTAATTGCATGAACAATTGCTTCCAAAGCACTTTTATCGAAAGGTGTAATCAGCAAAATGCGCGCTTCTGGCACCGAAATTGACGCCACTTGATTTAGGGGTGTCATGGCACCATAATACTCAACTTCAATACGATTTAAAATATTTGGATTAGCTCGACCTGTACGGATATTAGCCAATTCACGTTGTAAAGCTTCCTGTGCCCCTTGCATCCGCTCTTGAGCATTTGTTAAATCAAAAGTCATTATTTTTCTCCTGTTACTGTGGTTCCAATTGGTTCACCAAGCACAACACGCTTGAGATTACCAGGTGTATTAAGATTGAACACGACCAATGGCATATTATTATCCATTGAAAGAGAACTTGCCGTTGAATCCATTACCTTCAAACCTTTTTGCAAAATTTCCAAGTGAGTCAATTCTGTAAATTTAACAGCATCAGCGTTTTTATTAGGATCTGAATCATAGATACCATCAACGCCATTTTTACCCATCAAAATAGCATCAGCATTGATTTCGTTAGCACGCAATGCTGCGGTAGTGTCGGTAGAGAAGTATGGTGATCCAGTACCAGCGGCAAAAATAACAATGCGTCCCTTTTCTAAGTGACGTATGGCACGCCCACGGATATATGGTTCTGCAATTTGTTGCATTGTAATTGCTGTTTGAACACGTGTTTGAACGCCAGAACGTTCTAAGGCATCTTGCAACACTAGGGCGTTCATCGTAGTGCCCAGCATACCCGTGTAATCAGCCCGTGAGCGTTCCATACCAACCTTAGAAGCTGGTTCGCCGCGCCACAAGTTACCACCACCAACAACAATTGCTATTTGAGTTCCCAAATCGTGAACTTCTTTCAGCTCTTCGGCAATAGCTGACACAACGGCAAGATCAATGCCCTGTCCCTTTTCACCAGCCAAAGCCTCACCTGACAACTTAATCAAAACACGTTTGTACTTAATATCAGTCATGTCTAACCTCTTTTATTTGCTTATACAATTATATCAAAAATCAGGCAAAAATTCCGAAAAAAAAGTGCGTTATCAACAATAACGCGCTTTTCATAGAAATAATGGTACAGATTAATCAATACTAGATAACAATCATCCCACACTGAAAAATCAATTATCCTAGTTGCTTAGCAACTTCTTCAGCCAAATCTGTCACTTTTTTCTCAAGACCATCACCGACTTGATAACGGACAAATGACTTGACTGAACCATTTTGTGAAGCAATAAATTGTGCAACTGTTTGATCACCATTTTTAACAAATGGTTGATCCAACAATGAAATTTCTGCCAAGAACTTTTTGATACGACCATCAACCATCTTTTCTTTGATGTTGTCTGGCTTGCCTGCCAAATCTTCAGAAGCCAATTGCACTTCTTTTTCCTTAGCCACAACTTCTGCAGGTACTTGATCATCTGAAACATATTGTGGTGCAATAGCAGCAACATGCATTGCAATGTCTTTAGCAGCTGCTTCCGAAGCACCATCAACGACAACTAATGCAGAAATTGAACCAGCCAAATGTGAATATGAGCCAAAGTTTTCAGAGTCAGACTTTTCCACAACTGTAAAACGACGCAAAGTGATTTTTTCACCAGTAATTTGTGTCGTACCAACAATCTTGTCGTTCAAAGTTTGACCAGCTTCAACTTCAAGCGCCAAAGCAGCTTCGACATCAGCTGGTGCAAATTCAACAATCGCATTAGCAACAGCACTCAACAATTCGTTAAATTCTGCGTTGCCAGCAACAAAATCTGTTTCTGAGTTCAATTCAATAATTGCAGCACGATTACCTTTAACGGCAACAGCTGTCATACCCTCTGCAGCGACACGATCGCCCTTTTTAGCAGCTTTAGCCATCCCTTTTTCGCGCAACAAATCAATTGCCTTATCTAGGTCGCCATCAGCTTCGACCAATGCTTTCTTAGCATCCATCATACCAACAGATGTCTTATCACGTAGTTCTTTTACTTGTGCAGCAGTAATTGCCATTATAGTGCTCCTCTAAAATAATTTAATGTATTTTAATTATAACATACTAAAATACCATTCCGCGCCCCAAACAGGTCCGCAAGGAACGGTATTTTTAAATCAAATAATTAGTTATTGCCTTCTTCAACAATGTTAGCAATTTCTTCGATTGATTCTGTATTTTCATCACCTTCGACAAACGCATCTTCTGGTGCTGAATCTTGACCTTGACGACCTTCGATAACCGCGTCAGCCATCTTCGCAGTAATCAAACGAACGGCACGAATAGCATCATCATTAGCTGGGATTTTAACATCAACAACATCAGGATTAGCGTTTGTGTCAATCATTGCTACTACAGGAATGTTCAACATGTTGGCTTCCTTAACAGCGATTTCTTCCTTCTTAGGGTCAACGACAAACAAAACATCTGGCAATCCAGGCATGTCTTGAATACCACCCAAGAACTTTTCCAACTTTTCACGTTGCTTGTTTAACAAAACAACTTCTTTTTTAGGTAATTGCTCGAATGTGCCATCTTCGGCCATTGCTTGCAAATCCTTCAAACGTTGGATACGTGTCTTAATCGTGTTCCAGTTAGTCAAAGTACCACCCAACCAACGGTGGTTGATGTAATATTGACCGGCACGTGTTGCTTCTTCAGCAATAGCATCAGAAGCTTGCTTCTTTGTACCAACAAACAAAACATTTGCGCCGTCAGTTGAAGCGTTACGGATGAAGTTATAGGCTTCATCAACCAACTTAACTGTCTTTTGCAAATCGATGATGTGAATACCATTACGTTCTGTAAAGATGTATTCGTCCATCTTTGGGTCCCAACGACGTGTTTGGTGACCGAAGTGTACTCCTGCTTCGAGGAGTTCTTTCATTGAAATAACTGCCATGATATGGCCTCCTAGGTTTTTCCGCCGACAAATTCGTGGTTCACGCTGACATCACTGCACCTACGCGTTCTCGTTTGTCGTGTGTATTTGTTGTTTTCCACAACAAGTTAAATTATACGGTATTTTTATATGTTTAGCAAGGACTTTATTACCATACTTTGGTTACTTTGTGTGCCAATAGAAACGTTTCTTTTTGAGGTCGCGTCAGCTTTTTAAAAGCTGCCTCTGCCTTTAATGCATCACTTTTAGTTTCAAATGATTCCTGATAAATCAATTGAAGTGGATGACGAGATTTAACACGTGTAAATTTAGCTCCCTTTCCTGATTCGTGTGTCGCTAAACGACGCAAGACATCATCTGTAAAACCACCATAAAAATAGCCGTCAGCAGTATATAAAACGTAAAAAAAATATGCTTTCATTATGACCAAGCCTTGCCATACAAAATGTTATTCATTTCGGGTGTGTAATCATTTTTTTCATCATAAGCAATTAAAGCTGGTAAAATTCGTACGCCACCCGGACGTCCTGATTTAATCGCTTCGACCAAAACCATATTTGCCTCACGATCTGCCTTACCATAGACGAATTGAATCCGCTTAATCATAAGTTTGCGGTTAGCAAAAGCTGCAAAAATATCTGCCAAACGGTCTGGTCGATGGACCATATAGAATTTACCGTTATTTTTCAACAGTTTATTAGCAATTTGAGCTAAATTTGGTAAGTTGATTGTTAATTCGTGGCGCGCTAATTCATAGTGATGATCATGATTAGTTTTAGTGGTGTCATTTAAAGGAAAATAAGGTGGGTTACTCAACACGGTCTCGACCGATCCCGGTTTGATGTCCTCAAAAATATTTTTCATATCCTTTTGCAGTACACTAACACGATCAGACATCCCATTCAAATCAATACTGCGCTGTGCCATGGCTGCCAATTCAGGCTGGATTTCGACTAATGTGACGCGGCCACTCACTTTTGGCGCATAAAATAACCCCACCGCCCCGGTGCCGGCACCCAAATCAACAGCATGTCCCCGTCCTTTACCTTTAACATCTGCAAAATGTGCTAGTAAAATGGCATCAAGTGAATAAGAAAACATATCTGGACTTTGAATAATTCTAATATTTTGAGATGGTAAACCATCAATCCGTTCGCCTGCTGTTAAACTTGGCTCTGTCATTTGCGTTTCTTCCCTTTTCTCGGTAAAATTAAATTTGATTTCGTTTATGAGGTGAATAAATATGAAATTTTACGACTTTCTTCGTGGTGTTGCCGTGGCTATTATTTGGACAATCAACGGTCGCATTACATATATGAACCGTGACAAACTACCTAAAGATGATAATTATGTCTTAGTTGGCCCACATCGTACTTGGTGGGACCCTGTATGGTACGCTGTGGCTGCGTATCCCAAACATTTTATTTTTATGGCCAAGATTGAACTTTTTAAATTTAAACCACTGGCCTGGCTTATTAAATCAGCAGGTGCTTTCCCTGTTGATCGTGAAAACGTTGGTCCTAGTGTCATCAAATATCCAGTTCGTGAGCTGAAAAGTGGTCAAAGATCATTAATCATGTTCCCGTCTGGTTCGCGCCACAGCGATGATTTGAAGTCCGGATCATTGCTAATTGCGCGTATGGCCGGAAAACCAATTGTACCGGCGGTATACCAAGGCCCAGTGAAGTTTAGCCACCTCTTTAAACGCCATAATACCACAATTAATTTTGGAGAGCCAATCTACATTGATCGCGCCGATAAATTGAATGCTGAAAACATCGCCAAATATACAGACATCATGCAATCAGCGTTCGATAAATTAGATGATGAAATTAATCCTGATTGGCACTACATTGATCCTAAAAGAATACAAAAAAAATAAGCGCTAAGCTTATTTTTTTTGCGCATTTGCACTTTGTTGTTTCATTTGAGCCATCATTTGATTCAACTTTTTTTGTGATGGCTTTTGACCCATTGACATCATCATTGACTTCATCATTTCTTCAGAAATTGGTGGATTCTTAGCCAAATAGTTTTTCATTGAACTACGTGCCAAAAAGAAACCACCAGCCAAACCAATCGCCAAGGCCAAAACCGCAATCAAGATTACAAGTCCTGTACTCATGTTTTTTCTCCTCATCGAATGTCTGATAACAATTATATCACAGCCGGTTAGTGCATGCCATCAAAAAAGTGAAGTTAATAAGTTCAAAATTCCAGTTCTTTATACACAGAAAACAAACAGAAATCACGTGGTTTCTACAGAATTTATAAATATTCTTGAATACTTATTTGGTATTTTATAAAATCACGAACACGTGTTTGATTTGTTCGTGTTTTTTGGGTATAATTGAGTTACTAATTATTAAGTAGGAACCCCATCATGGCAATTATTCAAGAAAGCAAACAAATACAAGTCTTAAGATTTATACATGAGGCCCAATCAACTAACGGTTTTCCTCCCACAGTCAGGGAAATTGGTGAGGCCGTTGGATTATCTTCGTCATCTACCATTCATGGCCATATTGAGCGTTTGGTTAAAAAAGGATATCTCTTAAAAGATGCTTCAAAACCAAGAGCACGCGCCATTGAAATCACAGACGCTGGGTTAGAAATGCTAGGTGTTTCAATTACGCCTGGTAAGATTCCTGTTCTCGGTGTTGTGACAGCAGGAACACCAATTTTGGCCGTTGAAGAAGAGGCAACAGAATTTTTCCCCATTCCTGACAATCTAATGCAATTTGATGGTGATTTGTTCATGCTTAATGTTCATGGCGAATCAATGATCAATATTGGTATTTTGGATGGTGACAAAGTCATTGTTCGTCGTCAAGAAAATGCTGATAATGGTGACGTCGTTGTCGCAATGAATGACAATGATGAGGCAACTGTAAAACGCTTTTTCCGTGAAGCAGATCATTATCGATTGCAACCTGAAAATGATGCAATGGCGCCAATTATTTTAAAGCAAGTTACCATTCTCGGTAAAGTTATTGGTCTTTATCGAGACGCAATCTATTAAAAAAATCGACAATATTGTCGATTTTTTTAGTTTACTTGCCATTTTTCAGGTTGCTTTTTCCATTCATTTAATGTTTCAATCTGATCTTCAGCCAAGTCTCCTCGACTAATAGCCAATGTCATCAGCTGTGAATAGGTTGTCAATGATTTAAAAGTTAAATTAGCACTCTCAAAATTTTTTACGCCAGCTAACAGTTCGTATGAAAAAATTGACACAATGCCCAAAACATTACCACCCTCTTTTTCAACTGCTTTTGCTGCAGCCAGGACTGAACCACCCGTTGAAATCAAATCATCAATTAGCACTACTTTGTGATTCGCTACGTTTGCACCCTCTGTCTGGCGACCCGCTCCATGATCTTTTGGTTTTGACCGGACATAAATCATTGGTTTTTCTAATTGATCCGCCACCCATGCTGCGTGCGGAATCCCTGCTGTAGCAACGCCGCCAATAATTTCAACATCAGGGTATTCAGTTTTGATTAATTCTGTTAAACCACTATAAATGTTTTTTCGAACATTTGGAAAACCAATCGTCATGCGATTATCAGTATAAATCGGACTTTTAATACCTGACGCCCATGTGAATGGTGCCTCCGGTGAAAATTTAACTGCACCAATTTCTAGTAAATCATTAGCAACTGCATTTGCATAATCTGTCATTTAAAGACTCCATTCATTCAATACTTGTTGATATGCGGCAACTGGATCACTAGCTTTAGTAATCGAACGACCAACAACCAGTCCCGTTGCACCTAATTGTTTTGCTTTGGCTGGTGTTGTGACACGTTTTTGATCGTTTGCGTTATCCCCAGCTAAACGGATACCAGGCGTAATGGTTAAGAAATCTGATTGCGTGTTAGCTTGTATCATACCAGCTTCTAAAGGTGAACTAATCGTGCCATCCACACCTGCGTTGTCAGCCATTTTTGCTAAGTACAACACACTTTCTGCCAACGTTACTGTCGATTGGGAAATTTCTTGAACGTCAGCTTCAGAAAAAGATGTTAATTGCGTCACTGCTAGTATTTTTAAGTTTTGACCTTTATTAGCAACTGCAGCAGTCATCATCTTAGTCCCGCCGGCCGCATGTAACGTTAAATACTGAACATCTAATTTTGCAATATTGGCAACTGCATGGCCAACAGTGTTGGGAATGTCATAAAGTTTTAAATCTAAAAAGATATCAAATCCCTTTTGGCGTAAATCTCTGACAAAATCCGGTCCTTCTGCAAAAAATAATTCCATACCAACCTTGATTGCCGGCTTTTTGTCTATTTTTTTAAAAGGTTCTAAAAAATTTAGTGCCGTGTTACCATCTGGAAAGTCCAGTGCAATAAAAACTGGTCGATTTATCATGTTTTTTCCCCTTAGTGGTCATCTTTTCTTGAACGTTCGCGTTACTTCTGTCACGTCCGTAAATCCATATTTATCAAGTGCTTTTGGTAATGCTGCAATGATATCTGTCATGATTGTTGGATTTGTCGCAATTGCAGACCCGACTTGCACGGCTGACGCGCCCGCCATCATAAGTTCTAAAGCATCGTCAACCTGCGTAACGCCGCCTACGCCAATAATTGGAATATCAACAGTCTGAGCCGCTTCATAAACAAATCGTACAGCAATCGGATGGATAGCTGTACCTGATAGACCGCCAATTCCTCTTACCAAACTCGGCGCACGCTTAGCCAAATCAAGACTCATCCCGACTAATGTATTGATTAAGACCAATCCATCTGCACCAGCCAATTCAACTGCTTTGACGATTGGTTTAATATCAGTAACATTAGGCGACATTTTGGCATAAATAGGTTTCTTAGTAACTTGGCGCATGGCAGCAATCACTTCAGCAGCAGATTCGGCACTAACACCAAATTCCATACCACCACGATCGACGTTTGGACAAGATAAGTTAACTTCAATCGCTGAAACAGTATCAATGGCATCAAGATATTCTGTTAATCTAACATAATCTTGCACTGTTTCGCCGGCAATTGAAATCATCACCGGTAAATTGCTGTATTTATTCGCTATTTTTGGTAAAAATTCTTTAATGACTTTATTCACACCAGGATTTGCCAAACCGACTGAATTCAAAATGCCAGCTGACGTGTTTACAATCCAAGGTTGAGGATTGCCTATTCTTTCATCCAAAGTGGTTGTTTTAGTAACCAAAGCGCCCAAACGCTCGACTTCGTAGACATCATCAAGTCCATAATACACTGAACCAGATGATGGCATAATGGGATTTTTAAGACTTAAACCAGGTAAGTTGACTGTTAAACGATTATTCATGTTTTCTCCTAATAACAGCTCTCAGGCTGTTTTTATTAGTCCTTTATTATTATTGCATTTCTTTAACTGTAAAGCTACGTGACTCTAGGACTTCCAAAAACGCTTTAACTGTGTCCAGTGCCGTAAACAATGGCACGGCATTTTCGATGGCTGCATTTCGAATCAACCGGCCATCGCTCTCTGCACGTTCATCAGCTTGGGTAGTATTGATGACAATTTGCAACTTTTGTTCACGCAATGCAACAACTGAATTGTTATCAGATTCTGAAATTTTATCTAAGACTTCGACTGGTAACGCATTAGCTGCGAGGTAACTACCTGTACCGGCGGTAGCAAAGATTGCAAATCCAAGATCATTAAATCGTTGCGCTAAGGTCAGCGCCTCTTCCTTGTCAGCATCTGCGACTGTGAAAAGCACGTTACCATACTGCGGTACCTTAATATTTGAAGCAACAAAGGCTTTATACAATGCTTTTGGCAAAGTTGTATCCGACCCCATGACTTCCCCAGTTGACTTCATTTCAGGTCCAAGTAGTGAATCAACATCTGGCAATTTAGTAAATGAAAAGATTGGCGCTTTGACATGAACCATGTCATCGGCTGGCACAAGACCTGTTTCAAATCCCATATCAGCCAATTTTTCACCTAGCATCACACGAGTAGCTAATTGTGCCAATGGCAGATGAGTCACTTTTGAAATAAATGGTACTGTACGCGAGGCACGGGGGTTAACTTCAATCACATAGGCTGTATTTTCGTGGATGACAAATTGCACATTCATTAAGCCAACTGTGTTCAATGATTTAGCTAAGTTAATGGCCGCGTTAACCATTTCATGCTGCACTTTTTGTGACAAATATTGTGGCGGATATACTGACATTGAATCACCAGAATGTACACCGGCACGTTCAATATGCTCCATAATACCAGGAATTACGGCAGTGTCACCATCTGATAAGACATCTACTTCGGCTTCCTGACCAACGAGGTATGAGTCAATCAATACTGGATGATCATTAGAAACTTTGACCGCACGCTGCATATAGTCTTTTAATTCGTCGTCAGATGACACAATTTCCATTGCTCGACCACCCAAAACATAAGATGGTCGGATGAGAACTGGATAACCAATTTCTTGAGCTGCACTCAAAGCATCAGCAACAGTTGTAGCTGTTTTACCCACTGGTTGTGGTAATGCGAGTTGTTTAATCACTTGATCAAATGCTTCACGATCTTCAGCACGATTTAAATCTTCAACCGTTGTCCCCAAAATCTGAACACCATTATCAGTGAGAGGTTGCGCCAAATTAATAGCAGTTTGCCCACCAAATTGCACGACGACACCAATAGGCTGTTCTAAATCTATCACATTCAAAACATCTTCTAATGTTAAAGGTTCAAAATACAATTTATCAGACACAGAAAAATCCGTTGAAACCGTTTCAGGATTAGAATTCATAATAATCGCTTCATATCCTGCGCGCTGAATTGCTTTCACCGCATGTACAGTTGCGTAATCAAATTCCACACCTTGACCAATTCTAATGGGACCTGACCCTAAAACAATCACACTTTTTTTATCAGAAACAACTGATTCATTTTCTTTTTCATAGGTAGCATAGTAATATGGTGTTTTCGATTCGAATTCAGCCGCTACGGTGTCAACCATTTTATACACAGGTAACAAGTGATTTGAATGGCGAAGTTGTCGTATTTCTGACATTGACTGGTGCCAAATTTTTGCAATCGTGGCATCAGCAAAGCCATTCTTTTTAGCATACTGCAAGTAATCAACATCATTGACATGCTCTGCCAATTCTTGCTCAATTTCAATAATATGCAATACTTTATCTAAGAAAAATTCATCAATCAAGGTTTTATCATGAATGGCTTCAAGCGAAATACCGCGACGTAATAGTTCGGCAATCATAAATAAACGATCATCTCGCGCTGGCATAAGTGCTTGCATCAACGCTTCATCTGACAAATTATCAAATGTCACATCATCGAGTCCAACAGCACCAATTTCCAAAGAACGAACAGCCTTTAACAAAGCTTCTTCCATGTTACGACCAATAGCCATAACTTCTCCTGTCGCCTTCATTTGAGTGCCAAGTCGACGATCAGCTGAACTAAATTTATCAAACGGCCAACGCGGAATTTTCACAACGACATAGTCTAATGCTGGTTCAAATTCTGCTTTCGTTGTACCAGTAACAGGATTGATAATTTCATCTAGTGTCAAACCAACTGCAATTTTGGCAGCCATCTTAGCAATAGGATAACCAGTTGCTTTTGAAGCCAAAGCAGATGATCTTGAAACACGTGGGTTAACCTCAATGATGTAATATTTGTAGGACTTCGGATCTAACGCCATCTGAATATTAACGCCGCCCTCAATTTTTAGAGCACGAATAATTTTCAAAGCTGCGTCACGCATCATTTGAACTTCACGGTCCGATAAAGTTTGAACTGGCGCCGTCACAATTGAATCGCCCGTATGAATACCGACTGGATCAAAATTTTCCATTGAAGCCACTACCAACGCATTGTCATGTGCATCGCGCATCACTTCAAATTCAATTTCCTTGAAACCAGCAATTGAGCGCTCAATCAAAACTTGTGTGACTGGAGACAACTCCAAGCCATTGGCCGAGATCGCTAGTAACTCTGAATGGTTTTCTGCAATTCCACCACCAGTTCCGCCTAAAGTATACGCAGGACGGACAATAACAGGATAACCATGTTCATCAGCAAATGCGATAGCTTCGTCAACCGTTGTAGCAATTGTTGATTCTGGAATTGGTTCATGAAGTCGTTCCATTAAATCTTTAAATTCTTCACGATCTTCAGCTTCTTCAATAGCCGACAGCTTGGTGCCCAATAGTTCAATATTTAAGTCATCTAAAATGCCCGCTTCGGACAGGTCCTTAGCCATATTTAAGCCTGTTTGACCGCCTAATGTTGGTAAAATTGCGTCTGGTCGTTCTTTACGCAAAATACGTTCGATAAAATCTAGTGACAATGGTTCGATATACACTTTATCAGCAATTTCTGAGTCAGTCATGATTGTTGCTGGATTAGAATTTACCAGAATAACATCATAACCTTCCTCTTTCAAACTCAAAGCAGCTTGTGTACCCGAATAGTCAAATTCAGCTGCTTGCCCAATCACAATGGGACCTGAACCAATGACCAACACTTTTTTGATGTCGCTACGTTTAGGCATTTTGAGTTGTCTCCTTTTTTGCATCTGCAATCATTGTTAGAAAATCGTCAAACAAGTATTCTGCATCATGTGGACCAGGTGCAGCATCAGGATGGAACTGAACCGAGAAAGCGTGATGCTTTTTCAAACGCAAACCTTCGATCGTGTGGTCGTTAATTTCTTCATGCGTCACCACTAAATCAGTATTAGCAAGGCTATCACGGTCAACGGCGTAACCATGATTTTGCGAAGTGAAGTCCAGACGTTCTTTTGATAAATGACGGACAGCGTGGTTAAAGCCCCGATGACCAAATTTTAATTTATAGGTTTCTGCACCGTTTGCAAGGGCAAATAGCTGATGTCCTAAGCAAATTCCCATCAACGGTACCTTCTCTTCTAGCGCTTGAATCGTTGGAATAGCATAGGCAGCATCCTGCGGATCTCCAGGCCCATTTGACAACAAAATGCCATCCGGATTAGCTGCTAAAACTGTTTCAGCGGCCACATCAGCTGGAAAAACCATCACATTTGCACCACGCTTCGCTAAAGACCGTAAAATTGAATTTTTTAAACCAAAATCAATTAGTGCAATTGATACACCATCAGTTGGATTTTGGTATTGCGTTTTGGTAGTTGCATCAGCGACCATGGTTTTTGACGATTGAAAATTTTTCAGAGCACTTAATGTTTCTTCAGTGACTTCATCTACTAAAGCAGCCTTCATGACACCAAAATCGCGTAATTCTTTAGTTAAAGCTCGGGTATCAACACCACTAATGCCTGGCATACCACTTTTTTCTGCCCATTCAGGTAAACTCATCATTTGACGCCAATTACTTGGTCGCCGAGCAATTTCATGCACAACAATTGCTGAGGCAGCTGGACGCAGGCTTTCGAAATCATCACGATTAACACCGTAGTTGCCAATCAAAGGATAAGTGAAAACAATCATTTCGCCGCGGTATGATAAGTCAGTAATTGATTCCTGATAACCGGACATACCTGTGTTGAACACTAACTCAGCCATCACGTCAACATCCGCACCAAAAGCTTCACCTTCATAAATTGACCCATTTTCTAAAACTAAATATCTTTTTGTCATTTTGTTTGATCCTCGTAAACTATTTCGCCATCAACCCAAGTTGCCAACGTTTTACCAAATACTCGCCAACCAACGAAAGGTGAATTTTTGCCTAATGATTGAAAATCATCAACGGTAATGTCACTTTCATGGTCTAAATCAAATAAGGCCAAATCCGCTACTTCACCAACCGCAATATTAGTTGGTGCTTTCAGTTGAAAAGCTTCTGCCGGTGAAGATACCATGCGTTTCATTAGCGTGGCTAAAGTCATCACACCACTTTTAACAAGATGCGTATAAAGCAATTGAAAACTTGTTTCGATTCCGGTAATCCCAAATGGGGATTCACGGAATGATTTTGATTTTTCCTCGCTCCCATGCGGTGCATGATCAGTGGCGACCATATCAATGGTGCCATCCAGTAATCCAGAGATTAACGCCTCTCTATCTGCTTGGGCACGCAGTGGCGGATTCATTTTAAACAAAGCATTGTCACTTTTAATATCATCATCTGCTAACAACAGATGATGTGGCGACACTTCAGCAGTCACGTTTACTCCTGCTGCTTTTGCCATACGAACCAAGGCCACTGATTCTTTCGTCGAGATATGGGCAACATGATAATGTACACCCGTTGCTTTTGCCAGAACCAAATCACGCGCTAATTGTGTACTTTCAGCCAATCCTGTAATGCCTGGCAGTTCTAATTTTTTTGCCGTTGCACCAGCGTTCATAACGCCACCGTGTAATAAACTATCATCTTCAAGATGAGCTGCTAACGGTTTATTGACTGACGCGGCTGCTTGCATCGCTTGTAACATGGTATCAGCTGTCTGAACACCTTTGCCATCATTAGTAAACGCGGTTGCTCCCGCATCAGCCATCCCTTTAATATCAGAAATTTTAGTTGCCGTCAAATTAGCAGAAATAGCGCCATACTGCGCAATATGAATCAAACCGTTGTCGGTATTTCGTTGAATTTGATCCGCCAATAGTTTCGGATTATCTGGGACTGGATTGAGATTGGGCATCGCAATAACTGTTGTAAAGCCACCACGCGCAGCAGCCTTAGAACCAGTGGCAATGGTCTCCTTATACTCAAACCCTGGTTCCCGAAAATGGACATGAACATCGATTAATCCTGCGGATAAAAACGCTTGTTTCGCGTCAAAATACCGATCGTTGGTATCATCGATCAGTTTCGAAACAGCAACGATTTTGCCATCTTTAAACTGGACATCGCGTTGTACTAGTTCATCATTTAGCAAAACCCTAGCATTTTTGATAACTGTCATTAATCATTCTCCGTTACATATTCTAAAATAGCCATTCTAGCAAACACGCCATTTGTCATTTGTTCAAATATTCTAGATTGTGGTGCTTCAACCAGTTCATCAGCAATTTCTACATCACGATTAACTGGTGCTGGATGCATGATAATCGCCGTGTTTTTTAATCGTTCATACCTATCTTGTGTCAACCCAAACTGCTCGTGGTATTGTCTACTAGAAAAGGATTGATTTTCTGTTTGCGTAATTCTTTCATGCTGTACACGCAAGAACATGACGACATCTTGATTTGACCAATCATTATCAATGTCTGTATATGACCCAAATGTTGTGAAATCGTCAGGTCGCCAACTATCTGGTCCACTAAAGGTCAGCGTTGCGCCCAAATTATTCAAAATTTCAGCATTTGAGCGTGCAACTCTTGAGTGGGCCAAGTCACCAACAATTCGAATTTTCAATCCTTTGAATCGACCAAATTCTTCATAAATTGTGACTAAATCCAATAAACTTTGGGAAGGATGTTGCCCGCTACCGTCACCAGCATTAACGAGCTGTGGCAAATCATGTCCAGTGGCAGTCAATAGATTTTTATACCACGCATTCTGAGAATGTCTAATGACTGCTACATCAACACCAATAGCTTTTAGCGTTTTCAATGTATCAATGAGACTTTCACCTTTAGTCATTGAACTTGTCTGAGGATTAATGATGATTTTTTGCCAATTAAGACGATTCTCAGCCATTTGAAAACTGCTATACGTTCGTGTTGAATTTTCAAAAAATAAATTCACAGCCGTTATTGGCAACCGCTTGGGTGTATCCCCAGACTTCAACGCAATCGCTCGTTTAACTAATTGAAACACATTTTGTTCACTTAGTGTATTTATATTCAAAAAGTTACGCATATTTCCCCTCTTTATACAAAAAACCAAGCAAGTTAGTCACCTGCTTGGTTCTAGAAAATTTGGGTAAAAGCCTACACTTCACCAATCGTATCTATCATCCTTGCAGGCCTCTCTGGACCTGGTTAAAGGTTTCATTTGTTGTTAATATATTAACATTTTTCTACTCGGAGTGCAAACTACTTTGCAAAGAAATTTTTATCCCCTTGATTTACATTTGATTTGGCTACTTTATTGCTGTTCCAGAAGGGTACAATCACCTTACCAGTGATATGCTTCTTATCTACGAAGCCAAAATAACGACCATCATTAGATACCGAACGGTGATCTCCCATTACGAAATACTCTCCCTTGGGCACAGTTGTATGATTACGATCTTTAGCTTGCCAAGTATTGCCACTTGATAACGTTTTGAGAGACCAAGTAGTACCAAAGGACATTTCTGTTCCTTCCTTACGTTCACTGGCACTGATGAAGTCCTGGTTTACCTGTTTGCCATTGACGTACAGATTACCATTTCGATATGCTACTGTATCGCCAGGTATGCCAATAATTCGCTTAACATAATCTTTCTCGCCATCTGCTATTCTTGGATCTTCTTGACGAGCATCAAACACAATCACATCCCCACGCTTGTAGGATGCAATTTTATTCAAAAAAACAAATTCTTTATTCTGCAAATTAGGTTGCATCGATGGTCCACTCACGCTAACGCCAGTAAACAAAAATGTTCGAATCAATACCACAAATAAAACAGCAAATCCTATTGGGAAAACCCACTCTTTAATAAACTTCATCATTTTGTTATTGTCCCCTATACAAAATACACCAGCAGATGACTGCCGGTGAAAATATTTTGCTTAATTTAGCTTAGCATATGCCTCAGCAACTGGCTTTGTCACAATATCGTTAATTTCCGTCAAAAGTGTGTTGAGCGCCTGTTCAGCGTTCATTAAAGCCTTGATTTTATCATCATTTTGAACCTGAGCTGCCACAGCATCCCATTCCTTTTCTTTTTCTGGATCAGGTTGTTGCTGTGTTTGCATCATTTGCTGCACCGCGTGTTGAATCTGTTGAAATTCACCAAACAGTTGCTTTGACGTTGCATCTTCTTGTACATCGCTGAAGGCATTTTGCCAAGCAATATATTGTTGTGTTTCAGTTAGTACTTTAGCCATTTCATTGGCATTATCATAAATATTTACAGTCATTTTTCTATCCTTTTTTATTTTGTAGTTACTGTCCAAAAAGTCCTGTTACAGTATCCCATAGTTTGCCAGCACCATCAACAGCTTTCTTCACTCCAGTATTGAAATCTTTTTGAATAGTACCCCAGATATCACTAGATGAAGAACTATCACTACTGCTCGTACTTGTATTAGGATTAGTTACTGTAAATGTTGACTGACTCGTATTTGGCAATATCTGTTCAAGGGACGTTTTAACTAATGGCCCCATCGTTGATGTTAGGCCAAGTGGCAAAGAATTTGATTGTGCATTTTTACCTTCAAGTCCCATCCAAGTCGCTTCAACAATGTCTTTGGTATAAGCCATTGCCCAAGAATCTTTTGACGAGTTAGCATTATTTTGATCGAGTGAATTTTCGGTCGTACCTGTTTTACCAGCAATCGTATAGCCACTTGGTGCCGATCCAACACCTG
This sequence comes from Leuconostoc sp. S50, assembly GCF_016624925.1. Lineage (NCBI taxonomy): Bacteria > Bacillati > Bacillota > Bacilli > Lactobacillales > Lactobacillaceae > Leuconostoc > Leuconostoc sp. S50. Next base: position 437,247 of record NZ_JACVUE010000001.1, on the reverse strand, counting down.
TACCGTTCGTATACGTGCCCAACATCATTCTAGTCATGTTATCAGCAACTGTGCTACTAATGACCCTTGTTTGTTTTGCCTTGGGTGTATTGACAATGACTTTACCTGTGGCATCAACGATCTTTGTAATATAGTGTGCCTGACTCATAACACCGTCATTAGCAAATGCGGTATAGGCCTGAGCCATTTGCTGCGGTGAGACACCACTCGACAAACCACCTAAGGCTAACGACAATGTTTTATCACTTGAAGTCAATGGCAAACCAAATTTGATAGCACTATTATATCCTACCGACACGCCCATCTTGTTTAATAAATAAACTGCGGGAATATTGTAAGAATGCTCAAGTGCTGAATACATTGGTACATCAGCTGTTTCGACATTGCCAGCATTGTTTGGCGTAAAATTGCCGTTGACACCAAACGACATGACTTTGTTTGGTAATTCAGAATCAATCGAATAGCCACGTTGCAAAGCAGGGGCATATACAACAATTGGCTTAATCGTAGAGCCAGGTGATAGAAGCGCTTGGTTAGCACGATTGTAGCCACGGAAAGTGTGCGTCTCTTCACGACCACCGACGATGGCCCTGACGCCACCATTTTTTGCATTTAGAACAATTGAAGCAGCTTGGGCATTGTTCACATAATTGAACATAGCATCGTTGTCAAAGTCATTTTGTAAATTAGTTTGATCTTCTTGATTGAGCGTCGTATAAATTTTGTAGCCGCGATTCATCACATCGCTTTCGGTCAAACCGTATGTTTTGATAGCTTCGCTGATAACTGAATCAAAAAACCATGGATATTTATACTCACCCGAGGCATTATAAGTGTCGTGCAGAACTGTCGTTGTTGCTTGTGCAGCACTTGCTTGAGCTTTGGTCAGCTTTTTATTTGCCACCATTGTCGAAAGTACAACATTTCGCCGTGCATCTGATGCTTTTGGATGATCAATCGGGTTGAACTGGGCCGGGCTTGTCAGCATGCCTGCTAATGTGGCTGCCTGTGCTGTCGTCAATTGACTAGCATGAACACCAAAATATTTCTGAGCCGCATCTTCGACACCCCATACCCCGTTACCAAACCACGCATTGTTTAAATACATGGTGAAAATTTTATTTTTAGAATAATCTTGTTCAACTTGCATTGACAAAAATATTTCTTTGGCTTTACGGGTAAATGTCTGTTCTTGCGTTAAATAGGCATTTTTTACCAATTGTTGGGTTAACGTTGAACCACCACCGGAAATTGCGTTAGAACCAGTTACTTTATTTCGCACATACATCAGTGCTGCACGGGCAATCCCTTTAACCGAAAAACCGTGTTCATGATAAAAATTCCGATCTTCAATTGATAAAACCGCATCACGCATGTTTTGTGAAATTTGATCGTACTTTACATAAGTTCCCTTTTGTGAGTACAATTCACCGGCTTTTTTACCCTCATCATCATATATCTCAGTGGTTGCTGACAGAGTAGCTTCTAAGTTTTCAACGTTTGCGGTTTTGGCCAAAACAACCAAATACACACTGGTTGCAAGAAACAGAGTCATGAATAACACAATCAAGAGTCGCCCAAATTGCCAACGGCGCCAGATTGGACCAAGTTTATCCCAAATTTTTTTAATTGTAGATTTTAACCAAGTCATGCATCACCCTATCAACGCCGCCCAATGATTGGCCAATTGTTCAGCGGACTGGGCAGTCGTACTCGTCACATAGATTGTATTAAATCCCGCTAGTGTCGCGACCACTTCAGGCAGATTCGCGTCGTCAATAATACCGGCAACGGCATTGCCACTACCATCAGTTGTCTTAACAATCGTCATAAACGCAACGCTCTTGGCAAAATACGCGTATTCTTTGATTGCTTCATCAACTGCTGTGGTTGAACCCTTTTCGGTTTTTTCAACTGTGGTCTCCTGCAATTGCTGATAGCGCAATTGACCAACGCTATCCTTTTGACGAACAATATTTAAAGCACGAATGTCCCTTGAAATAGTAGTTTGTGTCGTTTCAACACCACGGCCGTTTAATTGTGCCAATAAATCCTCTTGATTTGAAATCGTTTGATGCTGAATAATATCAAGAATCATTTCTTGACGTTTTTGTTTTGAAATCATAGATTTCTCCCTTAAAGACTCGCGTCAATCCACTACTTACATTTCTTCCGGTGCTTTAACACCCAGCAAGCGCAGACTTTCTGTCAAAACAATTGAAACAGCTTGAACTAATGCTAGGCGTGCATTAAGTTGATCATCTACTGTTAAAATTTTAGAATTCGCATAATATTTGTTAAACGCTCTTGATAATGTTAATGCGTATTTAGCAATAACGCTTGCTTCGCGTTGTTGCCACGCTCTTTCAACCGTTTGTGGAAAGTTATTTAACGTCGTCACGATATCCCAAGTGTTATCATCATTAAGATTTAAAATGGTTGGGTCAATCTCAGTATTTGCTTTACGCAAAATAGATTTTGCACGCGCGTTCGTATATTGAACATATGGACCAGTATCTCCCTCAAACCGAACAACTTCTTCTAAGTTAAAATCAAAATTGTTTGTACGGTCATTCATCAAATCATGGAAAACAACCGCGCCAGCACCAACTTGTTCCGCAACAAGGGGTTTATTTTGCAACTCAGGATTTTTCTCTTTAATTTGCTTCAAAGCGAGTTCATGAGCATCATCCAAAACATCTTTCAGCAAAACAACATCGCCCTTACGAGTTGACATTTTTTTACCATTAAAAGTAATTAATCCAAAGGCGATGTGTTCCACGTCATCGGCCCAATCGAATCCCATTAACGACAAAACAGCTTTCATTTGAACGAAGTGCTCACGTTGCTCGCCACCGACAACATACAGTGACTTGGCAAAGTCATAAGTCTCTTTACGATAAATGGCTGCAGCTAAATCTCGAGTCATATACAGCGTCGCCCCATCGGACCGCTTAATCATAGCAGGGGTCAAATTAGGATTAATGGCTGATAAATCAACAATTTGGGCACCTTGAGATTTGACCAAGATATCTTTTTCAGTCAAGATATCCACCACTTTATCCATCTTGTCGTTATAAAAGGCTTCCCCGTTAAATGAGTCAAATTCGATATCCAAACGGTCGTAAATTTGTGTAAATTCTTTCAATGACTCGGCTCTGAACCATTGCCATAATTGATGTGCTTCTTCATCACCATCTTCTAATTTTTTAAACCAAGCACGTCCTTGATCATTTAAGCTATCATCTTCTTTTGCCTTTTCATGAAATTCAACATAATAACGCAAGAGCGTAGCGATAGGATCTGCTTTAACTTCAGCTTCTGATCCCCATGTTTTGTAAGCATAAATTAATTTACCAAACTGTGTTCCCCAGTCCCCGAGATGATTAATTTTTACTGGATTAAAACCATTTTTTTTAGTGATATTAGCTAACGCATTACCGATCACAGTAGACCTTAGATGTCCCATTGACATGGGTTTTGCAATATTTGGACTAGACATATCAATGGTAACATTCGCGCCGTTGCCATTTGTATTATCACCATAAGCACCTTTCAAGTCAATAATGGTCTTAATTGTCTGATTCGAGGTTGAATATTTATCCAAAAAGAAATTGACATATGGTCCAGTAGCAACGACTTTTTCAAAACCATTTTGATCAATCTTAGCAACAATATCATTGGCAATTTGTTGTGGTGCCTTGTGTAATGTCTTAGCTAAAGTAAAAGTTGGAAAGGCGACGTCACCAAGCTCAGATGACTTCGGAGCTTCAAGTTTTTCTACAATTTGCTCGGTTGACAGATCAGTTAAAACTGCGGCTAAAGCCGCAATGACGGGTTGATTATTTGACATCATATTATCCTTATTTATTAATAATTTATTGCCTACAATCATGCTTATAGGCACATAATGACACATATTTGTTCTTGAATTAATAATCTTTCAGCAAGATAGGCCGCACATGCGCATTGTATAGTACTTATATTATACCGTATTCACAGCATTATTTCGCCGAAAAAATAAAAAAACCATTTCTAGTCATATACAAGAAATGGAAATTCAATCAGAATTGCCTAATGTTTGATAAGCTAGCAAAAACACAAGACATTCGTCACGGCAACGCTTTAAGCCTCTTCTTCAGCTTTCTTTTCTGGTGCTGGAGCATGTTTAATTACTTCGACTTCATCCATGCGCACCACAGCGCGGTGGTTCATCTCGTTAACAGTTGGCTGATCAACAGGATCATTTTCAGTAATTTCGACTAATAGCGCGTTATCATAAATTTTTTCAACTTGACCGGTAAATGGTTTTTCTAAATTCCCATACGCTGGTGCCAGTAAGACATCCCCAACATTAAAACCAGAAGTATTTTCTGCAACTTCTTCTACCATATTGACCTCCATACAACGTTATTTAACAGTTTATTTTAGCACATCCAGCCTTATTATGCGAATATTTGTCCTATTCGATCAATGATTAAACGGGCAATTTCAATTTTTGGTAATAGCATTGTCGTTTCAGGTTTTTGGTTTGGGACCAATATTGTAACGGCGTTGTCGTCTGAATTAAATCCAACATCACTATCACTCACATCATTTGCAATGAGCATATCTGCTTGTTTGGTCTTTAATTTTTTTTGCGCATAGGCCATCAAATTATTCGTTTCTGCAGCAAAACCTACTACGAATTGATGACTTGATTTTGAATGACCAATTTCTGACAAAATATCAACATTTTGAACTAACGATAAATTCAACCCATCTGATCCTTCTTTTTTGATTTTTTGGCTCGCTTCATTAGCAGGTCGATAATCAGAAACCGCGGCTGCACTAATGAAAATATCGGCGGTTGCAAACAAGGATTGCACTTTTTGATACATCTCTGCAGCTGTACTGACATAAACTACGTCCACACCATATATTTGTGGCGCTTTTTGAGTTGATATTAAAGTGACCTTGGCCCCCGACTCAACCGATGCTTGCGCCAAAGCAAATCCCATTTTACCACTAGAGCGATTAGTAATATAGCGTACAGGGTCAATTGATTCTTTGGTCCCACCAGCCGTAATAATGACCTTCTTATTTAGCAGTTTTGCCTTACGTGCTCGTAATCGAATCGCTGTTTGTGATAGTATTTCAATCGGTTCTGGTAAACGTCCTTTGGCATCATAACCTTCTGCTAGAAAGCCAATCTCTGGAGAAATGATAAGCCAACCATCTTGCTCAAGTCCTTTTATATTGCGTTGAACAGCAGGATTATTTAACATCACATCATTCATAGCCGGTGCAATAATCTTGTCAGCGTCAGACGCCATAATTGTCGCGGTAACAGCGTCATCAGCAATGCCATTAGCAATTTTACCAATTAAATTTGCCGTCGCGGGTACAACAAAAATCTGATCCGCCCATTGTGCCCATTCAATGTGCAATACTGTTGCATCTTGTTGGGCAAAAAGATCTGTTAAAACGTCATTTTGCGACAAAACAGATAGTGTCTTAGCAGTGATAAACTCTTGTGCAGAGTTGGTCATTGCTACACGCACATGTGCACCAAATTTAATCAACTCGCGAACTAAAATAGCTGATTTATAAGCCGCCACGCTACCTGAGACTATCACTAATATATTTTTTTTATTATAATCATTCATGCCCTACATTATATCATGAACAGTCTTTCTCGTTACAAATATCAATTTTATTGATGATGACCTAGCCAAATAGCATAAATAGTTGGCACTACGATAATCAGCACCATTGACAGAATTAATCCTATTACTGCAATAGTATTACCGATTATTCCAGTAATAATTAATATAAACCCGGCAAATACCATTACAAACCCACCTATTCGATTGGTTTTCTGCCAATTTTCACTATTATGTAGTGTTTCGGGCAAACGAATTCCGATCATATAATTTGGCGTCGTTTTAGGCAAGTAATTACCCAAAACAATAAGCAAAACACCAATTACTGGTAAAATGATAGAAATGATATTGAACGGATGATTGAGCGCGTACATAAAAGTCACAATTTGAACGACATTTAAAAGTAAAGGCAAACTCCAAATAATGACAGTAAATACCTTTTGATTATCACTACCTTTATGCTTCATTAACCTAATAATAACGTAATTCATAACAATTATTAGCACTGGTAATCCAATCACCGCAATTAGCTTTGATGCATACTGATCTGGCTGTCCATTGATGCCAAAATGGATTGGTAATCGTTGTGGCAAATATTGCCATAACAGACCGCCATAGACAATGGGTAATAAACTAATTAAACTGGGCAACAATATCTTGCTATTTTTCATTTGTAAATCCTTTCAGCCAAAGCGTGGCTTCTTCAAATACCGATAAGTTCAATTCATAATAAATATAATTTTTGTACTTTTGTTCTCGAACCAAGTCCGCATGTTTCAACAATGCCAAATGTGCTGAAATTGTGGCTTGACTCAATTCAAAATGTTGTGCTATATCGCCTGCTGGCTGGGCACCAGTTTTAAGCATTATTAAAATTTCTCGCCGAACTGGATTAGATAAAGCTTTCATCGTTTCCTGTAATGCCATATCAACTCCTATTATTGTTTTAAACTATTATATCACCTATTTAGGTTTTTAACGAAATAGGTTTTAAAATAAAAACCGTGTTACCACGATTTTTATTAGTTTGCTGAACTCGCCGAGCTCGCCCGCTCTTGTGCTTTCACATAATCAATTGCAACAACCAAAGCAATCACAAGTGTTTCAAACTGTTCATCTTCAATATTGATGTCATATGTGCTCGACATGGCCAACCACCGTTGATCAACTCGACCAATCTCAAATCCATCTTTTTGAATAGCAAAATTCATGTCCCAAAAATTACCCGTTACATTAATACCTAATCCAGCGATATCATATTTTGGTTTTAAAATACTAAAGCGTTTAGCAATTTCTATGCTTTCGGGAAATCCATTAATTTCAAGAGAAAATTTGGGCAACAACTGCCAAACACGATGTGTTAACCGCGCAATGATTTGATTTTGTTTGTCATAAATTTCAAAATACTTTGGGATTCGCCAAAAACTACCGGCCACAGTGTACTCAATCTGATCATACTCATTCATGATTGAAAATTCACCTTTGAGCGAAAATAGTTTTTGTTGCATCAATAAGTGTTTCATTTTAGACCTTTGCCTAATAGTTTGCCAGCAACTGGTAATTTACCAAGGGAATCAATTTCTTTGCCATCGACAACGACTAGGTTAGCTGATGATTGTGCCAAGGTTGAAAAGGCATTGATTGATTGGTTTTGGAAATACTTGTCATCGGCGCCAGCCAAACCAGCTTGCACTGTGTCAATTCGATATCGCTCGGCTTCAGCACGCGTCTTTGTGGCATCAGCTTCAGCCTTCGCTGTTGCCATTAAAGCATCATTTTTGGCTTTTGTTGTCAATTCTATTGAACGTGCCTCACCTTCAGCTTTTGCAATTGTAGCTACACGCTCACGATCAGCAGTCAGCTGCTTGTCCATGGCCTCTTGAATCGAAACTGATGGTCGTAGTTCATCAATGTTGATACGATCGACATTGATACCATAAGTATTAGTTAAATCACCAATTGCATCGGCCAGCTGTACATTGATTTTGGTAGTTGAGCCCAGCGCTTCATTTAATTCCATACGACCAATGATATCACGCAGATGGCCTCGAACCAATTGCGCCATCGATTCAACTGAATCAGTGTTTTCATACATGTATTTGACCGCATTGGTAACGTGGTAGTTTAACGTCACACTTGCCTTAATATCAGCATTATCAGCCGTAATAACCGAATAATCTGGTAAACGTAATGGTCGCATTGCTAAGCTCACATTGCGAATTGTTTGCAAAAATGGAATGTAAAAATGCAAACCAGCTTCTTTACGAGACTTGTATTTCCCCAATGTTTCAACTAATCCTGCATTGTTTTGCGGTACGATTCTAAAAAATAACATTTTGTTTCTCCCTATCTACTCTCTTGGCTGTCGTGCGTTGTGTTAAAAAAACACACTGCACAGTCAACCCCCATTTTAACGTTGTTCACATCAGTACTGGCAACAGCTAGTGAAGCTCAGCAACTAATTCACGTAAAGTCAAAATATTGCCATTAGCCTCTAAAATAACGTAATTGGCATCATATTTCGCCGCCGAAGCATTATCTATCAAATAACGATAATAAATACCTGACACTTTAACCAGCCGGTTGTCCAAATCAAAATCATGTCCTGAAATCACATGCCCTACAAACTGCCGATCTTCAAAAGATTTAGGCTTAACACCATCTTCTAAAATCTTGGTCAAATAATTATTTAGTGATCGGCCTTCTAGTTTCGCTTTTTCAGCCAAAACCTGATGTAACTCTGGATCAATACGCAATGGAATATTTCCTGATTTAGTTGTTTTTTCTTTTGCCATATCTTTATGATATCACATTTAAATCAAAATGGCTAGCATCAGTGAATAAAATCACAAAATTAGTCTTAATTTTCGTTAAATATTGGTCTTGGATAATAGTGTCACATCACCCCTGCTAACTTTGTTATCAGGGGTTTGTCTATGTCTTGGTATACTTTTTCTTATATTTATTATTTACGTTTAAAAGTCAAAAAAAAAAAACGGCTACAAGCCGTTTTTGAATCATTACTTTTTAAGATTATCAATACCGTCTTTTACTGCGTCAACGGCGTCTTCGGTTTTGTCTTTTACAGCATCTGCTGCATCAACAAACTTATCTTTGGCTTTACCAAAGAGGTTTTGTGCTTTTCCTTCTGCTTCGCGACCTTTGTCACCGGTAACCTTGCCTTCAACTTCTTTTGCTTTACCAGCAACCTTGTCCTTAGCATTATCAAACTTTTCTTCAACTGACATAAGATGATCTCCTTGAGGTTTATTTGATGTTACAATTACATTTTACCGTAAGTGTCCTAAATTGTAAACGATTTCACCTTGAATAAATTACTTTCGTTATATTGAGATGCATCAATATTTTTCAAATCGTACAAAAAAAACGGTTCGTTGTAATCGCTTACAACGAACCTATTATGTCTTCTTTCAGGGAGAAATTGACATTTTAACCAGCAGCGCAGATTATAATACAGGACGGTAGGATATAATACTGCTGGTCGATAACAATGTATACTAACACATTGTTCTTTCATTCTATCAACCTTTTGTATATAAGACGTCAATATTTTGTTTTGATTCTGCAAAGAAAGCATAAAAAAACCTAACAGGGAAGATAATGGACGTTAAAAAACCTGTTAGGCTGGCAATGCTTGGTAACATTACTTTTTTAGTATATAACACAACATCATGTTAGGATTAAAATATGTTAGGTTTCCTACTATGATTTCTATTTTTCAACCAACATTCCATAGCTAATATTTTTTTATAAAAAGCCCTACACGCCTAAATATGATCTACTTAATTATTTTTTCCATCAAGGTACTTCCAATTAACACAGTAATTAAGACTATAAATATTGATTTACCTAAATCAAGGCTTAACCATTCTGTCGCAAGTAGTGTGACTGCTGTTAAGATTCCCACATAAATTCCGATGATATGTTTTCGTTTCATTTCACCCCTCCAATAGCAGTAATTATACTACTAAGAATACGTTAGATCGATTAAAAATTTGGAAAGAAAAGAACACAAAGAGGACGAAATAGCGTTGGACTTTTTATCCGCAAGTCCCTCAAAATGTCCCCAGAAAACAAAAAACAACGTCTAAATTAGACGTTGTTTTTTGTTTATATAAAACGCTGTAACCCTTGCGGATCTAAAAGTGAGCCCTTACTTTATAAATTGGTTGTCCCTTTGCCATGAACTTCTGTTCATACTCGGTTTCAACATTTCCCATTACTTTATCAGGGTCAGCGTGCAAATCAAGTGTGTAATCTTCTGCAGACCAACGCATGCCATAGGTCATAAAGCTAACTAATGAATACTCAAATAAATGACGATTATCTGTTTTGAATTCAACTTCACCCTGATCAGGCAAAACCGCTTCGTATGATTGTAAAAATGAACGATACGTCAAACGTCGTGCCTCATGACGCTTTTTTGGCCATGGATCAGAAAAATTCAAATAAATTTTATCGATTTCTGACTTTTCAAAGTAAGTTTCGACACCATTACCGTTACCGTAAATATAACGTAAATTTGGTAATTTACCGACTTGATCAAAGCTCTTTCGAGCAGCAATTGCAATCGCGGTCTCTTGTATCTCCATACCAATATAATTGATTTCTGGATGCGCTAAAGCCATCCCTAAGATAAATTGACCTTTTCCAGAACCAATTTCTACATGAATTGGTTGCTCTTGGTCAAACAATTTTTGCCATTGACCTATTTGATCTGTTGCTCTGTCTTGATCAATCACAATATCTGAGTGATTAGTTAACCATTCGTTAGCCCAAGGTTTCGCACGTAAATGCATGTTTTCTCTCCATTATTTTTTATTTTTGTGACTATTTTTTGGAATATAAAATTTTAGCATGATAAATTCAACTATCAACATAGTCACTAAAATCACTGGTGTCTCATTCAGTGGTCGGATAAATAATACAATGATAAACATCATCAAAACAACTGGTATCGCAACAATCATTTGTACTCTAGCAAAAGATTTTAATCTTTCTACTTTTGAAATAGGTATCAATCTTGTCCACAAGTTTTTTTGCGTATCATCATATAGTGGTAACATTTGAAACGTGATTAAATACAATACTGCAGCAGCAATAATCATAATTAACCATAACGGTGCCGACTTCAATGCAATAACTAGCACAACTCCAACTAAAAATAACCGTATAATGAGGGGCAATATTTCCGTGTCTCTGGCTAATCGTGTCAAAAATAGTTGAAATAGACTTCCCTGTCCTTTAGTCAATCGCTTCAGCAAAGGATCCAAATAACGACGACGTTTAATTGTCTTGGGCTGATGTGGCACTTCAGCAAATAACGCAAAAAAATGTAACGTTCGCTGCTGCTGGGCTTGTGCCTGAGCCGTGGCCCGCAACCAATCAATTGCGAATAATTCTGATTTGCTATCAGTCACTGCAAAATATCGCACAACTATTCCTGCAAATAGTAACCAAATAATTACCATGACATTTGATTGATCCGTCGATAATCCAATGATAAAAGCTAATAAGGTGCCCGGTACTAAAAACCTGAACAAGATTTTTTCAGCAATCGCATCCGGCTCAAAAATAGCAATAGTTAGCCGACGAGATTTCAAAAAAAGTTTATCCCGTTCATACATCAATAACAAAATCTTGTAACTAATCACAAAGATAATCAAAAAAAATAGTCGTGACCAATTATCAACATCCATTCGCCACAATATCGGCGCAATCACAGCGATAAATATCATTTGCCAAACTGATGCATAGAATGCGCTCAATCGCATAGCCATAGCCAAATAAGATTTAATAATATCATGATCATTCGCAAACAAATAAAGACGATCGGCAGGTTTAAAATAAGTAACAAGGTTACCAAATTGCAAGCCAACTAGCAACCATACAATGCTTATTGCCTGCCACCAAATTGAATGCCAATAGGTCACAGAGTGATGTGCTGTAAGCAGATCACGATAGCCTAGTATACCAGCACCTAAAGCAATCATCAAAAAGAGAATGAAATGATCATTAAACAATAAACGTAGATATCTAACATTTGTTTTCTGCGCACGCCGTAATCGTTCCTGAAACAAACTATCAATTCTCATCGGCTAGCTCCCGCTGAACAAGATCAAAAAAATCATCTAATTGATTTAACTGTAACTGGTTTTCTTCAGCTAAAGCTTGTGGCGTGCCTATAAATCGTGACTTACCATCATGCAATACTACGAATTGATCCACAAATTCAGCGGCTGAGGCTAATAAATGCGTCGTCATCAAAACACTATTTCCTTTGTTAGCTTGCTCATGAATCAATTTGACAACATCTTTTTGTGCAACCGTGTCTAAACCTAAAAAAGGTTCATCAATAATAATTAGCGGTGCATCTAGCATAAAGGCGGATATCAACATGACTTTCTGTCGCATCCCTTTTGAAAAATGAACTGGCAACCAGTGTAGCTTATCATCTAATCGGAAGCGTTTCAATAACTGTTCCGCACGCTGCCAAGCTATTTCATCATCAATGTTATGAGCAGCCAGCATCAAATGTAAATGTTCGCCCAATGTCAATTCATCATACAAAATGGGTTGTTCTGGAATATAAGCAATTTGTGATTTAAAGCCAGTTGGATCTTGAACCAAATTAATCCCATTCAACTCAATTGTGCCCATTTGCGGTTGAAGCTCGCCGATAATGTGGTTGATTGTCGTTGATTTTCCAGCGCCATTTAAACCAATTAATGCCACAATGTTACCATCAGGCACATCAAAGGTGACATTTTTTAAAACGTTATTACCGGCATAACCACCAGATAGATTGTTAATTTTAAGTCCCATAGCTTCTATTATAACAGGCACCAGTCAATATTTGATATAATAAAGTCAGTAAATTGAAATGGAGCAAGATAAATGGATATTTTTGACAAAATTATAGCAGGTGAAATCCCAAGTTACAAAGTTTATGAAGATGAAGACGTTTTAGCGTTTCTTGACATCTCTCAAGTGACACCCGGTCATACATTACTTGTGCCAAAAGCTGATGTGGCTGATATTTTTGATTACACAGATGACATCGCCAGAAAAGTATTGTTGAAATTACCAGTTATCGCTGCCGCAGTAAAAGCAAGCAATCCTGACATTACGGGCATCAATATACAGTCCAATAACGGTGTTTCTGCTGGTCAAACCGTTCGCCATTCTCACTGGCACATCATTCCAAGATTTGATAATGATAACTTAAACAGCAAACTAGCACCAACAATTGACAACAGCGCACAATTTTCATCAGAACGTTATCAAAAAATTGCGGACAGTATCGCTGCCCAATTTTAGAAATGCAATAACTAACCATTGGAGGTCAATATGAAGCTGTTTAATCAATTAAAGTCGTTAATAGCTGATCTTAAAGAAATTTCAGCTTTATTGAAACAACTCCAACAACAGCAAGCAACTTTAACTGAGCAATTGAATCATGTTCAAACTGTTGGGGAGGAAATTCAAATAGATATTGAAAAAATGAATTTCAAAAATCAGCCACATCTTGATCGTATCGCCAAAAGCCAACAACACATTGACCAGGAGTTGTCTAAATATAGAGCGCGATAGTTCATTTTATGGTAAAATATTTAGTATTGTATTTAGAAAAGGAAAATAATCACTCATGAGAAAGTTTATTTGGGGATTGCTCGTTGTCATTTTCGTCGGCGGGCTTATCTTCCTAGGGTTTAATTCATCCAAAACGTTGGTCACAACTAACGTCGGAAAGATCACACAAAAAGAATTCTATAATGAATTTAAAAAGTCATCAGCTGGGCAGCAAGAATTCGCTAATATGGTCATCAATAAAGTGTTAGCAGCCAAATATGGCAACAAAGTTTCAAAAAGCGATGTTCAAACTGCCTATGATACTCAAAAAGCACAATACGGATCCTCATTTAAAACAGTTCTGGCATCAAATAATTTGACCGAAGATCAATTTAAAACAAATGTGAAAAATAATTTGATTATGAATGCAGCCATCAAAGCTAACTACAAGGTCACACAAAAACAGTTGAAAAAGGCTTATGCTAGTTACCATCAAAGTACAACTATTTCGATGATTACCGCTAAAGATGAAGCTTCTGCTAAAGATGCCATTGCAGCTTTAAAAAATGGTGACAAGTGGGCAACGGTCTATAAAAAATACTCGACTGATACCACATACGCTTCATCAAATGGTCAATTACCAGCATTTGATTCAACAAGCTCAACAGTGGATTCTGCCGTTCAAACCGCAGCATTCAAATTATCAAAAGTTGGTGACTATTCAACAGAACCTGTTGCTGGTAGTTCTAGTGGGTACTACGTGATTCAATTAGACAAAACAACTACGAAACCTACAATGAGCAAAGTTCGTAGTAAGTTGTCAAATAAGATTGTCAGTGACTTCATCAGTGATTCAAGTAACACGACAGAAATTCAAGCCATTATTGGTAAAATTTTGCGCAAAAACGATGTCAATGTGAAAGATACTGATTTGAAAAATTCATTGAGCAGTTATCTTACAGCCGGCATTTCTTCAAGTTCTTCAAGTTCTTCAAGTTCTTCAAGTTCTTCAAGTTCTTCAAAGTAAACATAAAAAGAGCGATTCCAATGGGATCGCTCTTTTTATGTTTACCGTCACAAAGTTGTTTGGTCACGGCTTTCGGGTTTATAGAACTTGCGATTATCTAAACCAAAAACTCTATCTGAAAAGGAACCTTCAGCCGTCTTTTCCAATACCCCAGTCATCATCTGAATACCAGCATCAAGCTCGTCTAATTGATGTAAGACTTCTGCTTCCATAACGACTGGTCTAACTGGCGATCCATATTCTAGGATACCATGGTGTGATAGTACCACATGGCGCAATAATATCAAATCCTCATCCTGCAAATCAAACTTTAATTCTTGCGCTGCCAAAACAATTTGTTCATCAATCAATGTAATGTGCCCAATTAAATTACCTGACAAAGTGTATTGTGTGGCAACTGGCCCAGATAATTCAATCGTTTTCCCTAAATCATGCAACAAAGCCCCCGCAATCAGCAATTCTTGATTTAACTGAGGATATTGTTTCGAGACACTTTTAGCTAATCTAGCAATAGATAAAGAGTGAAACGCTAAACCACCAGCAAAAGCATGATGGTTGGATTTAGCAGCTGGATAACGTAAAAAAGCATCATGATATTGTGTGAATAAACGCCGCACTAGACGATTCCATGTCGGATTAACAATCAACAGAATATAGTCATTTAAGGCATCATTCATGTCTGATTCTTTAATTGGTGCATGAACCATGAAGTCAGACGGATTTTCAGGTTCACCAGAGTCAGTTAGACGAACACTGGTAATTTGGACTTGTGGCTGATCGTGATATGAACCACGCACACCCTGCAATTTTACAATTTTACCAGGAATAAAGCGCGCTATCTGATCCTCGGTAGCATCCCATAAATTTCCAGGTAAATCACCAGACCTATCAGAAAACACTAACCCAATATATGTTTTCCCATTTTTGGTTAATCGTACATCTGCACTTTTAATCAATGCAAAACTATCAACATGCTCTGAATCTTGATAATTTGCTAATAATTTAGTCATATTCTTGCCTCACAGGTTAATTTACTTCAATTCTATCACACTTTGAAAATCATCGGTTTCCACTCGAGTTGTCCAATAAATAATTTGTTGTTTATCTGACA
This sequence comes from Leuconostoc sp. S50, assembly GCF_016624925.1. Classification (NCBI taxonomy): domain Bacteria; kingdom Bacillati; phylum Bacillota; class Bacilli; order Lactobacillales; family Lactobacillaceae; genus Leuconostoc; species Leuconostoc sp. S50. Next base: position 421,871 of record NZ_JACVUE010000001.1, on the reverse strand, counting down.
CTCGGCCTAAAATATCAAGTACTACAGCACGCCTCTGCGGGTCAAAATTGACAAAACCATCATCGATTAACATAGGAAAATTAATGACGTCGGCAACGACGTGGGCCAATGCAAGACGCATCGCAACATAAAGTTGTTCCTGAGTACCAGTAGATAATGAGATTATGTTGAATGACTCATTATTTTCAGTCGTAATAATAATTTCGTCTTTTTCAAAACTAATGTGACGGTAACGTCCTATCGTTAATTGATTAAAATAATCTGTCGCAAATTCAATCATTTTTGGAAATCGATTTTGTGAAGCAGCGTGTAAAGCACTATAAATCCAACGATTTGCTAATTTTTGAGCCAAATAGTCACTAAATTGATCGATAAGCTCAGTTTTTTGGTCTGCAACAGTTTGTTGCATTATCATGAATTGATCATCACTAACTCTTTGCATCTGTTTTGCCTGAATACGCGCTAATTTTGCTTGTTCTTCAGCAAAGCGCTGTTTTAAATGTGTAAGATTGCTTTGTTCAATTTGCAATGTGTTTGACAGCGCTTGTTCATTCTTAAACGTTAAAAGCTGTTCCTGATCATAAGCGGATATTTGCTGAACGATTGCTTGATAACGTTGATTATTTGCCATTTGCTCGTGATAAACAACAGCCAAATTTTGCAAATCCGTTAATTTTTCAACCTCATATTTCTTGAAAATTCTCTGTAAATCAAACATTTTTTGTTTTAATGAGATACTCGAGGCGTCAATCATATTGCTTAGCTGTGATTGTTGTTGCTGCCAAAGAGCTTTTTTGTTGTTTTCTAGTAAATCACGATTTTGAGTAATTTGTGACAGTTGATCCACTGACTCTTGAACCGACTGCAATACTATCTCCACATTTAAGTCCCTAGCTAAGGACTGTATTGCTTTATTAACGTGATTCATTTGTAATTCAATTTTTTGATTAATAGCTTTTAAAGATTGGTCACGCTTTAGGTACTGTTCAATGCTTGGCTGTACAGCACGTATTTGTGTCTCATTTAAAGGATAGTACTGCTTTTTAATCTCATTCGTCACATGATTGGCGTGTGCTGCAAACCTGAATATAAAAATGACAATTGCTACTAAAAACAAGAGCCATAGCCAAATGGGTGTCACTATCGTATAAGTTATTACGACCAACAACAATGCTGCACTGATCAAACCAATCAATCGCATTTTGTAATTTGACAGATGATGGTCATCATTTATTGATAATAGTTCTGGCACTTGATTACTTGCAAACTGCGCTTGAGTCGCTTTTTGTTGTGTCAATAATTCATCGCGTTGTTGCTGATCACTCACTAATTGGCTGACCATCATTTTTAATATCATCAACCGTTTATTGCTGTCTTCAATTTCGATTACAAATTCTGGTTGTAATTTTAAATGATCCATCTCTTGTTCTTGACGACGAATATTGCCCACCAAAAGATCAATTTCAACTTGTAATTGCTCAGCGTGTTGTAAATCTACCTCTGAGACTGAACGAACATGCTTTTTGTCAATTTGTTGCGCCTCAGTAAAAAGCTGATATTGACGTTGCAATTGTGTTAAATGATTAATGGCTTCTTGCGATTTATCTATTTTTTCTTCTAAAGTAGCAACTGATTTCGTCAATTCTGAAACAGTCTGTTGATCATCTAAAAATATTTGTAATGCTTCAGATTGCTTTGACAGTTTGCTTTCACTTAATTCGTATGCACGGACCGCTTGATTAAGTGGCCGTTTCCCACTAGATCGTTGCGCAAATAAATTATCCGCTTGCTTATCAAAGTTTATTGCAGCCTCCAGCCATTTCGTGCTGCCAACTGCGCCGAGATTTAATAACAATTTTTGTAAATCGAAGGCACTAATTTGTTTAATTTGAGCCAAATCCTGCTCACTAAAGTTAAAAATTTCATCAAAAGATTGCCTTGTTAACGGTGATAAATTATTGCTTAGCCACTCCTCTGGATTAGCTAACTCGTGCTGGTCTGCGAGCCGAGTTATAGTCAAAGTGCTTTGCGTTCGACCAAATCGTGCGATACAAAAATCACCATCTGCGGTCTCGACCACTAAATCGCCACCGTATCGGCTGCCATCTCGGGGGTCATAAATATTATTGGACTGTTTTTTGCTAGGAAAACCAAATAAAATCCCAACAATAAATGCACGTAAGGTTGATTTACCGGACTCATTCTGACCAACAATTATCTGAAATTGTGTATCAAAATCAAACGCAACCTGAGACCACCTGCCAAAACCACTGATATGAACTTGTTTAATTTTCATGTGAGCGTCGCCTTTCGCTAATTAATTCTGTCATTCGTTGACGCAACAACTGCTTACCAGCAGATGTCGTAAAATAATCACGCACAAAAAAAGGCACTTGATTTGGCAAATAATCATTCACTTTAAATGAAGACATCAGTTGCACAAGCGATTCTTCCCAAAATTGCTGGTCAATTGTATCGCTAATTTGTGCTGATTCATAATCGTCAATCAAATTTAGACGAACAATCCACACGTTTGGCGCCATATTAGCACGCAAGCCTTCTAGGGCTAAACCACTAGCGATACGTGAGGTAAATTCCGGATGATTTTTTTGAGAAATATTGATTGTCCAAAATCCAACTTCATCATCACACAATTTTTGGGCACGCTGAATCAAATCCAATTCATCTACAACATCATTAAATGTCACTTCATGCCAAACGACAGGTGCCACGTCAACAAATGTAGGCACCAAACGACCAGTCTCATCACTAACCAAATAATACCCTTTTGGCCCAGTTTCAGTGAGATTCAATCCTTGCAAATTTCCTGAATAACCAACAAAGGGCCGCTGATTCAGTGTTTGTCGCTTATGAATATGACCCAGTGCCCAGTAGTCATAGTTTTTAGATAATAAACCACCAACAGAAAACGGTGCATACGGCGAACCATCCGCACCGACAGAACCATGATACATCCCAATTTGATAATCAAATTGATGATTTTTTTGAGGAAAATCATCAATAATACGAGTAGCCTGTCGCTGTGTCTGATAACTAAAACCAGTAATAGCAACATGTTGACCGCCCTGTACTGTTAGTGATTTGGTTTCAACCTGCTGTGAGAACACAATGACATTAGCTGGCCAAGGTAAATGTTGTCGTCGATCTGCTTCAAAATCATGATTACCAAAACTCAAATAAACCGGTATTTTTGCTGCTAGCAACCGATTAAACTGTTGATTCACAATACTTTGAATATGCGCACTATTTTCCGCAGCATTGTACAAATCACCCGGAAACAAGACAAAGTCTACAGATTCAGTAATTGCACCATCAATCAACCTAATAAAAGCAGTGATAGTTGCCTCATGAACCATCTGTTTTAACGCTTCAGGTAACCGCCCTTCTAAACCAGAAAACGGATTACCTAAATGTACATCCCCTGCATGAATAAATTTCATTGTAACTCCTAAGCGAATATTTGTTCGTATGATTAGTATACCGAAATTTCAAAATGACTTCAATAAAAAAACGCTCGTCTGAGCGCTTTTGATTTTTAATGTTTGAAATGTCGTGTTCCACTAAAGACTAAGGCAATGCCTAACTCATTGGCTTTGTCGATTGAATCTTGATCTTTGATCGATCCCCCTGGTTCAACAATTGCCTTAATACCATGTTCAGCAGCATATTGCACCGAATCATTCATCGGGAAAAAGGCATCGGATGCTAATACGGCATCGCTAAGATCTGACTTGTTAGCAGCCTTTTGAATTGAATAAACGACAGAATCAATACGATTTGGCTGTCCTGCGCCAACACCCAAAGTTTGACCATCTCTGGCAACAACTATTGCGTTAGACTTGACATGTTTGACAACTTTTTGCGCAAAAATCATTGCCTTTAACTGCTCCTCTGTCGGTACAACTTGTGATACCACCTTGAACGAATCCGCTGACTCTTCCACCAAATCGCGTTCTTGAACGACTGCACCACCAAGTACAGATGTAACTTCAAGCGCTTGCGGAATTGCAGTAGTAAATGGCAACGTCAGCAAACGTAAGTTTTTCTTAGCAGACAAAATTTCAAAAGCCTCTGGTGTAAAGCTTGGCGCAATGATAATTTCCAAAAATATCTTGTGCATTTTTTCAGCAGTTGCGGCATCAACTTCTCGATTTAATGCAACGATTCCACCAAAAATTGAAATATCGTCAGCAGCAAAAGCCTTATCCCATGCTAACTCAACTGTTTCACCCTGCCCAATGCCTGCTGGATTCATATGTTTAACTGTCACCACAGTTGTTTCATCAAACTCTGCAATAATGCGCAATGCAGCGTCAGCATCACGAATGTTGTTATATGACAATTGCTTCCCATGCAATATTTCTGCATTCAACACTGAATATGACTCAGGCAAGGCAGTCCGATAGGCTGCGGCAGATTGATGAGGATTTTCACCATAACGCATATCATCAAATTTTTCAAATGGCAGTGTCAGGTTTTCTGGAAATTCCGTTTCTGTCAAATAATGAGCGATTAAGGCATCGTATGACGCCGTATGTTGAAATACCTTGGCTGCTAGGTTACGACGATAGGTTTGGTCCACTGAACCAGACTTCAATTTGTTAATAACATCATCGTAATCAGCTGGATCAACAATTGGTAAAACAGCGGCAAAATTTTTAGCAGCTGAACGTAACATTGATGGCCCACCAATATCAATATTTTCGATAGCTTCTGCTTCTGTGACCCCGTCTTTTTGAATCGTTGATTTGAACGGATATAAATTCACAACCACAATGTCAATTGGCGTAATGTCATATTCGGCTAATTTAGCCATGTGTTCAGGCAAATCACGACGTGCTAGTAAACCAGCGTGCACACGTGGATGCAACGTCTTGACACGACCATCTAACATCTCAGGAAAATCTGTGACTTCGTCAATTGCCAATACTTCCAAGCCAGCCTCTGCTAACACTTTATGTGTCCCACCTGTTGACACTAACTCATAACCTAATTCCACCAAACTTTTAGCAAATGGTACCAAATCTTTTTTGTCGGAAACACTTAGTAATGCACGGGTCATTTTAAAAATACTCCTTCTTTCAATAACTTTTCTAGTGTGTTCGGGTATAAAACGTGTTCCACATGATGGATACGCGTTTCCAATTGTTCAAGTGTATCGTCTTTTTTAATTGGCACCGCTTCTTGCGCAATGATTTCGCCAGTATCAATGCCATTGTCAACAAAATGGACTGTGACGCCAGTCTTATCGACACCTGCTTCAAACGCATCCAAAATACTGTGCCGCCCAGGAAAACTAGGCAACATCGCTGGGTGCAAATTGATGATTTTACCCAAATAACGATTGATTAATAATGGCGTCAAAATGCGCATGTAACCTGCCAATAAAATACCATCAACTTGATCTGCTTCCAGCTGGTCAATAATCGCTTGTTCAGCAGCTGTTTTGTCAAGATAGTGACTGTAAATAATTGTCGTTGCTGGCACGCCAAATACTTTTGCTAAGTTAAGCACACCAGCTTTGGAATGATCAACCACTAATCTGACAATTTCAGCATTTAGATTGCGTTGTATAATGGCGTCATTTAACGCCTGAAAGTTTGTGCCAGTACCAGAGGCAAACACTGCTAATCGAACTTTTTTTACCATGGTGCCACTCCTGTAAACACCACAGCTTCTTTTTGACGGTCAGTGATTTTACCTAATAGATAAGCAGGTTGTTCATTTTCAGTCAACATCGTCATGGCATCCGCTAATTGACTAGGCTTGACTACCAATACTAACCCTAAGCCGTTGTTAAAGGTCAATAGCATATCGGATAGAGAAACATTGCCACGTTTTTGTAAATCATCAAAAATTGGCAGTATGGGCCATGATCCCCAACTAATTTCAGCTGATAGATGTTTTGGTAAGGCGCGGGGCAAATTTTCAACTAACCCACCACCTGTGATATGCGCCATTGATTGTACAAGACCTGCTTGAACTAACGGCCATACCGATTTGGCATATAATGCTGTTGGCGTCAGCAAAGTCGTTTGCAATTGCTCATCAAGCTGTTGAAAGGCTGATTCATTATCAATATGATAAATGTGGCGAACTAATGAGTAGCCATTTGAATGAATGCCTGACGATGGCAAACCAATTAAAACATCATTTACATCAACATTTTCTGGTTTCAATAACTGATCCCGCTCTGCTATACCAACAGCAAATGCAGCTAGATCGTAGTGATTTTTAGCATACAATCCGGGCAATTCAGCACTTTCGCCACCAATAAGAGCCATACCAGATTCTTTGGCTGCATGTGCTATGCCTTGTACGATTTCAGCGACCACTTCCGGTCGCATTTTATCAACTGCCAAATAATCCAACATGAATGCCGGTTTGGCACCTTGAGCTAAAATATCGTTAGCCACCATACCAACTAAATCTTGTCCAATGGTGTCGTGCTTATTCGCTGCAATCGCCAACAATAACTTTGTTCCGACACCATCTGCGCCGGAAATGAGCACTGGATCTTTGTAGTTTGTCCCAAGTGCATAAGCTGCACCAAAACCGCCAATACCACTCAAAACATTATCGTTATATGTTTTAGCGACTTCATCTTGCATTAAATTAACAGCTTCTTCACCGGCTTTAATATCAACGCCAGCCTTCTGATAGGCATTTTCGTTGGTCATCTTTCTCCTCCCATAATTGGTTGTGCGTCAAGATGAACAGTTCCATCTGCCAAAATATCTTGATTACGCAAAGATCTGACTTGATGTGGATGATAAGTTGTGGTTGGCTCTGGTGCAAAATCAACCTCACGGCGTGCCTCGAAAGCCGCTAATCCAGCTTGATAGTCATATATTGGGCTAGGATAATGTCCATCAAAATACGCTGTGGTCAACCCTGTTCCATCACCATAGTATGGCAAATTAATCGCTGATACTAAGCCATCTACCGACAAGAATCCTAATGAATCGGCTTCTATCATCTTGGTCATTTCAGCCAATGAATGGTTCGCGCCCATTAATTCTTTAGTGGTTTGCATATCAATACCATAAAAAGAGGGAAATTTGAAAGTTGGGCTCGCAATGCGCACATGAACCGACTTGGCGCCTGCCTCTTTAAGCATGCGAACGATAAACATTGATGTCGTGCCACGAACGATTGAATCATCAACCAAAACAACATTTTGTCCGCGAACAACATCACGAACCGCACTTAATTTCATACGTACCGCGCGCTCACGTTTATCTTGTGTTGGCTCAATAAATGTTCGAGCAATATATTGATTTTTTACCAAACCCATTTCGTTTGGTAGGCCAGTAGCTTCTGCAAAACCAGCTGCCGCGCTCAAACTTGAGTTGGGAACACCGACCACAATGTCGGCATCCTTCACAGGCTGCTCAGCTGCCAAAGCTGCTCCCATACGCTTGCGGGCTTGATGAACATTGACACCATATATTGATGAATCAGGTCGAGCAAAGTAAATATATTCCATCGCATCGATATTTAATGTCGTTTTATCAGTATAATGGTCAATCGTGAGTCCGCTATCATCTATAATCAGCAGCTCACCAGGTTGTACATCTCGCAAAAATTTGGCACCAACAACGTCTAATGCTGCAGTTTCCGAAGTCACAATGTATTGGCCATCCGGCATTTGACCAACCACAAAAGGTCGAAAAGCATGGGGGTCAAGCGCCGCGTATAATCCGTGCGGGGTTAGCAGCAAATAGGCAAATCCCCCGCGGAGAACATTGAGTGAAGCTTTAAGTTTGTCAACAAATGTTGACGCTTTGGAACGACGAATCAAATGCAATAAAATTTCTGAATCAGCCGATGACTGAAAAATAGCACCTTCTTCTTCGAGCTTTTCACGCAATGTCAAGGCATTAGTCAAGTTACCATTGTGTGCAAGTGAAATTTGCATATCATGAAAATTGACCATGAGTGGTTGTATATTTTCTATACCGTGAGAACCGGCAGTCGCATAACGAACATGTCCAATTGCACTGTTTCCTTGTAGGGCATCTATTCTACTTGGATCCCGAAAGACGTCACTTAATAAGCCAAGTCCTCTTTCCTGCCACAAATGCCCCTCTCGATTAGAGACAATTCCTGCCCCCTCTTGCCCACGATGTTGCAATGCATGTAAACCATAATACGTGAGTTGTGCAGCATCACTACGTCCCCAAACACCAAAAATACCACACTCTTCATTGAGGCTTCGAACATTGACGCGCGATTGCTCAGCGACTGGCGTCTTATTGGCCTGTGTATTAATACCTGTCATTATCCTTTTAATCGCCATGAAATGCTCTCCTGATAGATGGTTTGGGTCTCTTGTCGTGATAACTGCAATAATTGGTCACTTGATTGAATCGTCATTTGATCCTCAGCAGATACCTCACCAATTTTTTTAGCTGAATCACCGGCAAGTGCTTCAAAAGCTTCGCGATTTTGAGGCGCTACGGATACGATGAAACGACTCGGGGTTTCAGCAAATAAAAACTCTGCAGTCATGTCAATAATAACATTGAAACTGAATTGACCAGCAAAAGCGCTCTCCAACAAACCGACAATTAAGCCGCCTTCTGACAAATCGTGCACGCTAGCTAATAAAGACTGATCCGTTGCTGCTAATATCAGCTTCTGATTGGTAATTTCATCATGATCATTAAGGTCAAAAAGTTGCCCATCAATATCGCCAGCTTGCATTTTTTGAATTTCAGTACCGTTGAAACTGGCGTTCGTTTCTCCGATGATATAAATGCTGTCGCCGACATTTTGAAATCCAATCTGTGTCGCTTTTGACACATCAGTTAGCAGACCAACCATACCAATCATTGGTGTCGGATAGATGGCTTGACCATCCGTTTCATTATAAAGTGATACGTTACCAGAAATAATTGGTGTATTGAGTTGTTTTGCAAGGTCATTAATGCCGTCAACTGCTTGAGATAATTCGTAATATACTTCCGGATTATCCGGTGAACCAAAATTCAACCCATCTGTGATGCCAATTGGTGTTGCTCCAGTCGCCACGATATTACGAGCTGCCTCGGCCACAGCCATTTTGGCGCCTACTTTAGGATTTAAGTACAAATATCGTGCATTCACATCAGTCGTCATTGCTAATGCCTTCTTAGTCCCACGAATTCTAACTAAAGCCGCATCGCCACCAGGTTTAATGACCGTATCAGCACGAACTTGGGAATCAAAATGACGGAATAAATCACTTTTTGAAGCAATCGTCGGTTGACCAACTAAATCAAGGACTGTTTGCTTTAAATCAGTTACATCTGGTACGAATTGATCTGCTTTCAAAATAGCCAAACGTTTAGGCGCCACCATTGCCAAATCTTGTTTAGGGGCATGCGTCAAAAAGTCAACGGGCACATCAGCCACTACTTGATCATTGAAACGTAAACGATAGCGACCATCATCCGTCACATGACCGATAATGACAGCATCCAAGTTGGCTTTTTTGAACAAATCCAATATAACTTGCTCTTCCCCTTTTTTAACAACAAATAACATGCGTTCTTGGGATTCAGACAACATCAGTTCATATGGTGTCATCGCTGTTTCACGTTGTGGCACTTGGCTTAAGTCTAAATCAATTCCCATACCAGCTTTTGAGGCCATTTCTGAACTCGAAGATAACAACCCAGCGGCACCCATATCCTGTATACCAACAATAATATCTGAATGGTCGCGAACCGCTTGCAAAGTGGCGTCCATCACTAACTTTTCTAAGAATGGATCGCCAACCTGAACAGCAGAACGATCAGACTCATGTTCGGTTGAAAATTCGGCCGATGCAAATGATGCCCCGTTGATACCGTCACGTCCTGTTTTGGCACCTACGTAAATAATTGAATTGCCAACACCCTTTGCTTGACCGACTTGCATACCTTTTTGATCCATTAGTCCAACGGCCATAACATTAACCAATGGATTACCGGCATAAACGGGATCAAAACCAATTTCACCACCAACTGTGGGAATCCCAATCGCATTACCGTAACCAGCAATACCAGCAATCACGCCATCAACAATGTGGCGAGTATGAGCGTTATCAAGTTCGCCAAAACGTAGCGAATCTAGTACTGCAATAGGCTGCGCACCCATTGAAAAAATATCGCGTAGAATACCACCAACACCAGTTGCCGCGCCTTCATAAGGCTCAACAAATGATGGATGATTATGACTCTCGGCCTTGAATACTACTGCTTGATTATCACCGATATCCAATATGCCGGCGCCTTCACCCGGTCCCTGCAAAACACGTTCATTTGTTGACCAAAAATGTCGTAAAATTGGCTTGGACTTTTTGTAAGAAACATGTTCTGACCACATGCCAGAGAAAATGCCTGTTTCAGTGTAATTGGGTAAGCGATCAAGCGTGTCAACAATAAGTTGATACTCTGCATCAGTCAAACCCCATTGCTGATAAATTTTACTATCACGGACCATTTCGGGTGTTATTTCATTATCACTATGCATGTCCTAATCTCCCGCTATTATCTCTGACAAAATGCTTTTGAAAAATGGTTGTCCATCAACATTGCCTGTTACTGGGTCTACTGCGCGTTCTGGATGTGGCATCATGCCAAAGACATTGCCCCGTTCATTCATAATGCCAGCGATGTCATGTGCCGAACCATTAGGATTTTGAGCATAACGGAAAACAATTTGATGATTATCTTCCAGTTGTGCTAATGTTGCGTCATCAGCATAATAATTACCTTCACCGTGAGCAATTGGAATCATAATTGATTCTGTTTCATAGGCATTTGTGAACGCTGTATTTGGATTTTCAATCAACAGCTCAACATCTTCACAGATAAAACCTGGTACCTTGTTGACTTGGAGTTGACCAGGTAACAAACCAGCTTCCGTCAAAATTTGGAATCCGTTGCAGACACCCACCACTAATTTACCATCGTTAGCTGCCTGAATAACGGCCGCCATGATTGGCGAAAACTTTGCAATGGCGCCAGTTCTCAAATAGTCACCATAGGCAAATCCACCTGGTAAAAAGACGGCATCAAAGCCATTAAGGTCGTTATTGTCAGCTGAGATAATTTCGGCATCAATACCAAAATCTTGCAAAGCATAGAACATATCAAAATCACAATTTGATCCTGGAAATCTAATCACTGCTGCTTTCATAGGATTGCCTCATCTTCATTGACGATAGATAAATCAAACCGGTAAGTCTCTGTATTTTGATTAATCAAAAGTGAATCGGTAAAACTTTTCACTTCAGCATTGGCTGCTTCAACATCACGTGCATCTAATTTCACTTCGAAGTACTTACCTTGTGATACTTGTGAAATACCAGTGTAATCCAGTCTAGTCAGAGCTGATTTGATAACTTCCCCTTGTGGATCAAGAATCGATGGCTTATAGGTAACATAAATTTTGGCTAAGTACATATTTATTTCTCCAATTTTTCTAAACGCTTCAACACTTCGCGATAACCAACAGTCAAATCACCTTTGTTTTGTCGGAATATATCTTTATCAAGCGATTGACCACTGGTTTTGTCAACCAATCGCATATTATCTGGTGACAGTTCATCGGCGAGAATCATATCGCCGTCAGTTCGTCGACCAAATTCAAGTTTGAAATCAATTAACTCAATGTTAATTTCCGCAAATCGACGTCTCAATATGTCGTTGATTTTAGCGCTCTTCAAGCGAAGCGACTTAATTTCTTCCGCCGTTGCGTAGTGCAAAGCAATGAGTTGTGAATCATTGATAAATGGATCATCCAAAGCATCTGATTTAAAGTAAAATTCTTGGACAATTGGTGTCAACGCAGTCATACTCGCGACACCGAATCGACTGACGAAATGACCTGAAGCAAAATTTCGCACCACGACTTCAACGGGAATGATATCTAATTTTTCAACCAACTCATCCGTTTCTGAGATGTGTTTTAAATAATGTGTTATAACGCCATGTTGTTGAAGGTGCTTGAATAAGAGATAGGAAATTGCACTATTAAGGCGGCCTTTATCAGAAATATTTTCATGTACTTTACCATTTAAAGCAGTTGCTTGATTTGTATCATGTAGCCACAAAATGTCTGCTTGATTTGTCCAATAAACAGATTTAGCTTTTCCTTGATACTTCAAATCACCACGTGTTATCGTTTGATTGTTATAGTCTGTTTCGTTGTTCATGTTGTTTACCCCATGCGATTAAAGCTTGCCCGTTTTTATCACCTAGCACCGTAATGTGCCCCATTTTACGATCCGATTTGATTGTTGCCTTACCGTAATCATGAAAATGCCATTCTGGATGATTTTTAAAATCGGCTTTTGCCTGCGTCAATTCATCACCTAATAAATTCAACATTGTTGCTGTCTGCGTTAACGTAATCTCTGGCAGTGGCAATCCTACGACGCTTCGAATATGACCTTCGAATTGCGAAACATTAGCTGCTTCAATGGTAAAATGTCCTGAATTATGAGGACGCGGGGCCAACTCATTTACCCAAACTTCCTCATCGTTGACAAATAATTCAATACCCAAAATACCTCGCAAATTAATTTTTTCAGCAATTTTATGGGCAATTTCAATAATTTTTTTGCTGAGTGTACTAGAAATTTTAGCAGGAACAGTTGTGTACTTCAGAATATGATTGTGATGGACATTTTCAGCGATTGGCCATGTCGTAATTTGCCCATCATTGGAACGGGCAACCATGATACTGACTTCTTGTTTAAAATTGACAAGTGTTTCTAAGATTAGTCGACCACCAGGAAAATTATCAGCTAATTGTGATGCTTCAAATGGTGTATCAAGTTGCCATTGACCATGCCCATCATAACCACCACTCACCGTTTTTAAAATTGAAGGCGTTGTTCCCGTTTTCAACTGTTCAGCCGAATCAATTATTTGAAATGGGGCGACTGGTACACCTGCTTCATCTCGAATAAACGTTTTTTCTGCTATACGGTCACTGGTAATTCCTAACAAATCTACCCCTTGAGGCAAAATTTTTGAGGCATACTTTTTCAAAACATCGCGATCAACGTTTTCAAATTCATAAGTTAGCACGTCGCTAAGATTAGCTATTTTTTTTAGGGCATCAACATCATCATAATTTGCGATAATTTGATCATCTGCTACCTGCCCTGCTGGAGAAAGTGGTGTTGGATCAAGCACAATGACAGTGTAACCCATTGGTTTTGCTGCCAATGCCATCATACGCCCAAGTTGCCCACCACCAATGATACCAATGGTTGCTGGCGGTAAAATAATGTGCGTCATCTTAGCTCCTTTTCGCTATCAATCGATTGTTGCGTTTGTGCTTGCCTAAAGTTAACCAAATTGGTCAATACTTCATTATCTGATAATGCGATTATTTGAGCAGCCAAAATCGCGGCATTTTTCGCGCCAGCATTGCCAATTGCCACTGTTGCCACGGGAACACCTGCCGGCATTTGAACAATTGACAACAATGAATCAAGACCGTTCAAAGCGTGTGATTTCATAGGAACACCAATAACAGGTAAGGTCGTGTTGGCAGCTAGCATCCCTGGTAAATGTGCAGCCCCGCCCGCACCAGCTATAATAACTTGAAAGTGGTTATTGCGCGCTTCCTCAGCAAAATTTTGTAGATGTACGGGCATACGGTGGGCCGAAATCACGTGTTTTTCGTAACTAACACCCAACTCTTTTAAAAGCATGACTGTTTGCTTCATGCTTTCCCAATCACTGGTTGACCCCATCACCACAGCTACTTGTGTCATTTTTTCTCCATTTCTTTTAGTTCCGCATCACTAATTATTCGTTTATGATACTAATTTAACAAATATTTTAGCAGTTGTGTTCGTTTTAAAATAAGAATTTTCACACTTTATAGTTTATAGTTCGCTTTTAAGTGGATTTTTGCGGATTTTAATTTAAATAACCGAATGTTAGGTTTATGAGCGCTTTCAAAACAAGAATTTTGACCACAAAAAAAAAGCGACGGGCGCTTTTTTAATGTAACTATTAGTAATTTTCAAGATAAGAATCTGTTTCCCATTCAGAAACAAACTGACGATATGATGTGTATTCAATCTTCTTTGCTTCAATAAACTTATCAGCAATATGTTCTCCAATGGCTGCACGAACAACATCATCAGCCGCCAACTCACGAACTGCAGCCAACAGAGTATCTGGTAAGTCTGTAATGCCTGCCTTTTCCCGTTCGACCTCATCCATCAAATAAATATTTTTATCAACTGAGGCCAAAGGCTCTAATTCACGCTTGATTCCATCCAGTCCTGAAGCCAAAATGGCTGCCAATGCAGTATAAGGATTAGCTGTTGGGTCAACTGAACGTAGTTCCAAACGTGTTGAATTACCACGTGAGGCCGGAACTCGAACCATTGGTGAACGATTTGATGCTGACCATGCAACATACACAGGTGCTTCGAATCCAGGTGTTAAGCGCTTGTATGAGTTAACTGTCGGGTTTGCAAGCGCTGTGAACGCAGTCGCATGTTCCAAAATACCACCCAAGAAGTTATATGCTGTTTTTGACAAGCCCATTTCATCCGATGTATCAACAAATGCGTTCCCATCTTTTGTAAATAATGACATGTTTGTGTGCATACCCGATCCGTTAATACCTGCAACAGGCTTTGGCATAAAGGTAGCATAGTAACCATTCTTGCGTGCGATGGTTTTAACAACCAACTTAAACGTCTGAATGTTGTCAGCGGCTTCAAGAGCTGAAGCGTATTTAAAGTCTACTTCATGCTGTCCTTCAGCAACTTCGTGGTGAGCAGCTTCAATTTCAAAGCCCATTTTTTCCAAAGTCAAAACAATTTCACGACGAACATTTTCACCCATATCCAATGGTGCTAAGTCAAAATAACCACCTTTGTCGTTTAACTCTGTGGTTGGGTTGCCTTTTTCGTCAAGTTTAAACAAGAAAAATTCAGGTTCTGTCCCAACATTAAACGCCGTAAATCCAGCTTCACGCGCATCAGCGAGTACCGAACGTAACGCATGACGGGGGTCTCCAGCAAATGGTTCACGATCAGCAGTATAAATGTCGGCAATCAAGCGAGCCACTTTACCACCATGACCATCCGTTGCCCATGGGAAAATCATAAATGTTGATAAATCGGGGTAAAGATACATATCTGATTCATTGATACGAACAAATCCCTCGATTGATGAACCGTCAAACATTAAATTGTTGTCAAGCACCTTATCTAATTGAGAAGTTGGTACTTCAACGTTTTTAATCGCACCTAAGACATCAGTGAATGTTACACGAATGAATTCTACATTTTCATCAACAACAATTTGTTTAATTTCTTCTTTGGTAAATGTTTTACGAGCCATGATTTTCCTTCCTTAACGAGCCCCAAATCGCCCGATTTGGGCGAATTCTTTTTGTAATGAACGACGTAATGCTGATTCTGAATCTTGTTTTTCTTGTGCTTTGCGGTGTTGTTTGGCGAATATTTCTTGAATATCTTTGATTGAATCGCCCGAATCCAAAAAATCACGAATGGCTAATAATCGATCAACATCATTTAATGAAAATCGACGCTGACCACCTTTGCCACGTCCTGGTGTGATTAAGTTTTGCTGCTCGTAATACCGTATCTGACGGTCAGTCAGTAACGTCAATTCACGAACTGTACCAATTGTTAAAATTGATAAATTGCGTCTTAACTCACGTTCGCTCATCACAATACCCCTTCGCTTAAGATACTTTTATTTTATACGAAATTTTCATCGTTTGCAAATATGTGTCAGGAAACCTAACATGATATTTTGCGTTATACCAATTTATTCACATTATGAAAAAAAGATAAGGCTGAATACAGCCTTACCTTAAAAATTATTTTGTACCACCCTGATCACCATTAGCACCCTCTTCAACACCTGGGTTCCACCAACTGACACGAGCATTAGTATTATAAACTTGTAAGTTGAATCTTGAAACTACACTTTGTGGCGCATTTTCCCAAGTATAAGTGTGCTTCAAATCCGCGTGAGTAATAATACGATACTGAGTCGACGGGAACAGGCAGCTAATGATTGTTAATTGCGCATTTTTTGTTGGATCCAACACTGAGACATCTGTGTTCTTAACAGTATCTTGTCCAGTAATCTCATATTGGTACAGACCTTTATTATTTGCTAATAGAACTGATGTGCCATTCAACCATGATGATCCCTTTAATTGACCATTACTGATATATGGCGCGTTTTGATTAATCACTTGCTGTAACCCACTAAATCCAGTTACACCATCGTTAAAATTATGCGCTGCCAACCCATAATTTCCCTGCCCCATCACTGGTATTTTAGTGCCATCTGGATTTTGACTAGAGCGGTTGGCGTAATCAGCCCCCAAATTCAATCCAGCATTACTATAAGCATCATTATAAATTGGCAACAAAATATTACGACTTGGAATTGACACAAAGCCTTGCTTTTCAAATCCCTTAGCCGCATTTCGCATCACCATTTTTCTAATTGTGGCGCGAGAAATAGTAGACGACGATGCTTTTTTAGCAGCCACCTGTCTTTCATGTTGCTGAACAGGCTTCAATATAGCTGTTTTAACTCCTAGCATATTTTGTTGATAAACATAAGAGCCACCGAGGTATGCCAGTAAAATAATGCAGGCGCCTATTAAACCATCATAGATAAGTTGACGTGGTTTGAACTTATGATGTCGCAAACGTGTTATCAGTAAGCGACAAATAGCAACCAGCAAGAAAGCAACCACAAAAACAGCAACATAAGTCGCAATTTGATGTGCTAACTGATGAGGCACTTGACTGTCATTTAGCGTAGCTGCTATATTATTTGGTAATATTATCATGATAATCCTATACTTTTCTGTTACTTAGCATCATACCATGTGGCGCCAGAATGACTTTCCACTTTTAAAGGCACATCTAACGACACAGCTGAGTCCATCACGCTTGTAATAATTTCTGATAATTCATCAATTTCACTAGATGGGGCTTCAAAAATTAATTCATCGTGTACCTGTAATAGCATGCGTGCTTGGAAGTGATTCGCTTTTAACGCATCATTAACTTTAATCATAGCAATTTTGATGATATCAGCAGCTGATCCTTGAATTGGTGAATTCATGGCAGTCCGTTCAGCAAAAGAACGCAAATTAAAGTTCTTCGCATTGATATCTGGTAAGTAACGTCGACGATGAGCAATTGTTTCGACATAGCCATGATCGTGCGCAAATTGTTTGATTTGATTCATCCAATCATGGATTTGAGGAAATTCTTGAAAATAAGTATCAATAAATCGCTTGGCTTCAGCTCGAGAAATGCCCAAATTATTAGCCAGACCGAAGTCAGATATACCATAAACGATTCCAAAATTAACTGCTTTGGCAGTTCGTCTCATAAGTGGATCAACAATGGCATCATTTGGCAAACCAAATACAGCTCGTGCGGTTTCTGCGTGAATATCTTCGCCATTCAAAAATGCTTTTTGCATATTGGCATCCCCTGTCACATGTGCCAACACACGAAGCTCAATTTGAGAATAGTCGGCACCAAAAATTTGCCAATTTGGTTCACTTGGAATAAACGCCGTGCGAATTAAGCGCCCTTCTTCTGAGCGCATTGGAATATTTTGAAGATTGGGGTCCACAGACGATAATCTTCCTGTTTGAGTGAGTGTTTGCAAGAATCGGGTGTGGATTTTACTATCTTCTGGATAAATGACTGACAACAAACCATCAATATAAGTAGATTTAAGTTTAGCCAACTGGCGGTACTGCAATATGTGATCCACAATTGGTGCTTGTGGTGCCAACTTTTCAAGAACATCAATGGCCGTAGAATAACCTGTTTTCGTTTTTTTGATAACTGGCAATCCCATTTTTTCAAATAATAGCACACCGAGCTGTTTAGGTGAGTTTAAATTGATTTTTTCTCCTGCTTCAATGTAGATAGCGGACTGAATATCTTCAATACGTTGCGCTAAATAACGTCCTCTTTCTTGTAAATATTCTGGGTTAACTTTAATTCCTTGAAACTCCATATTAGCTAATACATGTGCCAATGGTAACTCAATGTCCGTATATAAGTGAGTCTGCTGATGTTCATTTAATGCTGAAAAAGTTGGCTCTTCTAATGCCATCAAGGCATTTGCTTTGTTAGCAATATGCATCAAAACACGACCACTATCTGAAGGTATCTGAAATTTAGCGCCCTTGCCATAGACTTCTTCATCAGGAGTGAGATAAATGTCAAATCGTTGCGCTAATGTCGCAAACACATTGTCATTATCAACAGTGTCCAGTAAATATGCCGCGAGCAAAAAGTCAAAATTAACACCAGTTAATTTCAAGCCTAAACGCTTAAACAAGACTAATTGCGCCTTGACATTGAAAACATTTTTTTGAATTTTATCGTTTTCAATCAACGCTTTAAGTTCAGGCTGCTGTAATAATGATACATCTCGACTACCATAATACCCGACAGCAGCATTTCCAATCACAAAGCCAATCATCTCGCCAGCATGGTAATCTTCGCCAACATATTCAATATGGAGCGCAAATTTGTCCCCTAACATACTTAAAGCGCGTAAATTACTGTCTTTTAATTCAACAACTTGTACACTCTTCTCATCAACCGTATCGTCTCCAGCAATTTGGCCTGAGCGCTTCAGCGCCTTAATCTTAGCTAGCTGTTGCTTAAAATCTAATTTTTCATAAAAAGGAATGAGGGCATCATAATCAACACCGCGATATTCAATCTCTTCCAGTGGTAATTCGAGATCAGCCGCCGTTAAAATAGTGGCTAATTGACGTGCTCGGAACGCTTGATCACGGTCATTCATCAAATTTTCTTTCATCTTCGATGGTTTCATGCCGTCAATATTGTTGTATAAATTATCCAAATCATGATACTCTGCCAAGAGCTTGAGTGCCGTTTTTTCACCCACCTTAGTTACACCAGGATAATTATCAGACGTATCGCCAGTCAAGGCCTTTTTTTCAATAATCTGAGCAGGCGTCAAGTTGAACTTTTTCAAAATGTAATCCGGTGTATAACGTTCAATTTCAGTGACCCCTTTTTTCGTCACATTTACAGTAACATTATCGGTAGCCAGTTGTATTAAATCCTGATCTCCCGTCACAATTGTAACTGAATATCCAGCTGCTTCACCCAAACGTGAATATGTCCCGATAATATCATCTGCTTCGAGTCCATCTTGTTGATAATTGCGCAGTCCGTGGAGCGCGACCATTTCACGTAGATAAGGAAACTGTTCTAAAAATTCAGATGGTGTTTTCGAACGCCCATCTTTATAACTTGTTAATAGTTCACCACGAAACGTCGTTTTACCAGAACCAGCATCCCAAGCCACCACTGCCAAATCAGGTTGCATGGGGTCAACTATTTGGTCCAAGAAATTATTAAACGCAACTAATGCATTAGTATGTAGGCCTTCATGTGAAATCATGCGGTCTAGTTGATTATACATCGCATAAAAAGCTCGAAAAGCCAGTGAATTACCATCAATTAATAAGAGTTTTTTATTGGTCATTTGCTATCCATTCTGTTTTTCATTGTAATGATATCTTCAAAAACAATGTAGTGAGATAATACCTATCTCAATTATTATACCATGTAATAATTTTCCAAATAAAAAAGCCCTAGCGGGCTGAATTTTATTCTAAATAAATTAGTCGCGAGATCCACCGGCTGCAACACCAAAGATCCGCAATAAGGAAAAGAACAAGTTCACAAAGTCTAAGTAGAGACGTAGCGCGCCGTTAACTGCCAAGCCCGTTGTATCAGCTTGTCCAGCATATTGAGCGTACATCACCTTAAGATTTTGATTATCATAGGCTGTGTACAAAGAAAAGACAAATACACTGACCCACGAAATTAACAACGACACCATACCGCTGTAAAAGAACATGTTAACAACGGAAGCAATGACCAAGCCAATCAACAAACCAAACAAAATTGATCCTAAGCCAGTCAAATCACGCTTTGTCACCATACCATATACAGCCATACCGCCAAAAACACCAGCAGCTGAAACGAATGCCATTAAGACTGATGCGCCAGTGTAAACTGCTAACAACAATCCGAGCGTTAAGCCTTCAATCACGGCAAACGCCATCAGCAATCCAAAAGCTTTAGCTGGATTTTTGAACGTTGCTCGTCCAATCATCGTCATGATTAAAATTTGTACCCCAAACAGTGCAAATGTACCAATGATGTTACCAGCAATAAGACTATAAACTTGAGTTAAGAAAAAATTCTGAACAATAAACCCTGTAATCGCAGTCACAATGATAGCAATACCCATGAAACTATATGTTTGTCTAAAAAATGCTCTTAGCCCATCATCGACACCCGTCACATCGCGACGTGCATTCATATTAAAATTATCCATTAATGCTTACCTCCTCCAATTAGCAAATACAACACCGTTGTATTTCAGTTATATCCATTATATCAGAAAGGTCATTAAATAGACATTAAGTCAAATCAGTATGAAGTTGCCCAAGTAGTTTTTCGTAAGCAAATTCATATTTTTCGATGTCACCAGCCCCCATAAACACCATGACTGCATTATCATACGGCATCAGCAAACGCATATTATCTTCCTGAACGATGCCACCAAACTTGGAAATTTCTGCACCTAAGTCCTCTGAAGAAATCGTACCTGATTGTTCTCGCGCTGAGCCAAAAATATTGGCCAAATAAACTTTATCAGCTGCTTCTAGGCTTTCCGCAAATTCGTCCTTATAAGCAATGACACGAGAAAATGTGTGTGGCTGAAAAATAGCAATAATTGGCTTATTAGGGTATTTTTGTCGAGCAGCATCTAAAGTCGCGGTAATTTCTGTTGGATGATGTGCATAATCATCAATCACCGTAATATCACCGATTTGTTTTTCACTGAAGCGTCGTTTAACACCTTGATATGTGAGTAAATACTGACGTATCAAATCGAGATCAACTTGTTCCATGTAACTCACTCCAATGACAGCCAAAGCATTTAAAATGCCATGTTGCCCGAACAAGGGAACGGCAAAATCACCAAGACTTTTACCACGAAATACCACTTCAAAATGAGAGCCTAAAGTTGATTTACGAATATTAGTAGCAACGAAGTCATCTTTATCAGGGTTAACGCCATAGTAATAAACATCGGCATTCGGTTCCAATGACCGTAGATGTGCATCATCACCCCACGCAAAAATGCCTTTTTTGACATTGTTGGCAAAGTCGGCAAATGCACTGGTGACATCCTCAATCCCTGTGTAATAATCGGGGTGATCAAAATCAATATTAGTCAAGATCGCGTAATCTGGACGGTAATCCTTAAAATGGCGACGATATTCATCTGCTTCCACAACAAAGAATTGCGAGTTTGGTACCCCACGTCCGGTGCCATCCCCAATCAAATAGGAGGTTGGCGCAATGTTTTTGAGCACATGGGCTAGTAATCCAGTCGTTGATGTTTTACCGTGCGCACCAGCGACAGCAATTGAGGTCGTTTGAGCAATTTGCTCTTGAACTGCTTCAGGATACGAAATCAGCTTAACACCTAGTTCAAGTGCGCGTGCTACCTCGACATGCGTATCTTCAAAAGCATTTCCCCGAACAAAAACAGCTGACTGGTATTCGTCAACATTTTTAGCTTCAAAGGGCAAAATTTTGATACCCGCTGCTTCTAAAGGTGCTTGTGTATACGTATAAGTATCAATATCAGATCCCAAAACTTCATTGCCTTGATCATGCAAAATTTGCGCTAAGGGTCCCATTCCTGTGCCTTTAATACCAATAAAATAATATTGTTTACTCATTATTTTCACCTTCTGTTACAAATGTAAAATATTGTAACTCACCTTTTCGCAGTTCAAAAATTAAGCGACGATACTGTGCCGTTTCATCATTTAACGTGCGATATACTCGTGGTGCATTCTTCAAATTATCGCTCATTAGTAGTTTAGGTCCACGAGATTATCACGATACAAATTAACAGCCTTTTCAAAATTAAAGCTGTCACCAACTTCACCAAAATCGTCTGGTAAAATCAGTGCACCTGGCTTATCAGGAGCGCCTGGCAAATGCAATTCTCTGCCAGACACAATCATTCCAGCCGAAGGTACACCGCGTAATTCGCCATCCCAAATCAAAGCGCCACTTGGCATCATTGTGCCTGGTTGCGCAACTGCCACTTTGATATTTTCTTTAATATTGGGCGATCCCGAAACAATTTGTAAGGTTTTATCATTAGCCACGCGCGTTTTGGTGACATGTAAGTGATCAGAGTCTGGATGTGTGGCAACCGTTTCGACGTAGCCAATGACTAATTTCGTTGGTTCAACCGTCAATTCATCAGAAAATCCGGCTTGCTTTAATTCTTGATTAATGACATCAATTTGTTCTTGTGTCAATGTTAGCTGACCAGATTTGTGCTTAATCTGTATTTTTTCGCCAATGCCAAAGATGTTATAGCCTGTTGTTTTATCCGAAGATAAATCACTCACTCGGGTAACATTTTTATTGGTAGTCACAACTTGTTGGTTAGCATTTGGTGCCAAAATAATCATTAGAACATCTCCGAGATGTTCTGGGTTATATGTTGTTATCATGGTTAAATTCCTTTATTTTATCAGTACGTTATCTATTTTACATTACTTTTTAATACCAATAAAGTCAATATTTGACGAACGCTAGTGAAAAGAGTAAAACAGAGTAGTACACTGAAAAAACAATGGAGTAATCATCGTGAAAAAAGCTTATATCTATGTTCTCATTTCAACATTTCTCTTCAGTTCGATGGAAATTTCATTAAAGTTAGCCGGCAGTCAATTCAACGGCGTCCAATTAAATTTTCTACGTTTTTTAATTGGTGGTTTAGCTCTAGTGCCACTCGCTGTCCATAACATGAAGCAGCGTCACGTCACCTTTCAAAAGCAAGACATCGGTACTTTTCTCTTAACTGGATTTGTGGGTGTTGTTGTCAGTATGACATTCTTCCAAATTGCAGTTGAAGTCGATGCTGCCTCTACGGTAGCGGTCCTGTTTAGCTCAAACCCAATATTTGCCCTCATTTTTGGCTATATCATTCTTCATGAAACGCTAACACGTTCTAACTTGATTGCTGTTGTTGTATCAGTTATTGGACTACTCGTTATTGTCAATCCAGCTCACTTAACGAATCCACTTGGCATTTCACTTGCACTGATCGCGGCACTAACTTTTGGCTTATTCGCAATTATGCAACGTCAAGTAGGTATGAAGCGTGGCTATGATGGTTTAACAATGAACACATTTTCGTTTATTGCTGGGGCCTTGGAGCTGATGGTGATTATGATTTTATCTCATATTCAAGGTGTAGCTAATTTGTTTATAAAAAATCCTGTCATGCATGATTTTTCAAACATTCCTTTCTTTCAAGGCATTACTATCCACAATATCATTTTGTTGGCATACATATTCTTGGGTGTCACAGCAGCCGGTTATGTACTTTATTCACTAGCAATGGAGGCTTCAGATGTCTCAACTGCCTCGCTTGTCTTTTTTATTAAACCAGCCCTCGCACCAATCTTGGCACTGATTATTCTCCATGAAAGCATCAAACTTAATACAATAATCGGCGTTGTCATTATCGTGATAGGTTCAACCATCATGTTTATCGGCAATCGTTATAGTAGTAAAGCTGACACCGTGCCCTATCAACAAGAAACCGAAACACAAAAAAAAGCCTAACGGCTTATTTTTTTTGATCCAAATATCGTAACAATAGCTTAGCTGAAGCTTTTCCAGCTTCAACCACATAGTCATCAAACACAACGCCTGAATCACCATTGGCTAAATCGGAAACACCACGTAATACAATAAACGGCGTCCCAAATTGGGTGGCAACTTGCGCTACCGCTGCGGCCTCCATCTCAGCAACCAAAGCGTCTGGAAAATGAGCTAAAATACGTTTTTTGGCATCATCTTGTACAAATTGATCGCCGGAAACAATAAGACCTTCTTTAACGGCTGCCAATTTTTCAAAATCAGCGACAACTTCAGGATCGGCCAAATAATACAGAGGTTTGTTAGGTACCTGCCCAAATGCATAGCCAAATACAGTCACGTCAACGTCAGAATGGGCAACTCGAATACCGACAACCTCATCACCAATTTTCAAGTCAGGGTCAAGGGCGCCAGCCGAACCAGTATTTACAATTAAATCTGGTTCAAAATTGTCAATCATTACTGTCGCCGCTGATGCTGCTGCAACTTTCCCAATACCAGATTCTGTTAAAATCACTTCATGACCCTTATAAGTGCCTGTGGTAATTGAAGTACCACCATGCTCCTTTGTCTTTGTATTATCTAGTGCAGCAATCAATGACAACTTTTCTTCCGCCATTGGTGTAATAATACCGATTTTCATAATAATTTACGCTCCAAGTCTAATTTACTAAAAAGAAATACGCATAGGTCGCAATAATTAATAAAGCCAAAAAGATAATGGCTAAATTATAACGATGCGTTAATCGCTTAGATTTGCCGATTGGTGTCAGTTTCCCGTCTGATCCCAATTCATAGCGACCTTTGCGAGTTAATCGCATCTCTTGACGTGTTTCTGGTGTGACAACTTCTATCTTTATGGGGTGTGCTTTAGCATATTCTTTTTCTGCTTTCACCCGTTGTTTATCACGTTGCTTTTGGGCTTTTTTCGCAGCTTTTCTTGTTTCGTTATCCATTCATTAACCTCTAAGATAGGCCCAATACAAAAACGCCGTTACTGTTTTTTGATCGTTTAATTTTCCAGCTTCAAACATCTCTTTTAAGTCATCAAACGAAATTGTTTTCAGATCCATTGTCTCCCCTAAATCACGAGGTAATTGCTCTGATTTTGCTATTGGCTGTAGGTTTTTTGCAACATAAAGATGCATATAGGCATCAGAAAAACCGACTGTTTCCACAAACCCGATTGCCCTTTCAATCGTTCCAGCGGTCATTCGTAATTCTTCGTTTAATTCGCGAACGACCGCATGATGTGGGGCATCGAAATCTCTTTCATCTAACTTGCCCGCCGGAATTTCAAGAATAAAATCACCAATTGTGGCACGCCATTGCTTTTCCAAAATAATGTGGTCATCATCGACCATTGCTAAGACTGAAATAGCTGGCACGTGTCTCACAATATCACGCTGTGATGTTTGATTATTGTAGAGTTGTACACTTTGTTTTTCAACACTAAAAATGGGTCCTTCGTAGACAATTTTAGTGTCTGTCACAATTTCTTTTTCAGCCATTAAATTTCTCCAGCTTTTGCCCTAATGGGTTGCACGCGGGCAGCTTGATATTTTTGGTGACCTTGTACCAAAACATACTTAACCTTTTCGCCTTGAATTAACGACTTAAAGCCGTCCATTTCAATGCCATTAAAATGGACGAAAATATCATCACCACCATCATCAGGTGTGATATAGCCATAGCCACGTTCTTTTTGCCAAATTTTTACTGTTCCTGTTTTCATATCTTTATTGTATCAAAAAAGTTGCCTACATGGACAACTTTCATGGTTTTCAATTAATTTTTAAATAAATGCTAGAACAACAAAATTTATCAAGAAAAAGAGCGATACGATGATTAATACTGGGGAAATTTCTTTGAATTTACCTAATGTTAGTTTCACTATAATGAAAAATAAGAAACCAGCGGCAATACCGTACGAAATGGAATAAGAAAATGCCATAAACACTGACGTGAAGAAAGCTGGTAATGCTACTTCTAGGTTTTCCCAAGAGATTTTAGTAAATTCTCCCATCATCATGATACCTACCAGAATCAATAATGGTGATGTTGCCGCAGTTGGTATAACACCAACAAACGGTGCAAAAATAATCATCAAAGCAAATCCAACTGCCGTAACAATATTTGCCAAACCAGTACGGGCACCAGCAGCAACACCAGCCGCTGATTCAATAAACGTTGTCGTGTTACTAGTACCTGCGATACCAGCAAAGGCTGTTGTAAATGTGTCGACAACCAACGCGCGATCCATTTTAGAATTAAACCCTTTATCTTCTTCAAACGCTTTCGTATCTGCTTTTGAGAAAATACCAGTTTGATCACCAATACCAATCAAAGTGCCAATCGCATCAAACAGACCGGTAAGTCCCATTGCAAAAATGGTAATAATTGCCAATGAGGCATGATGCCAATCAGTGAACAATGATCCCAAACCATTCGCGCCTAATGCTTGTCCAAAAACATGTCCCAAAGATCCAAAGGCTGATCCAATCGAAGTCCCAGCTGAAATGTGCGTATTGGTAACACCCATTGGAATACCAATGACTGTTGTCGCAATTAACGTTATCAAAAACGCACCAGGTACTTTACGCATTACCAATATTACTAATAGAATAAAACCAATTAGTGCCAATAGCACAGATGCAGAATTAAATTTTGACAGTTCAGGTGTCACGCCACCACTCGCTAAAATAGAATTAATCGTACCTGTGGCCTTGCCAGTAAATGGTTTGTCATTTAGCGTCAAAATATTGCCTGGATCAACGATAAAGTTGATAAAACCAGCGTTTTTTAATCCAATATAAGTGACAAACATACCAATACCACCGCCTATGGCAGCCTTCAATTCACTAGGAATGCCTTTCACAATAGCGCGTCGACCATGTGTTAAAGTAATGATGATATCAACCACACCGACCAAGAACACGATTGCTAAGGCTTGCTGCCAATTGAATCCAAATCCAAATACAATCGTATAGGTAAAGTACGCTTGCATGCCAATTCCTGGCGCTAATGCAAATGGAACGTTAGCAAACAAGCCCATAAAGAGGGTGCCAAATACGGCCACTAAAATCGCAGCCAAAAAAACAGCTTGCTGTGGGATACCTGCTTGACCAAGAATCTGTGGATTCAAGAAAAAGATGTAAGCCATGGAAACAAAGGTCGTGATACCTGCGACAATCTCCCGTCGTACACTGGTACCATTTTCCTTAAGATGAAAAAACTTTTGCATGTGTGTTTATCTCCCTTTGACATAGAAAAATCCACCCATCACAAACGATGAATGGATCAACACCACGCAATTTATGATAGTCCAACATGTTGGTGTTGGGTAGAAACTGTCGGCCAATATCCGACACTATATCAACAATTTATTTTAATATATTCTAGTTTAGCACCGTCACGACGCAGTTGCAAGAATTTCAAATAGTCATTAAATGTTGTGATTGAATCCTCATTTTTTTCGTAGCGACCGCGTCAATAAAGTCCTTATAATGAGATACAATCAAAACAGCGCCAGCATAATGCGTTAAAAAATTTGTCAGCGCATCTAAGGCGAGTAAATCTAAATA
Source organism: Leuconostoc sp. S50 (assembly GCF_016624925.1). Classification (NCBI taxonomy): domain Bacteria; kingdom Bacillati; phylum Bacillota; class Bacilli; order Lactobacillales; family Lactobacillaceae; genus Leuconostoc; species Leuconostoc sp. S50. The sequence continues at coordinate 394,481 of NZ_JACVUE010000001.1, read as the reverse complement.
ATTAGTGGGTTCATCTAAAATAAGTAACTGCGTATCGGTAAATAAAACTTGTAGCAGTAACACTTTTACTTTTTCACCGCCACTTAGTGAACTAACTTTTTGAAAAGCCATATCTCTTTTAATGCCAAACGCACCAAGAAAATCTCTGGCTAATTGTGGCAGTTGAGAAGATTTCAATAATACGTTTTCTAGGACTGTCTTTTCTTCGTCCAAACCAGACAAATTTTGTGAAAAATAGCCAACCGGCTTATCATAATTTTTGATGATTTGCTTAATCAGGGTGGTTTTACCACTGCCATTATCACCTAAAACAGCCAGTCGCTCCCCTGTTTCCAGATTAAAATTCACGTCTTGTAACAGTAAATGATTGCCGGCTTTAACTGTTTCCCCTGTTATTTTTAAAATAGTCCGTGTTTTATAGTTTTGACCTGCAACCGTTTGAAGTTTTAAAGGCTTTGTGACAAGCGGTTTATCAACTTTTTCTAGTTCTGAAAAGCGGCGCGCCATCGTTTTGGCATTTTGACCTAACTTTTTCTGTGTTTTTAATGCGTTACCTTTTCCACTGATCAAACGTGCATCAGATGGACTAATATTCTTTGGTCGTTTTGTCACTTGCTTTTCCCGTGTTCGGACCTTATCCATTGCCCGTTGCAGTTGCTTTTTCTTATTGACCGCATCATGATACAGATGATTCTGAGTTTCGTTGACAAGATTACGTTGGGCTAGATAGTCGTGATAATTGCCATTATAAGCAGTAACTTGTTGTTCATGCAGCGCCCATATTTTTTGGATGATATGATTAAGAAAATAACTGTCGTGGGAAATCACAATCAATGTACCATAAAAATGTGACAGCCGTTTGATTAACCAATTTTGATGTGTCATATCTAAATTAGCAGTTGGTTCATCTAACACCAAAATATCAGGTTGATTGTTTAGTGACTCATTGATACATTGCATCATTTTTTCACCACCACTACGATCACTATCGTCGACGACCAATTGTGGCACATAAATAACACGGCCATTTATAGAAATCTCACCACTGTCAGGTGATAAATCACCAATCATTAAGTGCGCCAATGTCGTTTTGCCAACACCGTTAGCGCCAATAATGCCAATACGCTCACCAATTTTTATTTGCTGAGTAACTTGTGTTAAAATGTCACGTCCGTCAATACTGTAATTGACTTTATTTAATGTGAATGCATGCATAAAAAAACCTCCTCTGATTTTTCACAGAATTGGTTTCGTAAACATCGCAAAAATAACGACTTATTGTCGATTTTGGCGCACTTATCCTACTCTTTCCAATTCCGTTTGTGAAATTTGAATGAATAGTTTAGTTACGCACTGGATCGACCTCTTCTCAATATTTAAAATGATTATATCATGCTCTACAAGTTAGAACAAGCCAGTAATTCGACCTTTTTCATCAATATCAATGTCTAATGCTGCCGGATGTTTTGGCAAACCAGGCATTGTCATAATATTACCTGTCAGTGCAACCAAGAAACCAGCGCCTAACTTAGGGACAAATTCACGAATATGAATAGCAAAGTCTTTTGGTGCTCCTAACTTTTTAGCATCATCAGAAAGAGAATATTGCGTTTTAGCCATAATAATTGGTAGTTTATCCCAGCCACGAGCTTCAAATTCTTTTAGTTGCTTTTGAGCTTTGTCAGATAACACAACAGTTTCGCCACCATAAATCGTTTGGACAATAGCATTAAGTTTATCGGTTGCAGAATCATTAGGTTGATAAAGTGGTGTAAAATCAGATTCCTGTGCTGCTTTTTCAATGACCGCTTGTGCTAAGTCTTTTGCCCCTTCGCCACCCTTGGCCCAAACCTCTGTCGTATAGGCGGTTGCGCCAAATTGTGCAACATAATCTTTAATGACTGCCAGTTCTTGTGGTGTGTCGGCAGTGAAACGGTTAATTGCCACAACAACCGGTACACCATAACGATTCATCGCCGTTAAATGCTGCCCTAAGTTTTCTAATCCAGCGGACAAAGCTTCAATATTTTCATCGTTTAAGGCGCCCAGTGCCACACCACCATGATGCTTCAGTGCGCGAATGGTCGCTACTATAACAATTGCGTCCGGTGTTTTTCCTAATAATGGGACTTTAACATCAAGGAATTTTTCGCCACCTAAGTCAGCTCCAAATCCAGCCTCAGTAACCACGTAATCAGCCAATTGTAGCGCTGTTTTTGTTGCCAAAATCGAGTTCGTTCCTTGCGCAATGTTTGCAAATGGGCCACCATGAATGATTGCCGGTGTATGTGCCAGTGTCTGTACCAAATTAGGTTTAATTGCATCTTTTAGCAATACTGTTAATGCACCTGCTACACCCAAATCAGCAACAGTAACTGGTTCTTTGTCGTAAGTATAGCCAACGACAATACGATTAATACGCGCCTTCAGATCCATTAGATCAGTTGATAGCGTCAAAATAGCCATTAATTCAGATGCAACAGTAATATCAAATCCATCTTCACGAGGCACACCAGAAGTCGGTCCCCCTAGACCAACAGTCACATGTCGTAAAGCGCGATCATTAATATCCACTACACGCTTCCACAAGATGCGACGTGGATCAAGGTTGAGAGGATTTCCCTGATGTAAACTGTTGTCAAGCACTGCCGACAAAGTATCATGTGCCGAAGTAAGCGCATGAAAATCACCAGTAAAATGCAAATTAATATCTGCCATTGGCACAACCTGCGCATAACCACCACCCGTTGCACCACCTTTCAGCCCCATAACTGGTCCTAATGATGGTTCACGAAGCGCAATCATCGTATTTTTACCAGATAATTTAAGCGCATCAGCTAAACCAACTGTCACGGTTGATTTACCTTCTCCAGCAGGTGTTGGATTAATTGAAGTAACCAAAATGAGTTTACCCAAATCAGTTGATCGATTAACTTCAGGATCCAACTTGATTTTCGCTTTATCATAACCGTAGGGTTCAATTTCTTGAGGCTGTAATCCCGCGCTGGCAGCAATTTCAGAGATAGGTGTAATTTTAGCAGCTTGTGCAATTTCAATATCTGTTGGCATGAATTTATCCTCTTTGATCATAGTACACATTTCAAAAATCAATGTGATAGTTGGTTAATATTTACGTTAAATTCATTATAACTAAAGTTCATCTCTACGACAATTCTTATGGCCAATCAATCAGTTGAAACGCTGAAATCAACTTTAAAGCGAAATTCTAAAGAAAAAAACTGAAAAATCAGCCTGCAAACATTTGTCATCAAACTTATTTTTCAGTTACATTTATTCATACTATTTGTCAATTTCTTTTTTACTGTCTTTTCGGAAGTCTTTAGCAGCTTCTTGCACAGCATCCTCTACACTACCTACTGCCTTTTTAACAACATTAGCAGATGACTTACCTGCATTGCTCATCAACTTATTTTTTGTCACCGTAATTCGCCTCCTTGCATTTTAACGATAACACTAATTTCTGTTTTGATAACCTCAGTGTATACCATCAAATATTTGAAAGCAACTAAAAAGCCCAACAAACGAAGACTATATCAGGATAAACATATGTCGTTTGTTGGACTAGTAATACAGGGAGTATCACAAGAATAGTGTACACCATTATAGTTATAATATCGGATTTTTTGTCAGGTTTCTTACCATCATCACTGAATCATCAAAAAGATGTATTTAATGACTATACTTTTGAAAGCAGTTTTCAACGATATTGGTGCAGCGAGTTCTTTTGAAAACATTGACCATTCCGATTATTCGACAGCTTGATAGCCAATGTCATGCCGAAATTCTAATGCCATATCAATCTTATCAAGTACTTCATATAATTGCTTTTGAGCCACCGCAATAGTTTTTTGATGATGGACAACCGTTAAAACGCGCCCTCCCTTGGTCACTAACTGACCATTTTGCAGTGACACACCGGCATAATTAACCGGATAAGGTATTTCTGGAACTCTTAAACCATTTTGTGGTGCTTCAGGATAACCAGGTGACGCTAGTACCACACCAAGATAGATGTCTTCTTCTTGCCATTTTGTAGTAGGTTGATTGCCTTGTAATAATTGCATAATTAGGTCATAAAAATCACCTGTATACTGTGGCAACACAACCTGTGCCTCTGGGTCACCAAAGCGGACATTAAATTCAATTACTTTTGGTCCTTGTGTTGTTAACATCACACCAGTATATAGCACACCTGAAAATGGTATTTTTTCAGACAACATGGCTTTAACAGTAGGCTCAACTAACATATTGATCGTTTGACGTCGAATGTCATCTGAAATCCAAGTCACTGGACTATATGCTCCCATGCCACCAGTATTTGGTCCTTTATCACCATCAAAACGGCGTTTATGATCCTGCGCCAACGGTGCGTGGGTCATTTGACCATTTCGACCAACTAGCGTGAAAACCGAAAATTCAACACCGTCCAAATATTCTTCAATAACTAGTTTAGCATCACTTTGTTGTTGATATAGTTCATCTAAATAAATTTCCCCATCATTTCTATTATTGATTATCGTGACACCTTTTCCCAACGCCAGACCATCTAACTTGAATACAACAGGAAAATCAAATAACTCTAAACTAGCTTGAGCCACGGAACGTGATGTGACGGTTTGTGCATTAGCTGTAGGAATGTGATACTTTTTTAAAATGTTTTTCGTGAATGACTTGGAACCTTCGAGCTGTGCTGCCTTTTTTGATGGTCCAAATATAGTCAATCCAGACGCTTCAAAGACGTCCACAATTCCTAACGTTAAAGGTTCTTCACTACCAACAAAGGTCAAATCAATTTGTTGACTTCGAGCAAAATCTCGCAAGGCTGTTAATTCCGTAACAGCAATATCTTGACAAGTAATGCCACTTTTAGCCATACCATCATTTCCTGGTGCAACAATCACTTCATCCACTTGGGGACTTCGCAAAAAGGTCTGCGCAAGCGCGTGTTCACGTGCACCAGAGCCAACAATTAGTACTTTCGACATAATTACCATCCATATTTTTATTTCTTACTTACATATTTTAACAATAATCAGAAGCTATTTGTACGGTTATATGCATTATTTAAACGAATTATTTCGTTTTCAAGTTGTAAATAACTATAAAATACGAACATTAAAAAACGCCATCGTTAAGATGACGTCGAAAATTTTCTTATTATTGTGCCAAATAGCCACCGTCTACAACAAATTCTGATCCTGTCGCAAACTTTGACTCTTCACTAGCCAAATAAACAGCCATGTATGCAATATCATTTGGCTCACCAATGTGGCCCATTGGTGTCTGTGTACGTTGTGATTGTGCTTCTTCAGCACCAGGAATATTTTCTACTAGTGGCGTTTTGATATAACCTGGGTGAATTGTGTTAACACGCAAATTATAATCATTTAATGCAGCGTGTAATGCAGCTGACTTGCTCAAAATTCTTACACCACCCTTTGAATGATTGTAAGCAGCCAAGTTAGGGTCACCAACAAATCCTTCAATTGATGACATATTAATAATTGAAGCACCACCAGGTTGATTTTTCATATATTGAATCCCATACTTAGTACCCAAAAATACGCCATCAGAATTAATTGATTGCAAGAACTTCCAGTCTTCAAAAGTAGTTTCTTCAATGTTCTTCGCAATTGCGATACCTGCATTGTTTACCACAGTATCAACATGTCCAAACCACTTAATTGTGTTTTCAAACAAATCAATCCAACCTTGCTCATCTGAAGCATCGTGCTGTACAAATCGTGCCACTGATTCATCACCAATTGACTTTACTGCTTCCTCACCAACATTGGCACGACGTCCTGTGATAACAACTTTTGCACCTTCTTCAACAAACTTCTGAGCAATAGCCAATCCAATACCAAGCGTACCACCTGTAACAATTGCAACTTTGTTCTTTAAACGATCTACCATGAAAATTCCCCTTTTTTCTTTTATATTGTTTATTATATCACAAGTTTTGTTCAAAAGTTCACTATCTTTGTAAGCGTTCACATTTATTTCAAAGTTTAATCACTAAAAAAACCAGCTTTCGCTGGCTTTACTTTGACAAAATTGATTCAATTGTTGCTAATTCATCACCAGAAAACGTCAAATTATCTGAAAACTTTAAATTATCAATCAAATGAGCGACATTACTTGCCCCAATGACAACACTTGCAACGCGACGATCCTTCAACAACCATGCTAAAGCCATTTGTGAGAGCGATTGTCCTCTTTGTTGGGCAATCTCGTTTAAAGCATTTAATTTGTCAATTAAAGCTAATTTACCATTTTCAAATAATACGGCGTTTGTACGATGAATTGGATAATCATCTGGTATATCATTGAGATATTTTGATGTTAATAAGCCTTCAGCTAATGGGCCATAGGCAACGAGACCAGCATGATTTTGATCCAAAACTTCTAATAAACCGTCGTTTTCTGCGGTGCGATTAAGCATGTTGTATGAAACTTGGTTGCCAATAAATGGCGTGCCTAGCGTCTCAAAAATTTTCGCAATTGCAGCTGTTTGTTCAGCATTGTAATTTGAAACGCCCACATATAATGCTTTGCCTTGCTTAACAATCAGATCTAACGCACGCGCTGTTTCCTCAAGGCGTGTGTTTGGATCCCAACGATGGGCGTAGAATATATCAACGTAATCCAATCCCATTCGCTGCAAACTGAGGTCTAACGCCGCCACCAACGTTTTTTTACCGGAAAATTCACCCAGTGGTCCAGGCCACATATGATAGCCAGCTTTAGTCGTAATCACCAATTCATCACGATATGGCTTTAAGTCTTGTCGAAATACCTGTCCAAATGTTTCTTCGGCTGTACCATTACTTGGGCCATAATTTGAAGCATTATCAAAACTAAAAATGCCGCTGTCAAAAGCCTTCAAAATAACTTTTTTTGAGTTTTCTAATGGCATTTGATCACCTAAGTTTCGCCATAAACCAAAAGAAACTGCTGGCAAAATTAACCCTGAATCACTCACCCGACGATAAGGTAACTTTTCATAGCGTTGCTCATCTGCTGCATATACCATTATTTCAATTCCTCCAAAATTAATTTTGCAATACGTTCATGATCGGCGACAGTTGGATGAACACGATCTGTGGCAATTTGCCATTTGTTTGTATTGATAAACGTTAACGCTTCAAATCGTGACATCTCATTTCGAAAAACAGTTTCAAATGCGCCATTAAAGGGTAGTAAAATAAAAATTTTTGCATCATGGAAACGTTTGATAATCTCCAGTAAATAGACACGTAATCCAAACGCAAAGTCTTGAGGACTGGCCCCATAGTTCAAATCATTGGTACCATAATTAACGACTACTATATCGGTTGAAACCAATGGTCGTGGCACATTGAGCGCAACATGCCATAATGATTCAATTGCAGTTGGTACTTGAAACGGTGCAAAAGGTGTTAGCCCTGAACCACCATAAGCAATGCGTGCCAATGGTTTTTGTAGTGCTTTAGAAACCAACACGGGATAACTCAACTCTGGGTGATCACCATCTGATGCCATATCTTCACCTACCGTAATCGAATCACCGACAAAAGTAAGAAATGGCCGTGACTCCGTAATGGGCGAAACCAAACCATCATCAATCGACATTGACAATAGTTTTAACGGAGATGCCCAAAATAAGGCTTGTTCTTTTTGCCAAGTGCGCAATACCAGATCATGGCGACCATCTTGAACGGATATGTTAACCTGACCAGTTGAATCGGCAACAATATCTTGCCAATCAATATTATTAGAGGAATATGCTAACGTAATATTGCTGTTTTGATTAGCAAAAACCAACCTTATTTTTTTGACACCATCAGTTATAAAACTTAACGAAGCCCCCAGCTGTGTTGTGACGTAATAATCTTCCTGTTGCGCCCACTCAGGAGACAACAGTGGCTTTAAATCAATCATCATAATGTAACATCCAAATTATCTTGACTTTTTAAAACGTCTTGAATACTTTCAAAGGCATCGACACGTTTGAGAGCCTCAGCAAACGGCGCCGCCACAGACAACTTGATCAACTTGCTGAATTCTTTTTTAGCAGGTACTTCAATTGTATTTGTCACAATGACCTGTTTGATGTGAGACTGATCCAACAATTGGCTAGCTTTGTTAGATAAAACGGCATGAGTTGCAACAGCATAAATAACATCAACCCCTGCATCATTCAACGCTTTACTTGACTGCACCATGCTCGAGCCAGTATCAATAATATCATCAACCAAAATAGCGCGTTTGCCACTCACATCCCCTGTAATCTGATATGAAAACTCATTGGTGTCCTTGTCTAAACGATGGTCAACAATCGCCCATTGGGCATGTAACAATTTGGCGAATTTACGAGCTCGTGCGACACTTGAATGCCCCGGCGCAACCACTACCAAATCATCCCCGAGTAAATTATTTTCATAAAAGTAGTGACCAAGTGCTGGCATGGCAATCAAATGATCCACCGGAATGTCAAAGAATCCTTGTACCTGATCTGCGTGCAAATCCATCGTCATAACGCGTTTAACACCTTGAGACTCAAGCATATCAGCAATTAATCGTGCCGAAATTGGTTCTCGTGAGCGTGCTTTTCTATCCGCGCGTGCGTAACCAAAGTATGGAATCACCACGTTTATTGAGTTGGCAGAGGCCCGTCTGGCAGCATCAATAAAAATCATCAAACGCATAAAGTTTTCATTAACGGGATCTGAAATACCTTGGATAACATAAACATCACGACCACGAACGGTGTTTTCAATTCGTTCATAAATTTCATTGTCAGCAAAGGTTTTAACATCAATCGGGGATAGCGGCTTGCCCAAAATACTTGATATTTCCTGTGCAAGTTGGTTATTACTACCAAGATTAAACAATTGATAGGCTGGGGTCATGTGATTCTCCATTCATTATTGTTCTGATTCTATTATACTATATGAAAACGATTACATGAAATCATAGGGTGATATATTTGCCATGCCAATCATTGGATCAATACTACCATCAATGATCTGATTAACAGTGAGTTGATTAACTGACACTGCGGCCTGCTTCGAATGAGAAGGTATTATAGAAACATTTTTTTCAGGTAACTGCAAGGTTTTGTCGCTATCGAAAGCCAATCGTTGTTGCAAAAATGTTTGTCGTGGTGGTACTAAAGTTTCAGCTGCACACTGAAACGCTGAATACTCCCCCACCAAAATCAAAGCTTCTTTAGCACGCGTCAAGCCAGTATACAAAAGATTTCGATTTAGCATTAGGCCAAACTGATTGGTTAACGCCAAAATGACTAATTTGAACTCATTCCCCTGTGCCTTGTGAACCGTGGTGGCATACGCTAGTGTCAATTGATTTAAGTTCTTTTTTGGATAAGCCAGTTCTTTCCCATCAAAATCAATTATCAGGCGATCTTCATTATCATCATTGCTGGGATCTTTTTTATACTGCACAGCGATAATTTTTCCCATATCACCATTGTAAACGTCACGTTCACTGTCATTTTCTAGCTGCAATACCTTGTCGCCCTTACGGAAAATTAGAGTGCCAAATTGAATACTTTTTTGTGTTGGTTTAATGGGATTAAACAAGGCTTGCGCCATTTGATTTAAAGCATTCACCCCGGCATTACTTTTATACATAGGTGTCAAAATTTGTAAGTCGTCTTGCGTGAACCCTTTTTTAACAGCAGAAGTGACGATCTGTTGAATCGCAGTCAACGCTTGATCTGCACCTACCATAAAGGCCGATCGGTCAGCTTGATTTGTTAAAAAATCACTGGGAAGCCGGCCATTTTTGACATGAGCCGCCAAATCAGAAATGCTACTACCTCTACCCTGGCGATAAATTGTGGCCAGCTCCACATGTGCAATTTTTTTAGAATTGACTAAATCAGCGAGTACATTACCTGGCCCAACGGATGGTAATTGGTCACTATCGCCAACAACAATCAGCTTCATACCATTTGGTACCGCCGCAAGTAGCTTAGCGGTCAGCTCAATATCTAACATTGACGCCTCATCAATAATAAGCAAACCACCCGCAATTGGATTATCCGCATTAAATTCTGGTTCATCCAAATCAGAAATTCCCAACAAACGATGAATTGTTGAGGCCTCATGTCCGGTCACCTCAGTCATACGTTTTGCAGCGCGACCGGTTGGCGATGCCATCCGTACTTGGTATTGTTTTAACAGCTTTTGCCCATCTGCAGCAGTACTTGCACGTTGCTGCACTATTTTTTGCCATGTTGCAACAATCGTTCGAATAATTGTTGTTTTACCAGTTCCTGGTCCACCCGTCAGCAAAAAAATAGGTGCGTTTAACCCTTCTTTCACAGCTGAAATTTGTGTATCATCTAAGATCATATTGCCTGGCGTCACAAAAGCTTGGTCAATGTCTGACATTGTTAATTCAAATGGTGGCGTGGCTATTTGTAAACGCTGAATATCATTTGATACTTGAACTTCCGCTTCAAATAGTGTGTTAGGGTAATAACGACCATCATCATTCACTAAGATATGACTACTAATCAAACGTGAAATTGCTGTTTCAATTTGTTCTGCAAAACTTTGACCCTGCTCATGAATCATTTGAGCAATCGCATAGCGTAATTGATCATGATACAGATAAGTATGACCATGCTGAAAGCTCACTCGCATAACTGCCGCATAAACAGCTGCTTGTAAACGTTTCTGATCAGAAGCCTCAACACCAATTTGGCGACCTATTTCATCGGCTTTTTTGAAATTAATGCCTTCAAATTCAAATACAAGTCGATATGGATCTTGCATTAAAATATCTTGTGCCTGATTACCATATTGGTCATATAAACGACCAGCCAAGTCAGCCCCAATGCCAAATTGATTACCAATTTGGAACAAGCGCTCCAAACCAAGGTTGAGTTGCAATGTTTTCGCCATTTTTTTCGCGGTTGAATTCTTAATGATACCGTCTAAAACAGCAACATCTGCTAAAATCAAATCCACAGCATTTAATCCAAGATGGTCAACAATTTTTTGTGCAGATTTTGGTCCAATACCTGAAAACTGCCCACTAGCAAAATATTTAATTAGTCCATTTTCATCAGGTGGTAATTCATTTTCGTATCGTTCCGCCTTGAATTGTTGACCATATTTAGGATGGCGCACTGTTTGACCATAAAAAGCATAAACACTACCTTCTTGGACATCACCAAAAGTGCCCGTCACAATGATTTCAGGCGCGTCCCAGTCGTCAAGTGACGTCTCTTCTACTGACACAGATAAAATTTTAAAATAGGAATCCGTTGACGCAAAAATTACAGATTGTAATGTGCCAATAACTTTATCCAATTCTGTCGTTACTAATGCCATTAAATTGTTGTCGAGTCATCTTGCTTTTTATTGAGATAACTCGTATTATTCCAATCTTCAATTTGGTAATGTTCACCATCAACAGTTGATAATACAGTTGTCGAGGTGTTGCTTAACCCACCACGTTCACGAATACTCATTCGTGGTTGCTGCAATAAACCATTCAATCCAAAAGAAAGCGCCATACCATGCGATACAATCAAAATATTGTCGTTTGGGTATTGTTGTGCTATATCTTTAATTACTCGCACAAAGCGGTTGGTCGCTTTGGTATAACCTTCACCGCCAAATTCCTGACCCTCAAAATGATCTAAGTCGTGACGATAATTATCGTAGGCCTTTGGGTAACGTTCTTGCACATTTGCAACTAACTCACCTTCCCATTCGCCTAAGCTGACTTCCGCTAAATTAGATCTCAGTGACAAAGCTGGTGTGTCCTTTAAATATTGCGCAATTTTTGTGGCAGTAATGCGAGCACGTTTAATTGGTGAAGCATAGATGTGAGCAAATTTGACGTCGCTCAAAAATTCGCCAACTTTTTTCATGTCGGCATAACTTGATGGCAGTAACTCTGAATCACCATTGCCACCTTGAAAGCGTCGTTCGAGATTCCACTCCGTTTGACCGTGCCTTACAAAATAAAATTTAGTCATATTGATTGATTTACCTCCAAAAAAATTGATGATGACAATGTGTTCTAATTAACCTTTGTAATAACACCGCGTTGCACCAATTCATCAATAAAAAAATGATACAACTTGACAATTTCTTCAGCATTATTGTTTTTAAAAATATCAACGCGAACAACATCTCCCGCTGAGACAGTACTCATTTTGAAACCTGTCAAATCTTGATTAACGGATACTTTGAGCTGAATAGAATTAGCTAACGCTTTTTCTGGCTCTAATGCTCGATGTAAAACATGAATCCCTGCATTGTTAGTGACAAATCCTAAATCACCCAGCGTATATTTTTTTAGTTGATCACTCAATTGATAAGTCGCGTCTCCGGCGATTGTTACACTTTTCTCAAATGCCATTATTTTATAGCTCCTCAGTTAGTCTAAGTACCATTATAGCAAAAAAGCACCACTATCGTGGCGCTGATTGATTTAAAACTTTTGATTAAATTCAGATCCCTTTGGATGATTAGGCACTTTTATCTTACCGTTAATGATTGCCTTTTTAGCTTTATTGACAGCTTTCTTTTCGGCAGAAGTTAGTTCTGAATCAGTGAGATAAACACCATGCTCTTTCAAACCATAAGCAATTGTTTTACCACCAGGGAATTTTTTGGTCTTGTTGTAATTATCCGCAACATTTTTGACACCATCGCCTACTGAAGTGATTGATGAAGCTAATGTCGATGTTGTCTTTTTACCATCTTTTGAAGTGTAGGCCCCATCAGACTTTTGATCGCGGTCAACACCAATGATGTAGAGACGTTCTTTGGAATCTGCGTTCAACTTAGCATTTTCTGCCTTTGCTTCAGAAAATGCACCATTTCCAACAAATCCAGCTGCCGCAAAAATAGTACGAATCCCAGAAGCATACATCGTCGCTGCAATTGTTTTTCCTTTAGCAGAGTCAGTAAATGAGTTAGCATACTGCTTTTCAACTTTCAAAGATGAATCAGTTGCTTTTACACCAGCTTCAAAGCCTGCATCAAAGGCATCAATAATGTTACCGTGAATTCCACCGATGAAGCCAACTGTTTTTTCACCGTTGGCATCGGCTTTTGTTGCAGCAGCAACACCAGCAAGATATGATGATTGTTCAGAACGGAACATGACGCTTGCGACGTTTTTACGACTTTTAACAATGTCATCTACCAAAACAAATTTTTGCTTAGGGTTCAATTTAGCAGATTTTGTGATTGATTGGTTCAATGAATAGCCAATACCATAAACAATCGTGTACTTCTTACTCTTAGTTGCCAAATTAAAATTTTGATCAAGGTCAGAATGATCAGCTGTATTAAAATAAGTCACAGGGGCATTTTGACCAGACTTCAAATTATTTTTCTTAGCATAAGCTTGTGCGCCTTCCCATGCAGATTGGTTGAATGAATGGTCATCCACACCACCCACGTCCAGAACAAGGCCCAGTGTGGCTGATTTGCTGCTATCAGTTGATGATGTTGATTTATGACTAGTAGCCGCATAAATACCGCCACCAATTATGGCTACAGCTACGACACCAGCAATAATTTTTGTTGATTGATTCATGGTGATTCTCCTCTATTACGCTCTCACGTTTTTTCAATTGGGTACGCTAACGCGTAGCACCGACCCAATTATTTTGACTAACTAAATATAAGCTGTACTATTTTTCAATTAGTTCCAGCTATTCATTTTACATTAGTGACAACAAAAAACAAGGTCCATAGTGGTCCTTGCTTTTAAAAAACGGATGACAGTTATTGAAAAAAATAAATATTAAACACGCACAGCAAAGCGTAACCCTTTGGGCAAAAAGTTTTTGATTTGTCCGTTCACAAATTTACCCCAACCAGCACCATTGCCGTTAACCACCATCAATATCCACCCCTTAGATAATGGCTCATCAGTACTAATAACATCGCCATGAGCATAATCAGCCCAATCTTGATCCACTAAATTAAATTGCTGCTTAACTTGGCTTGGTGACACAGCTAAAGCCAGAGCATGTGCTGGTTCAAAACGATTTTTTTTGAAGCTACCTATTTCCAATCCCGGGCGCAAAATCCTCAACCCATTCAAATCAGGTGTCGATTCAGGCGCAAGGAATAACCGATCACCAAACAGCAAAAATTGACGATTTTCAATGTCAAACTGTTGAAAAGTTGATTCCCAAAAATCAGCAATTAGTTGTTTTTGGTCACGATTAAGTTCGGCTGGTTTGAGTTTTTTTATCACAGTCTCAGTTGATGATACCGTTGTAGACTTTTTGATCAATTTTGCTACAAAATGCCCTTCTCCATTTAAATGATGCGGCCATAAACGAGCCGTTTTGAGAAGCTCAGAGCGATTTTGCGTTTGACTAGTTGTTGTTACACCACTGACAAAGTCAGAATCTGCCCACTCTGGACGCCCATTAGCGATCCCACTGCCCGCTGGCTTGTCAATTGGCAACAGTTCAAATTCTGGATAGGTATCAAGCAGCCATGCTATCATCTGCTCATCTTCTTCAGGTGAAAAAGTGCAAGTTGAATAAACTAACTCACCGCCAGGCCGTAACATCTTAACTGTTTCATGTAATATTTCCCGTTGCCGTTGTGCGTTTTCAGCAGGGTAATCTGAATGCCAATAAGCCATTGCATCCGGATCTTTTCGAAACATACCCTCACCAGAACATGGCGCATCTAGTAGAATTTTGTCAAAAAATAATGGTAGTCGTGCACTCAATTCCGCCGGTGTCTGTGAACTGACAATTGCATTTTGAACACCGAGTCTCTCGATATTTTCGCTTAATATTTTAGCACGCGACATAAAAATTTCATTAGACCACAGCAAGCCTTTTTGCATCATAAAAGCCGCCAAATGAGTTGATTTTCCACCTGGCGCTGCAGCTAAATCTAACACTTTTTCACCCGGCTTTGGGGCCGCAACCTCGCCCACAAATTGCGCCGACGGTTCCTGAGAATAAACAACCCCCGTGACGTGGTCCTTTGAGTGACCATCAACAGATCCGAAGTATCCCCATTGACCATAAGGCACTTTTCCATCATTTGGTGTATCATGCGGCACTGGATTTGCTTTCAAAGGGTTAAGTCGATAGCCCTTTTGATGGACAGTCTCAAAACTGTTAAAAAAATCCGTTGCTTCCTGTCCTAACAAACGTGTGTACTTTTTTTTGAAATCTTCAGGTAAGTTCATGAGTATGCTTCAACCTCATCAAATGTTGGAATCGAAGGAATGGCCCCTGGTCTTGTGACAGCGATAGCGCTAGCTATGCTAGCACGTTTTACAGCATCATCTAAATTACTAAAATCAGATGCTATAACACTCGCCAATGTGCCAATGAAAGTATCTCCGGCCGCTGTGGTGTCTTGTGCGACTACCTTTTCAGGTTGTGCCCACCATCTTCTTTGACCATCAGCAACAAAAGATCCTGCGGCGCCAAGCGTGATAATACTTCGCTTTGCGCCTTTTGCTTGCAACGCATCCGTCACACGTTTTAAAACACCTTCGTCATTTACAACTTCAATTCCTGTCAACAGTTGCGCCTCTGTCTCATTTGGCAAAATAATGTCTGTAACAGCCATTAATTCGGGCGTTAATTCGTACACTGCTGGCGCCGGATTTAAAACAGTTTGAACATGATGGTTATGTGCTAGCTCAAAGGCTGCCAAAATAACAGCATAAGGCACCTCAAACTGCGCAATAATCAAATCGGCATCAATAATTAAATCGTGATCTAAGTCGGCAGTTGTCAGAGCTTGATTAGCACCACCATGAATTAGAATTGTATTGGCGCCATCATCTTGTAACATGATAAAAGCAGAACCAGTCGGTACATCACCATTAGTTTTTAAGTGATCGACGTTAACCCCGTTATTGACAAGAGTAGCGCGCATGAATTGGCCATTGGCATCATTACCAATTGCACCAATAAAGGACACATCGGCCCCCTGCCTTGCCGCTGCAACGGCTTGATTGGCGCCCTTTCCACCCGGTGCAGTAGTCACGTTAGTCAAAGCCATTGTCTCTCCGACTAGTGGCATTCGCGGCATTTTCATAATGCTATCAACATTCAAACTTCCAAGAACAACGATTTTTTTTGTCATAACTTTCATCCATCTCATTAATGTCAAATAAAGTTGATAACGCAATTGGTTATCAAACATTATTTTTGCATAAAGTTAATTATATCATTTATTATCACACACTTGAAAAGTTGGCAAAAAAAAAACGCCCGTATTAAGCGTGCCTTTGAATATCGCCACCATTTTCGATCATAATACGCAGCATTTCCATTAACTCTTGATTTTGATTTGTCAGTACTTGCAATTCAAATCGCATCGCCTTGATCTGGCGTTTCATTTCAGCTAAATCGTCGGTTGTATTATCTTGATAGCCAAATACTTGGTGATATGGTTGCTTATTACCTGTGTAAACAGATTCTGAAAAAGTATCACGTTCTTGACGTACCCACCGCATGACTGTGTTGTAGGGAATTTCAAATTCAGAAGCCACTGACTTTCCAGATTGATGGCGGTTAATGATTTTGTCGCAAACTTCGTTACGCGTTTTTAATGAATAATGTGCTCTTGTTTCCATTTTTTACCACCTTTATAATACTTTAATAATTATTATAAAGGAGATATTTTCATTTGATAATGGACAGTTTTCGCGATATTACCCATTTAATATTAAAAATGGTATATTTTAAACACTAATCGTTTCGGGTATTACCCGTTTGATCATGTATTGCTACAACTTTGGCATTATTAACTCGTCCGGTACCCGAATATGGTTGATAATCATCAAACAAGACACCTTGATCAGCCCACCATTTTCTTAAAACTTCTTTATTGGCATCAAATCTTGGTGGCATTGCGAATGTTGTTCCTAAATCTTGAACAGACTCATCTAGTGTAAACCCTGGATTAGTAGTTGCTACCTCAACACGATTGCCCCCTGGCTCAATAAAGTAAATAGAGTTGAAATAACCACGATCAATATAAACTTCACGACGCCAACCTTGTTCCCGTGCACGATTCCACAAGTAATCTAAATCCTGCGAAGATTCGACGGCTAAAGCAAAATGATCAGTTGATCCTTTTCCAAATTTTGATTCAGGGGCATCGCTTGGTGTTTCGTACAAGTAGATGGCCTGTTCATCTGCTAAATTAACAACGTTGCCTTTAACAACAACGCCATAGTCACTGAATAGTTGTTCAAAAAAATTCGCAGTCGCCACAACATCAGGAACATGTAATTCAGCCCCTAGAATACCTGTGATTTGTTTTTCTGCAGGAACATCTGACATAAAGTTGATATGCCAGTCAAACTGTTGCTGATTGACTGCTTTAATTTCAATTGGAATTGCATCAAAATCTTGCGTGTGTAAAATACCACGGCCATCAACTGTTACTGGTAAATTAAAGGAAAGCAATCGTTCTTGCCAATATGGTAACGCACCTGCCGGCACACCAAAATGTAGCCCATTGAAAAACATTTTGCCGTCGACACGAGGACGATCAAGTTTTGCATCTGGGAAAAAAGTGACCACAGTGCCCGGTGTACCAATGAAATCACCATAATAAACATGGCGCATATGAGGATTAGCCTGATTAATAGAATTTTTTATGAAACGTAAACCCAAAATATCAACATAAAAATGTGCATTTTGTTTAAAATTACCTGTTAAAAGAGAGACGTGATGCGTTTTCATATGATTATCGCCATGCGCGTCAAAAAGCGCGCCTTTCTATTTTTATTGTTGATTAAATTATATATGCCCTAAATAAAAAAGCAAGCATTTTGCTTACTTTTTAGAAGCTAATTATCCATTTTTGGTCTAAAATAACGATATATTGCCTGCGCAACTACCAATAAGAATATTGCTGCAGCTAACATTAACGTTTTATCGGTTTGATCATGGTAAACTAACATTGCTCTTATTAAAGCTGTCACGCCAATATATAAGAAGTTGCCAGTTGAAATGTGGGCGTCCTTTATGAAATATTCACGTACCAAACTCAAAAACTCAAAAAACAAAAATACAACTAAAATTTCCTCAGCCAATTCCGTAAAATGACCAGCGATATCGGTCATCCATAACATTTGTGCGAGATTCAACAATTCTCGTAGCAAAAAACCAAATATCACGACGCCAATAACAATCATGACCGTATTTAAAACATACTCGAAGTAACCCGCAACTTTTTGATGCCACTCGTGTTTCATATATTTACCGCCCTTTAATATTTTTCAGGTTAAAAGTCAAATAAACTCAATTGATTTTCGTCTGGTAATCCCTCTAGAACGGAATGCTGTGTCATAAAATCAATAATCGTTTGTGACACTTTGCCTCGTTTTTTGAGGTCTTCTTTACTCAAAAAAGGTTTTTCTGTCCGTGCAGCCACAATTTGTTTGGCCACGTTGTCGCCCAAGCCCGGTAGAGAAATAAATGGTGGTATTAGTGTTTCACCATCAATCACCCATTCAAGTGCTTCCGATCGGTTTAAATCAACCATTTTGAAGCTGATTCCCCGCTCAAGCGCTTCGTTAGCCATTTCAAGAACTGTCATTAAGTTTTTATCGCCAACAGTCGCGTCATTGCCAAGTTCACGTAATTTCTTTAAAGCAGATTTGGTTGCTTCTTTACCCCGACTCATCGCGACAACATCAAAAGCATCCGCACGAACTGAGAAGTAAGTTGCATAGTATATTGTTGGAAAATAAACTTTGAAGTAGGCAATTCGCAAAGCCATTAAAACATAAGCCGCGGCATGCGCTCGTGGGAACATATATTTAATTTTGAGCATTGATTGGATATACCATTCTGGAATATTTGCTTCGCGCAACTGTTTTTGGTATTCGTCGGTAATCCCCTTACCTTTACGAACCTTTTCCATAATGTTAAACGCATCGGCAGCTGGAAAACCCCAGTTAATCAAATCTGTCATGATTTTATCACGCGTTCCAATAACTGTACCGATTGTAGCCGTTCCGTTTTCAATCAACTCATTAGCATTTCCCAACCAAACATCCGTACCGTGAGATAAGCCAGAAATTTGTAATAACTCAGAATAAGTATGTGGTTGCGTTTCTTCCAACATACCGCGCACAAAGTTAGTCCCAAATTCAGGTAATCCTAGTGTCCCTGTTTTTGAAAAGATTTGCTCTGGTGTTACACCAAGCGCTTCGGTGGAGGTAAACAAACTTAAAACACCGGGATCGTTTGCTGGAATTGATTGCGGATCAATTCCAGACATATCCTTTAATGTCCGCACCATTGTTGGATCATCATGTCCCAAAATATCCATTTTTAATAAATTATCATGAATGGAATGATAATCCATGTGTGTTGTTTGCCAGAGCGATTTTTGATCATCAGCAGGATATTGAATTGGTGTGAAATCATAGACTTCATATTCACGTGGCACAATCAATATACCACCGGGATGCTGTCCTGTTGTCCGTTTGACACCTGTGATTCCTTGGGCCAATCGCTCAATTTCTGCCCCACGATAATGTTTATCATGATCCCGCTCATAGCCTTTCACGTAACCAAAAGCTGTTTTTTCAGCCACTGTCGCTATCGTTCCGGCACGGTACACATTATGCTCGCCAAACAGTACTTTCATGTAATTGTGAGCAATTGGCTGATAATCACCAGAAAAATTCAAATCAATATCTGGCACTTTATTTCCGGTGAAGCCCATAAAAGTTTCAAATGGAATATTTTGTCCATCACCAATCAACATTTCACCTGGATGATTGGGATCTTCTTTTTCAGGCAAATCATAACCAGACTCATATTGTTTCGGATCAACTAGTTCGAAATAATCACCATGCGCGGATCGATAATGAGGCGGCAACGGATTAACTTCAGTTATTCCCGACATTGTGGCGACAAATGAAGAACCTACGGATCCACGTGATCCAACCAAATAGCCGTCTTTAACAGATTTAGCAACCAATCGTTGCGCAATCATGTAATGCGGCGCAAAACCGTTACCAATAATTGCTTTCAATTCTTGGTCTATACGCGCCTGTATTTCTGGTGGAATTGGATCACCATACCAAGCTTTCGCTGTCCGGTATGTTTTTTCAGTGAGTTCATCACCCGCCCCAGGAATATTTGGCGGATAGGAACCACTTTTCAGAGGCTCAATATCGTCAAGCATGTCAGAAATAAGGTGGGTATTATCAATCACAATCTTTTTTGCGACTTCTTCGCCAACAAAAGCAAAGTCATCAAGCAATTCTTGCGTCGTTTTGAAATAATTATCAGGTAAAGCGGTTCTATTTTGTGGATTACCTGGTTGTGTTGCAATTAAAATATTACGGTAAATTTTATCTTCAGGGTTGGTGTACTTAACATCACCAGTGACCACCACTGGTTTTCCTAATTCGTCACCAATGGCAATCATTTCCTCTAAAATTTCTTGCAGTTTTGTTTGGTCGGAAATTAGTGCCGATTCAATCATTGGTTGATAGTTTGCGGTTGGTTGAATTTCAATAAAGTCGTAATATTTGGCTTTCTCAGTTGCCTCATTTTTTCCTTTTTCAATGAGAGAAATAATGACGTCCCCACCCGTATCACCTGTTCCTACTAGTAAACCTTCACGATATTGTTGTAGGATTGAACGCGGAATACGAGGTACTTTGGCAAAAAATTCAATGTTTGAACGGGAGACCAGTTTATAAAGATTTTTTAATCCAGTCGCATTTTGAACCAACAATGTCGCATGAACCGGACGACCATGCTTCCACGCATCCCCTTCAGTCATGTGGTCATTAAGTTGATTGTGGTAGTTTAAATCAAAACGTTCTTTCGCCTCTTTCATCAAGCGCCATGCGATATGTCCAGTGGTTTCAGAATCGAAAATAGCACGGTGAGCTTGCTCTAAATTAATATTAAATCGTTTAGCAATCGTACCGAGACGATAAGATTTATAGTCAGGATATAACCAACGAGTAAACGGCAACGTATCAATAATAGGATTACTAATTTGCGTTTGCTGGTAACGTGCATAAGCGGCGTTCATGAAGCCAATATCAAATGTTACATTATGACCCACTAAAATAGCATCACCGCACCACTCTCGAAAACGTCGAATAATATTTTCTTCGCTATCAGCATTTGCCACCATGGCATCAGTAATTGACGTGAGATTAGTAGTAAATTCAGATAATGGAAAACCTGGATTAATATATTCTGAAAATTTATCAATAACGTTACCAAGCTGCATTTTGACAGCGGATAATTCAATGATTTTATCTGTTACGGCGGATAGTCCAGTCGTCTCCAAATCAAAAGCTACAAAAGTGGTTTCTTTGTCTAATAGTGAAATGGGTTGCAAATTGAAGGCAATTGGTTCACCATCTTCGACTAGATTAGCTTCCATACCGTAGATCATTTTGAGATTATTTTTACTACCAGCGGCAACAGCCTCGGGAAAGCCTTGGACATTTCCCGTGTCAGTAACAGCCAAAGCTGTTTGACCCCAATTTTTTGCGAGTTTTGCAACTTCCGAGTAGTTAGTCACGGCATCCATGGTCGACATGTTTGTGTGAACATGCAGCTCAATCCGTTGCTGTTTTTCGGTGTAATATTCTTGTCGATTGGCGTGATCAATGACTTGTAAATCATAAATATTCATGACCAGTTCACGGGCATAGGTATCTTCTTGAACATTACCACTTAGTCGAACCCACAAACCGGCCTTTAAACCTTCAAACACCGCCTCATCAGATTCATTATTAGAAAACTTTTTGGCTGAAATAGAACTTGAATAATCGGTGATTTTGATGGTGAGTAACTGTCGCCCTGAACGCAATTCCCTAATTTCATCAGCAAAAATGTAGCCCTCAACTACCACACGGTTTTCTTCACCATCGATATCTTCCAATCTGGTAATATCAGCATCTGCTGAAATTTTACGACCTAATGTTAGTGGAACACCCTCTGACGATGTTTTTGGTTTAGCCTGTTTATTAGCTTCAATTGCTTTTTGCAAGTCTTCACGGGCCTTAGCATGATGCTGTGCAACATTTTCCTGAATTTCTTGGGCTAATTGTTCGTCGAGTTGTGGCACTAATTTGATCTTAGGAAATCCAAAACTCTCGTAAACTGATACTATGGAAGCAACTGCTTGGTTATCTAACGATTGAAATAGTAGTTGCGCACCAACCGCAACACTGAATTCGTTATCGTTTACCAATTTAAGTATCGTGTTGCTTGCTAATTGCTGCGCCTTAGCATGGTTTAATTGAGAGTGATCTAAAGCCAAATGCCAGTATTGTGCCATCATTTCTTGATCAATTGCTTGTGATTGAGTGGAAATCATTATCGACACGTCAGCTATATTAGTAAATGCTTTTTTTAGATATTGCTGAAATTGCATATATACGTTAGCTGGCAAAGGCTTTAATAATTGGACATGGAATATCCATTGTCTCTGTCTGGCAGATACATCTACGCGGGTTAACTGACCAGCTTCAAAAAAAGATACAATTTCATCCGGTAATTGAATCTGACTAATTAAATGTTTTAATTGTTCTTCATGGGTTAACGCCATTTGTCCCCCTAATTTGAGTAAAAAAGCCGATCATTCATCGGCCAAATGTTTACTCACTTATTTATTCATTGTCACCTTGAAGCAAAACGGAAACTGAGTCAACCACTTCACTGACACGCATTTCAATATTAGTATTACTTGCACGGACTTTGACTTCAACAACATCTTCACTCGCCTTTTTGCCAACTGTAATTCTGATTGGCAAGCCAATTAGATCAGCATCGGCAAACTTAACACCAGCACGTTCTTTGCGGTCATCCACCAAAACTTCCAAATGTTTGGCTTCTAACAAAGCTTCAAGCTCTTCAGCCACACGTACTTGATCAGCATCTTTCGTATTAACCGGTACAATGTGGACATCAAATGGTGCAACACTAGCTGGCCAAACAAGCCCGTCCTCATCAGCTTTTTGCTCTGCAATCGCGCTTAACAAGCGTGAAACACCGATGCCATAAGAACCCATCACAACATCAGTTTGACGACCATTTTCATCCAAAACTTGAGCGCCTAGTGACTTAGAATACCGGGTACCAAGTTTAAAAATATGACCAATTTCAATACCGGAAGTAAATACTAAGTGCCCTTTGCCATCAACAGCCAAGTCACCTTCTCTAGCGACACGAAAATCGCTAATATTTGTTTCCTCAACTTGGACGTCTCGTCCCCAATTCAAATTAGTCAAATGATAACCATCCTCATTGGCTCCAGCGACAAAATTTACCAAATCGGCAGCCCGTTCATCGACCAAAAGTTGCACATTTTCAGGTAGTTCGACTGGTCCTAATGATCCAAAACCTGCACCAACAATATCTCGGACACGGTTTTCATCAGCTAATTCAAATGTATCAGCATTCAAGAAATTTTGAACCTTAACCTCATTAACATCATAATCACCTGTCGTCACAACTGCTACAAGCTGATCGTCAGCAATAAACATCATTGTTTTAACAAGTTCATTGGATGATTTACCCAAAAATTCTGCTACGTCCGTAATCGTTTTTGCATCAGGGGTTGCAACTTTTTCTGATGTCAATAATTCTGCATGACTGGTTTTTCTCTCATAGAAATCTTTGGCCATTTCCAAATTTGCCGCATAATCGGTCGCATCAGAATAAGCAATAGTATCTTCTCCAGCTGCCGCAGGAGCAGAAAACTCCTTCGAATCTGATCCACCCATAGCACCGGCGTCACCGACAATTGCACGATAATGAAGACCAAGTCGATTAAAAATGTTGACATACGCTTTTTCCATATTGTGAAAGGCGTCATCAAGACCTTCTTGGTCAGCACTAAATGAATAAGCATCCTTCATAATAAACTCGCGTGTTCGAAGCAATCCAAAACGCGGTCTATTTTCATCTCGAAATTTTGGTTGGATTTGGTAAACCACTAAAGGTAATTTTTTATATGACTTAATTTCATCAGCAATTAATTGAGTAAAGGTTTCTTCATGCGTTGGTCCTAAAATAAAATCACGATCTTGTCGATTTTTGAACTTGTACAACGCCGGACCGTATGTTTCATAACGCCCTGAACGCTGCCACAATTCTGCTGGTAAAATTTCTGGGACTAACATCTCATTGGCGTCAATTTTTGACATCTCTTCCCGAATAATAGCTTCGATTTTATTTAAAACCCGCTTAGCCAAGGGTAAATATGAAAACATACCAGCTGCAACTGGTCGAATATAACCTGCTTTTAACAACAATTGGTGGCTCTTAACTTCAGCTTCCGCCGGAACTTCTCGTAAAGTTGGCATCAGTAATTTAGACTGTTTCATATAAACTCCTCTTTTATTAAATATACTCTCACTTATTTTATCGCAAAATATCATTAATAGTAACAGCAATCATCAGAATTACCATTGCAATTGCGCCTACCACGGTGACACCATTTTCAAACGATGCTGGTAATGGACGTCTTAGAACTGCTTCCAGTAAGTTCAAGATTAGTTTACCACCATCTAGAGCTGGTATTGGAATTAAATTCATAATACCTAAGTTAATCGACAAAAATGCCATATAGAATAGAATATTCAAAAATCCTGTTTTAGCAACAGTTGACGTTGTTTTGGCAATTGAAACTGGACCACCTAGTTTATCCAAACTAAACCCACCACTAAACAAATGTGTCAGCGCGTACCAAATTCGACTGGTTGTTGAAGCTGTTGTGTTGACACCATACTGTATGCGTGCACCAAAGCTCTGGTGCGTTTTCTCTGTGATACCCACCAACGGCGTTCTTGTACCGTTAACCGTAACCAATTTAGGTGTGACTTTGATAGTCTCTTGTTTACCGTCACGTACAATATTAATCGTCAGTTGCTTGTGTCCAGCACCGCTAATAGCGCTTGCTACATTTTCCCAAGTTGTGGTTTTTTGTCCATTCACTTTGGTAATTTGGTCACCTGCTTGCAGTCCAGCCTTTTGAGCTGGCATGTTGTTTTGGACTGTGCCCACAATTGGTTCGTTAAGTGTAACGCTTGGCAAGGTAAAGCCCAGTCCTGAAAAAACAACTAAGGCTAATACAAAGTTCATAAATGGTCCGGCAACATTAATCAAAGCGCGTCGCCATAATTTCGCACTTTGAAACCATGTATCACGTGGGGCGATTTGGACAGTCACACCATTTTCTTCAATGATTGTTGCATCATGACTAACAGATAACACTGTCATCTCTGAATTATCAGCTTGATAACCTGTTAACGTCAAGTCATCACTCAAGTCGAAAGTGTCAATTTGAAATGGTACACCTTGACCTGCCTGATCAATCCGTGTGTCAATTTCGATAACTTTACTCTCTTGGTCAAAGCGTAGTCGCAATCGTTGACCCGCTTCTAAGTCAGGTGTTTCATCCATTCCGGCCATCCGTACATATCCACCAACAGGTAATATACGGATTGTATAGGCAGTATGATTGCGATTCCAGCTCAATAACTTTGGCCCCATGCCAATCGCAAATTCACGAACCAATACACCAGATTTTTTGGCAGCAAAAAAATGCCCAAATTCATGTACTGTAACCAATACACCAAAAACAAATATGAATGCAATTATCGCCGTTAAACTCATTCCAGATCTCGCTTTAAATTAACATGCCTAAAATAGACATCAGTGGCATAACAACTAACATTGAGTCAAAACGATCTAAAATACCACCATGCCCTGGTAAAATATTGCCTGAATCTTTGACATTGAAGTGACGCTTTAAGCCTGACTCGATCAAATCACCAAGCTGTCCAGCAATAGACAAAACAACTGCAAATAATAAGAGTTCAATGAAGTTATAGGCTGGTAGCCAGTTAAAGATAGTATACAGAGATGCCACAACAATTACTGCCACCAAACTACCGCCAATTGACCCTTCCCAAGTTTTGTTAGGACTAATTTTTGGCGCAAGTTTATGTTTACCAATAGCTCGCCCAACCATATAAGCACCCGAATCAGTTAGCCAAACAATTAACATACCAAACATCACTGTTGCCAAGCCCTTTGTATCCGCTTGAAAAAAATAATGAAATCCAGTACCAATATAAAGCATGGCTAAGGTCAACGTACCAGCATCATCAAAATTAAAATGATTACGACTAAAGACTGTATGAAGTAACAAAAGAAAGGCTAGTATATAAAAGAATATATGCGCACTTTTAATGAGTGGAATGTCTTGCCAAAAACTATTGGGCAAGATCAGCGCTACAACACCAATAAAGCTGACCCAAGCTTCCGCAGAAACAAAAAAACGGTGTTTCATACGCAAAATTTCACTCATTGCAATCACACCCATAATCAGTGTCAAAATCAGAAGTGGTGCGCCTCCCCTGATTAAAAGAGGGACAAAAATAATCAAAGCAACTACTGCCGTAATTACACGTGTTTTCATAGCTTACTGTTTCTCGCTTTCGTCATTAAGACCTCCAAAGCGACGGTCTCTTTTAGTATAAGAAGTAATAGCTTCTATCAAATCTTCACCCGAATATTCTGGCCAAAGAACATTCGTAAAATATAGTTCAGCGTATGCTGACTGATAAGGCAAAAAATTACTCAATCGCAATTCACCCGACGTCCGAATCATTAAGTCAGGCGTGGCTAAGTCACCTAAGGGTGAAGTTTGAAGGGCACTGGCAAAACGATTGGCGTCAATCTCTTCAGCTGTCAAATCACCCGACGCAACCTGTTGCGCTAATAATTTCGCGGCTGCCACAATTTCGGTTTGACCACCATAATTAAGAGCAAAGTTCAAAATCATGCCCGTGCCTTGCGCTGTTTGTTCAATCGCACGTTGCACGGCATCTTGCGTTCCTTTAGGCAAACCCGCAACATCGCCCATAACTTCAACACGAATATTATTTTTAATCAGTTCTGGTACAAAATCATTAAAAAAATCAATTGGTAATTGCATCAAAAAGTTAACTTCGTCATTCGGGCGTGACCAATTTTCAGTTGAAAAAGCGTATAGCGTCAATACTTCAATGCCTAAGTCGCTGGCTGCAATCGCAACTTTTTTGACAGTTTTCATACCCGCTTTGTGACCAGCAACACGTGGCATAAAACGTTGTTTTGCCCAACGACCATTACCATCCATAATAATGGCAACATGTCGCGGAATTTTGAGCTGGGAGACGGTCTTCGTCTCCTCATTTTTAATTTTAAAAAGCGCCAAAACGCTCCTCCTTCGTATGCAACCACTGAATGCATATATTGTATCTAACCTATTTTACCAGAATGGCGCGCAAGGTACAAAAAAATTCGATAAGAATTATCCTATCGAATCATTAAAATTATTGAACCGTAACACTCTTTGCCAAATTACGTGGTCGATCAACGTCTAGACCACGGTCAAGAGTTGCGTAATAAGCGATTAATTGTGCCGGGATGACTGTCAACAACGGCATTAAGAGCTCATTAACTTCAGGTAGAACGAAAGCGTCATCTTTTTTAGCTAAAGTCTTAGCAGCAATAATAACCGTGTTGGCGCCTCGTGCTGCAACTTGTGCAATTTCACCTCGGACAAGTCCAGCAGTTTTAGCCTGAGTCAGCAAAGCAAATACCGGTGTACCTTCTTCAATCAAAGAAATTGTACCATGTTTTAACTCCCCAGCTGCAAAACCTTCAGTTTGAACGTATGATATTTCTTTTAACTTCAACGCCGCCTCAACAGCAACCGCTGCATCTAATCCACGTCCAATATAAAATGCTGAACGACGGTGCTTTAAGGCACTTTCAGCAATTGATTTGAAAGTGTCTTTTTGATCAATAATCACTTGCATTTCAACAGCAACTTTTGCTAACTCATTTTTTAAATCAAATGGTGTATGACCAACCGCTGCAGCCAAAATAGCTGTCACAATAATTTGTGCTGTATAGGCTTTTGTCGAGGCCACAGCAATTTCAGGACCAGCTAGCAAAGGCAAAGCAAAGTCCGCTTCACGAGTCAATGTTGAATTCATGACATTAGCAATGGTTAAAGTTGGATAACCTTGTTTTGTGATATTATCCAAGACTTCTCGTGAATCAGCCGTTTCTCCAGATTGGCTTAAGAAAATGAAGAATGGTTTTTTACTCAACAAAGGTTGCTCATAGGCAAATTCTGATGAAATATGAACTTCTGTTGGTGTTTGTGTCCACTGTTCAAAATATCGTTGTCCCACAAGCCCCGCGTGATATGATGTGCCGGCCGCAACAATATAAATGCGATCTGCTGCCTGCATAGCTTCGATAACTTCAGGGGCAATATTTTGTACTTGCCCTTCATCGTCAAAATAGTACTGTGACAGAGTACGTGCAACGATGGCCTGTTCATCAACTTCCTTTAGCATGTAGTAAGGATAAATTCCTTTGTCAGTTTCAGAGGCATCAATATCTAAATGAAAGGCTTCGCGGGTAATTTGTTTGCCATTTGGATCAAACAAATCAATCTTTTGCTTGTCAATCACAGCAATTTCGCCATCCATTAATTCAATAAAATCATGAGTAACATCCAACATCGCTGTTGCATCTGATGTCACAACGTTTCCAACTTCTGAAACACCAATCAATAGAGGACTCTTTTTCTTGGCCGCATACATCAAATTAGGTGTCTGGCGATCCATCAAAAGGAATCCGTAGGCTGAGTTGCCATCCAACAAACTAATCATCCTACGAAATGCATCAAATGTTGACAAGTGATTTTCTTTTGAAAATTTGTCAATCAATTGAACGGCAATTTCAGTATCTGTTTGTGAGTGAAGTTGAACGCCTTGTAAATATTGATCACGTAATGCTTCATAATTTTCGATGACACCATTGTGAACTAAATAAAAGCGTCCATCCTCTGACATGTGTGGATGCGCATTTTCAACTGACACACCACCGTGAGTTGCCCAGCGTGTATGGGCGATACCCGCAGTACCTTCAATACCCTTACCTTCTGTTGCAAGTTCCAAATCAGCTACGCGACCTTTTTCTTTAACAAGAAAGTCACCTTTTTCGCCATCATTAACATACACACCAGCTGAATCGTAACCGCGATATTCTAATTTTTCTAACCCTTTTAACAAACTAGGTAACACTTGATTAACGCCTGTAAATCCGACAATTCCACACATATATAGCCTCTTCACCAAAACTGGTTTACTTTTTATTTTTAACTAACAGTAGCTATTTTACAGCCTTCGTCGCCCTTTGTCAAACAATAAATAAAAATTGGTATAGTCCTATTTTTATAATTGGTATAATCAAAAAACAACGGAGTGTCAAAATACAAAGTCTGTCATTATGGTATGATAGAAAAAACTTGAAAGCGAGATCTATTGTGACACAAATTGTAACCTGGCATATTCGAAACGCAAAAATTTTGGATGTTTTTAATCTTAAATTCGATGATACTGAACTTTGGATTGACAATAATATAATTGTTTATCGTGGCCCACGAGATGATCTTGCTGCAACTCACACATTTGATGCTGGGGGTCGATATATTGTCCCCGGTTTGATTGACGCACATCTTCATATTGAAAGTTCTCTACTTGCACCTAGTGAATTTGGCAAATTAGTGCTACCTCATGGTGTCACTCGTATCATTGCTGATCCGCATGAAATCGCTAGTGTAGCCGGTATATCAGGCATTCAATATATGCTCGAAGAAGCACGACAAACACCACTTCACATTCACTACATGCTACCATCCTCAGTCCCTGCAACGCCTTTTGAACACGCAGGAGCAACACTTCATGCCGAAGCTCTCAAGCCTTTTTACAGCATTCCTGAAGTAAATGGTCTAGCTGAAGTGATGGATTATCCCGCCGTCGCAAATAGTGACCCAGATATGCTTGAAAAAATCAACGACGCTTTAGCAGCAGGTAAACACGTTGATGGTCACGGGGCTGGTTTAAGCCGCGCACAACTTTCAACTTATCGTCAAGTTGGTATCGATACCGATCACGAAAGTGAAAACGCTGCTCAGGCTTTAGAACGAGTCAACGCAGGATTTTCTGTCTTTGTGCGTGAAGGCACGGTAGAACGTGATGAGAAATCCATTTTACCAGCTATTACAACAGCCAATCACGCACATTTTTCATTTGCCACCGATGATAAAACTGCCAGTGACATTCAACATGAGGGGTCAATTGATTTTAGTATTAACCTTGCGCTTCAAAATGGTATTGCGCCGGAAATCGCTTTTACTATGGCAAGTTATAATGCCGCTAAAGCCCATAATTTAAAAAACGTCGGCGCATTAACAGACGGTTTCGTTGCTGATTTAGTTGTTTTTGATGCATTAACAGAATTCAAAGCTCAAGAAATCATGGTAGATGGTCATTGGTATGAAAATAAGTTTTCAACTGTGACACCATTAGCAAACCAGTCTCTGAATTTCACATTATCCGATAGTGATTTAATCTTGCCACTGGCAGACGATATGCCTGCACATGTTATCAATATTATGCCTCATCATATTACAACCCAGCATACCGTTGAAAGCGTTTCAATCGTTAATAATCATTTTGAGGCGAATACAACATTTGCTAAAGTTGTTGTGGCTGAGCGTTATCACGACTTAGGACATGGTTTAGGAATCATTAAAGGCTTCAACATGAAAGCCGGCGCAATCGGCTCAACGGTAGCGCATGATTCACATAACGTCATTATTGCTGGTGTTGATGACAAGGATATGTTATTAGCTGCTGAAACGTTAAAGAAAATCGGTGGTGGACAAGTTGTCGTGATCGACGGTCAAGTAACCGCAATGCCTCTTCCAATCGGTGGCCTCATGTCTGATCAAGATTATCAAACGACTATTGATCAAAATCGCGCTTTAGATAACGCTTTTTCAAGAATCAGTGATGTGCCATTTGATCCATTCTTAACACTCTCATTCATGGCTTTACCCGTTATCCCAAGTTTAAAAATAACAGACCAAGGATTGTTTGATTTTGATAAATTTAGCTTCATTGATATTCAAGATACAGGAGAATTCAAGTCATGAAAGCCATTAGTATAAGCCCACAAGATCTATTGTCAATATTTTTAGGTCAAAAGACCACTTTAACAATTGCCTATACTGGTCAGTTACTGATTGCAGCCAATAAAAATGATCAACCACATTTACCATCGGAAATGGCTGGTGCAATTGTTGACATTCAAGAGAATCAGCTCACCTTAGTCAGTTTAGTTCATCCTTTTAAAATAGAATCGGAAGCGCAATTATTTGAAGTTGATAATCAACTAATTCAGCGTGAACCCGTCAATTGGTTTGGTCCACAAGCTTTAGTGATCGAAAAAAAAATGAGTGATTTTGCTAAAACTTATGATGGTCCACGCGCAAAAAATGGTGGAATTCCACGCAACTATATTCCTAATGAAATTGCCGAACCAATCATTTTGTCAGACCGCTACTGGCAGACTTATGCGCAATTCGTCAATGATCCCGACGGTTCATTTGCAGCTCAAATCAAACCAATGTTTGATTAATCTATCTAAAAAACGTATCATCCAAGTTCTGGACGATACGTTTTTAATTACTAATAAAATGAGAAATAAACAATTGTGCGACGTTAAAATAGATTAAAACTGAAGTCAAATCTGACAATGTTGTAATAAATGGACCACTCGCAACCGCCGGATCAAATCCTAATTTATCTATTAACACAGGAACAAGATATCCTGCCAAATTAGCAACCATAATTGCCATCGCCATAGCAATACCCACAGCTAATCCAAGTTCAAAATTGTGTTTCCAAATTGTCACGATTGCAAACACTGAAGCACCTGTCGCGGTACCAACTAATAATCCTGCCAGTACTTCGCTCCAAAAATTTTTCCAAGCTGTATTATCAGTTCCCACCGCCAATCGACGGACCGCTAACGCCAATGCCTGCGTTCCGGCATTACCCGCTGTACCAGTAATTAGCGAAATAAAAACAGCCAAAATGGAAGCTTTTTTGACTAAACCATCAAACGAGCTAATCAATGTCGCCGTTGACATACCTAGTAATAGCAAGGCAATCAACCATGGAATACGTTTTATCGCTGAATGCCAAGGTGTATCATCTGTCTGGCTAACGTTAACGGCAGCCAAACCTGAATAATCTTCAACCGCTTCTTCGTCAATAACATCAACAATATCATCAACCGTGATCACACCGAGTAGCAAGTCATTGTCATCAGTAACCGGAATGGAAAGAAAATTATAATCAGCCACAATTTGTGCCACATCTTGCTGATCATCACCAGCTTTTACACTAATAATACGATCATTAGTGATGTCTGACACCAGCATATCATCAGGGTGTGTTAACAAATCACGCAATGAAATAACGCCGACCAAGTGTTTTTGGTTATCCAAAACATAAACGTAACTAATCGCTTCAGCTTCAGCGGCTTGGTGTTTAACCAACCGCATCACTTCAATGACTCGCAAATCCTCAGTCACAGCTAAATACTCTGTTGACATCAAAGATCCCGCTGTTTGATCGTCATAATCAATTAGCTTACGCATTTCATCTGCTTCCGCTTTAGGCATCAAGCTCAAATACGTTGCAACCAAACGAGATGGTAGATTTTGCAAGACATCCGCCTCATTATCGGCGTACATGTTGCGTAAAATTTCAGTCGCTTTTTGCGGCGGCATTTCTTGGAGTAATTCTCCAATGTCGTCATCATCCGCATCCAAATTATCGAAAACATCTGCCAAAGTCTCATTATCTAATAAACGCCACGCAACGGCTCGCATTTGTTCAGGTAAACCACTATAAACCTGACCCATTTCAAAATCATGCAACGCTTTAAATGAGACAACAAAATCCTCATCTTGACCCGAATGAAGCAAATCAGCCAAGTGAGCAATAGTTTTTTGTAATTGTTCTGCAGTTTCTTCCAAGCTTAGTCAATATCCCTTAATGTTTTGAGATCCTCGGGTAATTTTGTGTTAAATTCACGAAAATCTTCGATAAATGGATCATAAAACTTCATATGATAGGCATGTAGCGCCTGACGTTGGAGCCCATACCATAGGGGGCCATTATAAAGATCATCACCTACTAATGGGTGCCCAATATTTGCAAAATGAACCCGTATTTGATGCGTTCTACCAGTGTGCAATTGTACCTTGACACGCGTCATTGGGTGTTGCCCATTCTCATCATAACGACGTTCAACCCAGTACTCTGTCCGCGACGGCTTACCATCTTCACGAACTTCACGCTTAATAAAATCACCTTCGACACGACCAATTGGGGCATTAATATCCCCGTGATCATCTGATATAATGCCAGACGGATAAGCCAAATAAAATTTTTCCACGGTATGATCTTGCAATTGTTGATCTAAAACAGCGTGGGCGAATCGATGTTTTGCCAACAAAACAATGCCTGATGTATCCCGATCCAGTCGTGTCACTACGTGAGGTACCAAATCTTGTGCCTCAATTTGTTCTAAATGGCCCTTAACTTGATTAACCAATGTATGTAGCCGATCAGCATGACCTGGCACTGTCGTAACCCCATAAGGCTTATCAACTACCAGCCAATGCTCATTTTCAAAAATGATGTTTAGAGGCTTGTAATCAGGTACGACGAGGTCATTACTCTCTTCTACCGGCATCACAATCGTCACTTTATCCCCATCTTTTAAATAATCAGACGTATAAACTGGCTTTTCATTGACCAAAATCGCCCCACCATTATGTTTCATTTGACTAAACATACGGTGAGAAACGCCATGTTTTTGCAGAAACGTACGCACTTTGCGCGCTTCTGATCCAGTATAAGTCCAAGTAAACTGCATATTCTTATCATACACATCATTTGTCGACGTGTATTTTTCTCCTAAAAAATTTAAAATATTTATTCAATGTCATTGATGAAGGCATTTTGTACGCGACGCCAAAAATCGACGTGACGGTATCTAGCAAAATGGACACATTTTTCAGACACTCTAAATCGCAATTCTAAAATATGATCGCTGGCAATTTCTCCCTGATCATACATCACCAAAAAATTGTTACTCTGCGGTCTCATTACAATTTTTTGATCACGAGGAACAATCAGTGGCGATCCTAACGTTCTAAAAACACGATTGTTAATGGAGGCAATTTCCGACATTTGAATTGCCTGCAAAGCAGGGTGCAAAACAGCGCCACCATTAGCTTTGTTGTAGGCAGTTGAACCTGTCGGTGTCGCCACAGCGATACCATCACCCCTAAAACGCTCAAAAACTTCACCACCCAAATAAATATCGGCAACTAGCGTGCCGAGCGGTTGCTTAATAACGGCTTCGTTCAGTGCCAAATAGTGGCTTTTTTCTCCAGTTGTTTGGATAACAGTCAGTTCTAACAGCGGATAACTAACTTTTTGCCCGTTGTCATGACTTAAGCTGTCTACTAGTTGGTCTAATTCCGTGCTTAACCAATCTGTATAAAAGCCCAAATGTCCGGTATGTAAGCCAACAAACCTAACATGGTCAATTTGATTAACATAGTGCTGAAAAGCGCCCAAAAGCGTGCCATCCCCACCAACGGAAACGACAATATCAGGCTCTTCATTATCAACAGTTAAACCATGTTTGCGCATTTCTAAAGCAAGATTTTTGGCAACAACACGACTGCTAACATCTTCATTGTTGAAAATAGCATACTTCATTCTACTGCTCTGATTTCACTTAATTCTTGGTCTAAAGCAAATGTTGATTCTGATAGCTTGGTAAGACGATCGGCCAAATTATCACTTAATTCGCCATGCTTATAACGTAAATCATGTTCAACTGTTGCCCAAAAATTCATAGCCATTGTGCGAACCTGAATTTCTGCTAATACTTTCAGTTCACCACTATACATTTGAACAGGATATTCAATGACGATATGATATGATCGGTAGCCTGACGGCTTGGCATTAGTCACATAATCTCGCTCTTCTAAAATTTGAAAATCCGTACGTTGTCTTAGCAAATCGACCACAGTGTAGATATCTTCCACGTACTTGGTCATAATTCGTACACCGGCGATATCTTGTAAATCAAGCGACAAGCGACTTTCATCTAGATGACGTCGCACAATTTTTTCTTCAATAGAGGCCTGTGACTTGACACGACCTGTCACAAATTCAATTGGTGAATCCTCACCATTTTTTTCATATTGATCACGTAATCCGCGTAATTTAACTTTTAATTCTGATACAGTTTGAACGTATGGTGTAAAAAAGATTTCCCAATCCATATTACTACCCCTTTTATACAATTTAAAACATCACTATTATATTTTAACATATTTTTGAGCCTATCATTTGTCAATCCCAATATTGACGGTTACCCTTACAGCTATCATTTGGCAAGTAGTATCAATTCTACAACAAAAAAACGCCACCGCATTATTCAAAATAGTGATGTAGCGCATATATTTAACTATTATTTTTCTTGATGGCTAACGTTACGTATAAATAAACTTTTTTGTTGCAGTTTCCGGAGAAAAAGTTGATCCACCATACACACGTCATGTCATCTACCTTAGTGATAATCAGAGTGATTTAAAATATATCGTTTTGTTAATTACCATGATTGGTATCACCAAATGTGCAACTTTCTATTTTTCAGCTTCTTGTCTGGCCAAGGACGCCATGTTTTTGGTAAAAAGGTTCTTTCTGTCGTAATTCTTTTGATGTTGGACCGTTTTGTAACATTATTCAACCACTGCGCAATCAAAGTACACTTTCTTTATCATGTACTCTGATCCTTCACTTCTTTAATTAATATGTTATTGTCTCAATTCGATGATCTGCATTTTCAATTTGGTTAATCTGCCCCTCCTTAGAAAAATGAACAGGTTGTAACTCCCATTGATTGGTTGTTAAAAAAACAAACGATCCAATTTTTTCAGGAAAATATTTAATTTTGATGTTTTTACGATGATCAGATAATAATTTTTTAATTCGGATTAATTGATTTTTATTGAGATTAATTACTTTGCTCGGCCGGCCACTACGATTGAATTGAACTGGCACATTATCATTAGAGATTGCTATTTGGCCAATACCGATTTTTTCATGATGCTTATCAATAGTCAAAAAATCAATACAATCATCCGATTTCGTATTTTTATTACTACCACTCTTCCCATTGGCACTTCCAAATAATATGCTGATTGATGAAAATCCAGCGATAACTAGTGCAAGCAGAGCTAAACGTACTTTTTTTATCATGTGTATATCCCCTCGATATCTTTCATACAACATTTTTGGTACAACGTTGATGACCATTATTTATTCTTTCTCAAACAATGTTATTTTACTAAACCTATGCCGCCAGCCATCTTTTTAGAAAGATGAACTATTATAAGTATTAGTAACAGATGACTATACTTTGATATGCCTTACTTAATTAATTTTAATTCAATCTCTGAATATGATTGGTGGACTGTGATTCGTCAACAAAACCGCAGTTCTAAATTCACCTATCCTGACTAGCATTACAATAGATCTATCAAATTTGCTGACACGATCTTTCATTTTGCTTTATCCTTTAATTATTTTGTCATAACAATCTATGAGATTATCAATCTGTTTTTAAGATTGTAACATTAATAGATATTTTATATGGAAAATTCACAGTTTATACTAAAAATATTCATATTTTTGTTATTTTATTAGAGAATACAACCTACAAAATAGTCATCAAAAACTTTTAACTATTTTTTTGTTCTCAAGCAATACAATTGAGTTGCTTTAACATATTTTTGAGCCTATCATTTGTCAATTCCAATATTGACGGTTATACTAATATCTTGGATATTTAAATTGTTTTACGTAGGAGAAACACCATGATCGACATTTACCACTTTGCAAATCCTTTATCAGATAACTGTTTAGTCGCCGAAGAATGCCTTGAAAAGCTCACCCATACATTTTTTCAAAAAACGCGCTTACGCTTTATTCCTCTCATCAATGAACAAGTAAGCGCTAAATTAATCCAAGGTGAGCAAGCGCTACCGATAATGGATATGCCTTATGACAAGGAATCCTTAACTTATCGTGTGATTCTTGATTTTAAAGCAGCACAAATTGAAGGTAACAAAAAGGCGCGACCTTTTTTATTGTCTTTACAAAGTGCTTTAATTACCAAAAAGCAACCCTACTCTCTCTCGTTGATTACAAGCATCGCCACACAAGTTGGCCTTAATCTCGACGACTTTTTGACAAATCGGATGAGTCAAGAGGTCATTGATGCGCTAAAGGCAGACCAAAAATTAGCTTGGCAGTTACTGAATAAATATAGTGTGGCGATTGCCATTGATGACTCAAGTACACTTGAAACAAGTCTATTAACGAATTTTTCAAAAGAATCTCTGGCAACTCACTTCACACATTTACGCGAACAGTTTGTTGTTAAAACAAAAGATTTGATATCTTCTGAAAATGCCAAAACGTTTGCTTAACTTTGCTTTAATGCCATAAAATCAAATCACTATCAATATAAAAATGGTGACTAAATCTTTTAATATTGCTTGTACAACGACATTTTCAGTTAACAACAAAAAAGCATAATGATTCATCAACACAGATGAATCATTATGCTTTTTTTGTGTGACGCCATTATTTCACCAATTTGTCCCAAATTACAACTCGGTCAGATGCCAATGACTTGGGTACGTCAATGATTCTTTGATTGGCACTACCTCTGAATTGTAGTGTTAAGTCCTTTTCTTCTTCCAAAAAACGACCATCAACCAAAATATCAATTAACGACAATAAACGCGCTTTATCATAGGTTTCGTTTTGCAATTCATCCCAAGTGTAGCCTGTCCAAGACCATATATCTTTTGAATGACCAAACTCTTGACGAACTCGGCGACATAATTTTAGACACACATCCGTGTTGAGAAATGGCTCTCCACCCAATAAAGTTAGACCTTGAACATAATCTTGACTTAAATCTTCAATAATCTGGTCTTCTAATGCTTGCGTGTAAGGTTGTCCAAAATGAAAATTTTGGGCGGCAACATTATAACAACCAGGACAGAGAAACATACAACCACTCACGTAAAGGCTACAACGCACCCCCTCGCCATCAACAAAATTAAAAGCCTTGTAGTCAGCGATATAGTTTTGACTATACTTCTGCGCCGTCCATTCTTTTGGCATCGGATTGTTTGGTTTTCGCATAGATCGCGGCATGCTCGATCATCTCCTTGGTCATATTCTTTTCACGCGAAATAATTTCAATATGTCGCCCATGAACCATAGGCCGTTGCTGTGGATTGCCAAGATAACCACACGTTCTCTTAACAACATCGCAGAGCGCTGGATCATGGTTCCCACATTCAGGGCACATAAATCCTCGAGCAGTGGCTTTAAATTCACCAGCAAATCCACATTTAAAACATTTATCAATACAAGTATTCGTGCCCAAATAACCGACATGGTCATAAGCCCAATTCCAAACTGCTTCTAACGCTTGTGGATTTTGTTTCAAGTTAGGATATTCACAATAATGAATAAATCCGCCCGACGCATATTTTGGGAACGTCTCTTCAAAACTTATCTTTTCAAACGGCGTTGGATGCTTTCTAACGTCGTAATGAAAACTATTGGTATAGTATTCTTTATCAGTAATATCAGGCACATCCCCAAATTTCTGCTTGTCGAGATGGCAAAATGTATCTGTTAGTGATTCCGCCGGTGTCGAGTATAGACTATAATGATACCCACTTTCCGCTTCCCATTGTTGGCAGTATTTGTTCATTTTTTTAACAATGTCTTCGGCAAACGTATGCGCTTCGGGATTTTTTTCCCAATTTGGTCCAAAGAAAGTTAAGCACGTTTCGTATAATCCAACATAGCCCAATGAAATTGTAGCACGTCCATCTTTAAACACTTCATCAACTTTATCAGTTGCCTTGAGTCTTTTCCCAAATGCGCCGTACATGTAAAGCAGTGGTGCATTTTCAGGAACAGCTTCTTTTGTTCTTTCAATTCGATACGATAAAGCTTCATGGCATAGCGCCATTTTTTCATCAAAGATTTCCCAAAATAGTGCCATATCACCTTTCGCAAATAGAGAAATACGAGGCAAATTCACCGAAACAACCCCTAAATTCATTCGGCCAGAATTAACTGTGACACCATTTTCATCTTGCCAGCCTTGTAGAAACGATCGGCAACCCATTGGTGTTTTGAAACTACCAGTTAGTTCAACAATTTTGTCATACATTAACAAATCTGGGTACATCCGCTTCGTTGAACATTCAAGCGCCAATTGCTTAATGTCGTAATTTGGATCAGTAGGAGCAAAGTTTAATCCTTTTTTTAATGTGAAAATCAACTTTGGGAAAATAGCAGTTCGCTTTTCTTTTCCTAATCCCTTGATTCTGATATTCAAAATTGCTTTTTGAATTTCACGTTCAAGCCAACTAGTCCCCAATCCAAAATTAACGGTGGTAAATGGTGTTTGCCCTTGCGATGAGTACATTGTATTTATCTCGTACTCCAAAGCCTGCATCGCATCATAAATATCTTTGCGTGTTTTTTCTTTAGCGTAGGCGTCACGTTTATCAGCAACTACCCATTGTTCGGCTTCAACAATATGTTTGTCATAATTCATCTGCGCGTATGGTGCCAATAATTGATCAATACGATTTGCTGAACAACCACCGTACTGCGACGAAGCGACATTAGCAATAATTTGCGCCATCTGTGCTGTCGCTGTTTGAATAGAATGTGGTGAATCTACCCACGCAT
The DNA here is from genome assembly GCF_016624925.1 of Leuconostoc sp. S50. Taxonomy (NCBI): domain Bacteria; kingdom Bacillati; phylum Bacillota; class Bacilli; order Lactobacillales; family Lactobacillaceae; genus Leuconostoc; species Leuconostoc sp. S50. The sequence goes on along the minus strand of NZ_JACVUE010000001.1, from coordinate 354,674 downwards.
TGCCTATTTTATAACCATTCGTCAGCAAATTATCAAAATCGATTAAACAACAATTTGTTGCTGGTGTCACAGGTGAATAATCTAAATCATGCCAATGAATATCGCCGCGTAAATGTGCCTTAGCAACAAGTGGCGGTAACATTTGTAGTCCCAAGGCCCGACTAGCTGCCCCAGCCTCCAAATCGCGTTGCGTATTGAACACGCGACTATCTTTATTCGCATTTTCATGCACAACTGATTCATCTCGTGAAAATAATTTTTCGATTCTTTTTTGGACATTAGCGGCATCTGCAAAGTCTTGTTTCTCAGTCTGATAGTATGCGGCATATTCGTTAACAGCATCCAATTGTTCATAATTTGTGAGTAACGAACATAATAGATTGCGAATTTCGGAAGTTGTCACACTGACTTTAGAATTCAAATATTGATAAAAATCATGCTTAATCACATCAATAATATGATCAGACAGATTAAGCTTTGTTAAAATAAAATTAATTTTGTACGCGTAAAATTGTGTTTCTTCACCACTTTGCTTAATGACTGTTAGATTGGGTAAACTATCAAGTTCTATCATATGGCTCATTACTAAACGATTGCCTCCAGTGCTTTTCTAAATTGTTATAGTTAAAATGGTACAACTATTTTTTGCATAAGAGTAGGACAAAAAGTGTCCTCTATTGCCATCTTCTCTATAGAATACTGATATAATCGCATTTTAAGCGTTAAAAAAATTTATAATAATAGACCGTTCAACTCAAACGTTTTGTTACACACCACAAAAAAAGACAAATCAATTATCCACTGATTTGTCTTTTTTTATTTATGCACGTGCAAGGCTTGCTGCACCAATTACACCAGCATCATTCCCTAATTCGGCTAATTTCACGCGTGTTGAATTACGAACAGTTGGAAAGGCAAACACTTTCCAATTTTCTTCAACACGAGCTCGCAAAAATTCACCAGCAGCAGCTACACCACCGCCAATAACAATTGCAGATGGGTTCAAAATATTTGACATTGCTGCCGTAGCATATCCGAGATAATATGACACTTTGTTGACAACCTCATTAGCTAAAAAGTCACCGTTTTTTGCTAAGTCGAAGACAATTTTTGATGTCACTTCTTCGCCATCATCAATCATCTTTTTCAGCTTTGAGTTACCGACATACTCTTCTGCCAAGTCTTGTGCCAAATGGACCACACCCGTTGCGGAAGCATATTGTTCCAAGCAACCACGATTACCACATGTGCACAAATAACCATTTGGCTCAACAACCATATGACCGACCTCACCACCGGCACCTACAGTACCGTGAATCAGTTGACCATTTGCGACCAAACCACCACCAACACCAGTGCCTAATGTCACAAACGACACTTCATCATCGTTGTTTCCAGCACCTTTCCAAGCTTCGCCAAGCGCTGCTGAGTTGGCATCATTGTCAATCGTCAATGTAAATCCAGTACCAGATTCAATATCTGCTTTAACTGGCTGCTCTGTCTTCCAATTAAGGTTAAAAGCACCCGTTACCGTACCAGTAACCCGATTAACAGTACCTGGTGTTCCCATCCCGATACCGATAATACGATCATGATCCAGTTGGTACAAATCAAGGTGGTGATTAATTGATTCCACAATATCTGGAACAATATGAGAACCATCATCTAGAATATTTGTTTTGATTGACCATTTTTGCTGAATTTCACCTTGATCTGTCAAAATTGCAAACTTGATAGTTGTACCACCAAGATCGACACCGATAAGTTTATCTTTTGCCATGATAATTATAATAATGTTGCCCGATCTAACGACTGCAAGTTCACTGGACAGCCTCTAATGAGGACAACATATTTCCTCCGTATGAATTGATTACTTAATCATTCTAACAGATATGACTAGCCAAGTGCAAGCGGTTTCACAGTCTAAATAAACAATGCTAGTCAATCACTGGGACTTTCAAGTTCTAATCGATGTTCGTGCGCCAAAATGACTTTCATTGTTGCATACATTTTTGGTTGTATAATATCGGCTTTATATAAATTGTCCACTTCTAAAGCAGCCATTTCAATGTCCCATAGCCGCTTTCCAACATGAATATACACACCAAATTCTTTTAAATATTGTAGAACATCATAAAAAGTTTTCATGATCTTACTCCCATAAAGATAGTCAATCCGATTAAAAGCACTGTCAGTAATACCATCACCAGCCGAACATGCCAGCTAAATTTTCCATTACGACTATAGAAACCAAAAATCATGGCAAACATCACCCCGCCGATGAAGCCACCAAGATGTCCCCAAAGATCAATGTTTGTAGCAGAAAAACTTGACAACAATGTCAATAAAATAAACAATCCCATCATTGATCCTAATGCCCTTACGTTGGGGTCATGACGGAACTGATAGGCAAATATCATTAAGCCACCAAACAAGCCGAATAATGCTGTCGAGGCACCCACTGAAATGGTATTTGGCGAAAATAAATACGAAAAAATATTACCGGAAATACCGGAAAAGAAGTATAAGCCTAAAAATTTGCGGCTACCAAAAGCGTCTTCTGCTATTGGACCAATAAACCATAAAGTCAACATATTAGTGATAATATGCATAAAACCAGCGTGCAAAAATATAGGCGTGATTAAACGCCAATATTGCGAATCGTCCTTGATATAAGGTCCCCATTTAGCACCTACTTGGACCAAAAAATAGCTATTGTCGGTTGTCCCACCACTGACGACCAGCTCAATCACAAAAACAACAATTGTTACTGTCAATAATATCGTGGTTACTGGTGCAATTAAATAATGTGTTTTTAACGTTTTCATAGTACCCATTTTAACAGATTATAACCTTCGCTGCTCATATGAACTGTTCTATATACATATCATTTTTAATAGTCCTATGTTAAAATGACAACAATTAAGTATATAAGGAGAACAACCAATGTTTGGTATTCTATTAGTCCCATTCTTTATTTTAATAGCTTTTATTTATTTAATCACTTTTATGTTTGTTAATACATTCGGTGTTGTTTCACGACTTATTTTTGCCATCGTGATTATCTTATTACTAGCTTTTATCGTGAAAAACTTCTGGGCGGTCGTCGGTTTTATTTTATTAATTGCATTTGCTTTCTGGATTCGACAGAGATTTATTCAACCGCACATGAATCATCAAACGCAACAAGACCCATCGACATTTGATGGCGAATTCGAAGAAGTAGATAAGGACAAATAATCGTTTAGGCTCAATTTAATCAAGTTGAGCCTTTTTGTTTGCATATAAATGGCAAACAAAAAAGCATTCAAATAATCAAATGCTTTATTTCAACGACGATCTTTCAACCGCTGTTGCATCAAATACTGATACCTTGCGTACCAAACATCTACATAACCCTGCGAAAACGGACCCGTGCCAGCGTTAATCCAGTCAACCAAAATTTTGACATGTGCTTTTAAAATCTTATCAATTTCTGGTGGATAATGCCATTTCTTACTGTGAGCTGCATATTCATCAGCGTCCAGTAAATGTTTTTCGCCATCTGGAAACACTTTAACATCAAGATCGTAGTCAATATATTTAAGCGCCTCTTTATCCAATACATAAGGAGATGCTAAATTACAATAATACGATACGCCATTATCACGAATCATCGCAATGATGTTAAACCAATACTTTTTGTGGAAATAAACAATGGCTGGTTCACGTGTCACCCAACGCCGACCATCGTCTTCAGTCACTAAAGTATGATCATTTAGCCCAATAATCGCGTTCTCACTGGTTTTTAAAACCATGGTATCGCGCCAAGTTCGATGCAACGAGCCGTCGTGCTTATAGCTTTTGATCGTGATGAAATCACCTTCGCGTGGCCCGCGACCTGGTTTATCAACGCTCATAACGCTACCTACTCTTCTAACACCGAATTTCTATTTCAGTATACCACAATTTACTTGTCGTCTTCCAGCATTAAATTAGCCAATACGCTGTCAATTAAATCAGAAGTGTAGCCTTTTGTGTAGAGACCTTTTTTCGTTTTAAATTGGCGTTTTGAATTGTCGTCACGATGATAGCGTCGCCATAATTTATCAGCTTCTCGTTGAATATTTTCTAGCTCTGACTGATCATCATGTTCTGCCGCTAAATGACTAACCGCATTTTGTGCCATATCAAAAGAAAAACCTTTTGTAGCAAGTGCTGCAATGATTTTTTGTCGCTTACTGCGCGTTGATTCTCGTTTATACGTAACAGCTGCTTTCTTGGCGAGTTGAGTTGCAACGATGATTTGTTCCTCATCAGTGTATGTTGCCAATGCTTCTTCAATATTGATATCCGACACACCTGCTTGTTTAAGCGCCATTTTAATGACAATTGGTCCTTTCGGATTAATTGTTTTTTTAGTGGCAACATAATGGAGGGCGTAATTAAGATCATCAAGATAATGTTGCGCCTTTAATTGACTAATTACTTGTAATTGAACTTGTTCAGGGATTTCTTTATCGTTCATTTTTTGCTGAACTTGTTTTATCGTACGAAGCGAATGACCAAGATAGTTCAAGGCAACGCGCATTGCTTTCGCAACTTCGTCGCTCAATTTAATATCAGCAATCAAGTCATCATCCAGCTCACGCCCTTTCGCTAATCCGTATTTAATCAGGACACTCTCAGATACACCAAATGCAAATTGATTATCTAAATCAATGTTGTATCGACCAGCTTGTTTTTGAACTGAAATTTTGGTTATTATTTTCATGATGATGTAAAGTTTCTCCTCTGTCAACCAAAATCAGCCTGAAACACAATAAAGTTTCAACTCATCAAGTAAGCGCCAAAAGTCATGAACATCAAAATGAAAAAAAGCAAACATAGTGCCACTACCAACACACTAACAACAAAGTCTTTATTAACCAAATACTGATGTTTCTGCGTGATTTCATTTCTTTTTTGATGCCATTCTCGACGATTTTGATTGCATACTATACTGGCTAATATCATACCAAAAAAGCACAATACAAGTACAGCAACGCTCACCCAAAAATTAATCTGTGTATTTTGGGTCAATTGTGGCACTGCTCCTAGCAAAATCATGACTGCCTCCAAATTTATTTTTTCATTTTTGTTCTGGTTGGACTAACCCATGTGCCTTGTCCAGATAATCCCAAGACGCTTTTCAGGGCTGGAATGAAAGTGACAACTATTGTAATGGCATTCATTTGCCAATACCAAGCCATGTACATGGGTGCAAATAGGAGATATTTTAATTTTGCACCGTGATTATCAAGCGCTAATGATGCCACTAATTGCCAGATGCCAACCATCGATATGAATGCCGAGAAGACAAAAATCATATCTAACGTGTGTATGAGTTGCTCCGTATCATTAGTGAAAACAAAATAAAATAACTTGAGCGCCAACCATGTGGTGAAAATCAAATAATAAAAACTCCAAATTATACTACCTGTTTGATCCAATAGAAGTACTATTTTAGCAATGTTTTTGATAGGGTGCTTAAAAATACGCGAAAAATTAGTCACCCATGCTTCTGTGCCACCCTTTGCCCAACGTTTTCTTTGATTATATAGCATGCCTAATGTGCTAGGTACATTCATATAAAACATAATATCTGGCGCAAATACGGCTTTCCATCCGCTAAATTGTTGATCCCAAGCAATCGATATGTCTTCAGTTGCACGATCCTGACGGAAACCGCCACAATCAAGCACAGCATCCTTACGATACATTGTGTTGGCGCCGGAATAAGCGTACATATTGCCGAGAACACCCATTTGAGATCGTTTAATGATACCGACAATGCTGGAAAATTCAACGGTTTGTGATTTTTCCAATAGCAAAGAACGGTTTTGAACGTCCATATTAGCTGTTACGGCAGCAACGTTTTGACCCCCAGGTCTCAAAAAATAATTCATGTATTTCCATAATCCGTCTGGCGCACAAACCGTATCAGCGTCGTTACTCAAAATATAATCACCACGGCAAAAAGATAAACCGATATTAAAAGCATGTGCCTTACCCTTATTCTTGTTGACACGTAAAACGCGTAACTTCGGATACTTAACACTTAGTCTAGACAAAATTTCAGGGGTTGTATCAGTTGAGCCATCATCACAAACCAGTACTTCATAGTTATGATATTCTAAATCGTTCATCAAATACTCAATCGTATCTTCAATAACCATTTCTTCATTATGGCAAGGAATCATGATTGTAATCATTGGCTCTTTTTCGACGCGAATTTTTTTAAAATCACGATCCAAAATTTTGCCAACGTACACTGTGCGATAAAAAATACCACCAATAGTCCAAGCAATAGCACCAATAATCGGATATAAGGTTAAAATTTGCACAAAAACTGTCAGAATTTGCTTCATTTAATTTCGACCCCACTTTCCTTAAATAAGTCACTAATTAGGTGATCATCAATATTTTGTTCTTCATTAACAGCATAATATTTCGTTGATTCACGAAAGCTTTTATCGCCATATCTACTCGTGTAAAGCTCATTCATGACTGACCTTCGCGCCTGAAGTTTATCGTCATTATATGTAATTTGATTTGGGTATATTTTCTGTTCACGATAATTATTTCGTACCAAAAATGCCAAACTGCATACCAACACAACGACAATCGCAATTAAGATTGAAGCTTGTAAAAATTTAGTAAGGTCAAACCCATCTTGATAATGCCAATGATACAATGATTGCCAAAATCGGCCATCTTGTAGTGAATCAAATAATATCAAGACCGGTAACACGAGCACGATTAAGAAAGCAAAATTGATGCCGAATTGTCGTAATTTAAGTCCCCAGTGTCCTTTGTCGAAAAAATCATCTTGCACAAAATTTTTCACATCTTGCGAATTTGATGTTTTATCATCAGGTTCAATAAAAATATTTTCTTGACTAAATTGCTTAGTATTTGATTGTATATGTTTGTCAGTCATTTTTTTCAGCCAATTCAATTTTTTTGGTCAAATTCTTATTAGGATCCAATAAATACTTCTTTTCCAACTGTAAAAGCGTCTCTTTTGGCAAAATATTGGCATAATAGCCAGTATTGTTGAGATCAAGTTGTAAAGCATATACTGCCTCTTTAATAAAAGATGCCTGTCCACTTTCCATATACTTGATAATAACTAACAAAAATTCAGATGACAGAAATTTTTCTGGAATCTTTGAGTCCCTAAGTATCGAATCGTTGACAATTTTTGAAGCTTTCTGATCAATTGCGTCAACCTCTAATCGTAAGTTTGCTTCTAAATCTTGATTAATTAATTTTTTAATTGGCCTAAAAACCTTGTATTTGGACAATTCTTTTGACAACATATAGACGATTAAAAATAAAAAAGCCGATAGCATTAATAATCCAACAACGCGCGTCCAAATATTTTCAGTCGTACCAGTGCTGCCGTACATTAAGCTTGCTGCGTGATTAGAAAACACAATACTTCCCAATAAAATCATTGGTAAAATTAATGCTACAACACTTATAATCAGTGATTGTCTGTCGTTTGACTCTTTTTTAAATGCTCTGATACACTCATTTCTGGAAAAGGTGTTTTTTTCTAATTCTTGCAAAAGTTCCCATGACACATAGCAGTAGTCTAAATCGGTAATTTTTTGTTCTGTTACCATTGTCAACACTCCTTTCCAGCGCCAATATTACTTGACGGCTTTTTCTTTTTGGCGAATCGTATCAGCAAGAATTTGTGTGAAACTTCTAGGATTATTGAAGCCATGTTTGAAATAAAAATCACTGTATTGAAGGTCTTCAACCGTTAAATTATTTTGGATAGCTAACGAAATTATCTCTGCTTGCGCGCCAACTTCAAATGCTGATCCTTTACACTGGATACCTAATATTTTGTGTGTCTCTTTTTCATAAACCAAGTAAGCTTCAAAGAAACCATTGCCACTGACATACTGATCTCTGATAGAGACAACATCGCTATCAAAACCTTCTTGCTTCGCCTTTTCGTTTGTCAAACCAGACATACACAACGAGATATCACGATCAAAATTAAGTTTGTACGTACCTTGTGAATTTTTCAATTTCACACTATTGCCGGTCAAATTTACGCCTGCAACATCCCCCTGCCGAATAGCATCACTCGCATGTGGCACATAAGTAGGTTCCTTCACGTTGGTTAGCTTGGTTGTCGCACAATCACCAACGGCATAGACATCCGGATGACTCGTTTGCATGTAATCGTCTACAATAATCGCGCCACGATCACCCAGTGCAACTTGATTAGCAACTAAAAAGGAATTGGGTCTAAACCCAGTTGCATAAATAATACCGTCAGCCTCAAAATGTTGCCCATCAGCTGTCTTGACATGACTAATTTTTCGACTACCATCCTCTAGATTTTCTTCATCAATGCTGCTAATCAAAGCATTCGTGACAATTTTAACGCCATCTTCTACCAATGCATTTTGCATATCAAGCGCAATTTCTTTATCCAAATATCGGTTTAAGATGAAATCTGAAGAATGAATGATTGTGGTTTCAATTTTTAATTCACTCAAAATTTTAGCCATTTCAATGCCAATCGCGCCACCACCAATCACAATACAACTCCGACTTTCAGCCATTAATTGTTTAATTTTGACCGCATCTTCAAATTTTTTGATAACATATAGTTTATCCAAAAAACCATCTTGGACTAAGGACAGACTGGGATATGAGCCAGTCGCAACGACTAATTTATCAAAATGATCTTCTTTTTCCACACCATAAACCATGTCAACATAGTGAATTGACTTATGATTGAGATCAACAGCATCAATCACCGTTTGTGTTTTAACCGTAATATGTTTTTCTTCTAGTTCAGCAATTGTGGTATAACTTGATAACTTCAAAAAATTACTATCGCCACCTAAATAGAGCGGTATACTTTGCGCTACAAAACCAATACTTTTTTGCTTTTCATAAATGATAATGTTACTGTCTGGATTTTCTTCCCTCGCGCGTAACGCACACGCTATGCCGGCGTGACTAGCGCCGATGATTCTAATTTCCATATCACTTCTCCTTGCTCAATATTGGCTATTATAATGTTAATAATCTCCAAAATTTTACTCAATCATCATAAAACTAATATTATTACCTATTTACGTTCATTTTACATGATAAATGTGAATTTTATGTGATTTATAGGTACATTAGAACTAATGTTATTTAGAATGATTATTGATTAAAATGATTATTTAGCGTATGATAGCACTAGTTTAATAATTGGAGGGAAAAAATGACAGTTAATCCATTAAAAGCACAAGATGTTTGGAAAGATGTTGGCGAGCACGTTCAATTCACCGTGCTCAAGTTCAAGAGAATAGATCGCGCAAAGACACAAGCTGCGATTCAGGAATTTGCTGACCGTTCACAGGCAATTATTCGTTCGTTACGCATTCGTGATTCTCATTTGGCAACAGAATCAAGCTTGAAAGTTGCCATTGGATTTAGTGAAGCAGCTTGGGAATATCTTTTCCCAAATCAGCCAAAACCTTCTGAGTTAGAAACATTCAGCGGTGTAAAGGGCCCAGAATACGAAATGCCTGCTTCAACTGGCGATCTTTTTTTCCACATACGCGCTAGTAATGAGGCTGTTGTCTATGAAGCGCAGACACAATTTATGCGTTTTCTAAAAAATATCACTGATGTGGTTGATGAAACTAAAGGATTCCGATATTTTGAGGGACGTGCAATCATTGGTTTTATTGATGGTACGGAAGCGCCGGCCGTTGAAGATGCTGCTGGTTATGCCCTAATTGGTGAGGAAGATCCTAAATTCATCAACGGTGCTTATGCTTTTGCCCAAAAGTGGCATCACAATATGGATTTTTGGGGACATCTCAATAATGAAACCCAAGAAAAGGCAATCGGACGTGAAAAATTCACCGATTTAGAATTAGAAGATGATGATAAATTCAAGAACGCTCACAACGTTGCTTCTAAATTTGAAAAAAATGGCGAAGAACAAAAAATTGTTCGCATGAATGTACCATTTTCAGATCCAGCTTCAGGCAACACCGGTACTTACTTCATTGGGTATTCACGCTATTGGTCAGTTACCAAAGGCATGCTAACAAATATGGTAGAACAGTCTGATTATTTACTCACATTTTCAGATATTTTATCAGGTCAACTTTTCTTTATTCCTTCTCGTGATACTTTAGCTGACATCGCCGATGGTGTTTATAATCAATAAAAAAAGTTACTTCAGTTCATCACTGAAGTAACTTTTTTAGTCTAATAACTGGTTAAGTCCAATTACGAGATGATCTAATTTTGTAACAGCATTTAATGCCATAATGACACCTGGCACAAAAGCAGCACGACTTGTTGTGCTTTGGGACAATGTAAGTTGCTCATCAATGCCACCAAAGTACACTGTTTGTTGCGCAATGTAACCTGGTAAACGCATCGCGTGCACAGGCACATCATGAACTCTTTCGCCACGCGCTTCACCAACACTTGTTTGTGCTGGTGCTTTTTGTCGTGAACTCGCAATCATCCGTGCAGTCTGTTTTGCAGTGCCTGATGGTGAGTCCACTTTTTTGGGGTTATGTGCTTCAACAATTTCCACATCTGGAAAGTATTGCGCTGCCGTTTTTGAGAATTGCATTAACAATACAGCTGACAAACTAAAGTTTGGGACAATTAAAATACCATTTGTCGCTGAAGCTTTAAGGTGAGTGACTTGCGCATCGCTTAATCCTGTCGCACCAATGACTAATGCCATATGATGAGCAATTGCGTACTGGGCGTTCTCATATACGGTCGCTGGTGTGCTCACATCAAGCCAGATATCTGCTGATACATCAATGTCTGCAAGAGATGTCCAAACTGGTATGTCACTATCATGCTGATGACCACTTAAAATGCCAACAATTTCATAATCGGCCTTGAGACCATTTTGGATCGCCTCACCTAATTTGCCGAAACCACCTGCTAAAATAATTTTTGTCATGAATTCTCCAATAAATCATTCAGATGTGCCTTTTCAGCTTCAGCCAAGGCTAAAATAGGCAATCGAACATCTTCTCTAATCAAACCAAGATCAGCCAGTTTTGTTTTAACTGGTGCTGGAGATGGGTAAGCAAACAATGCATTCATTCTTGGTGTCAAATACCGTTGCAATCTGCCTGCTTCTTGCCAATTATTTGTAGCCATCGCTTTAAATAACGCTGTCATCTCATCACCATATAAGTGTGAAGCAACTGAAATAGTACCCGCCCCACCCACAACGTAAGCTGATAAGGTCATCGCATCTTCACCAGTATAAACTGAGAAATCAGTCGTACCAGCAACTTCAGCTGCAATTAAATCAACCGAAGTTGTTTCTTTGATAGCGTTAATGTTTGGATGCTTTGCAAGCTTTAAAACACTGTCTAATGTCAAACCAACCACGGTACGGCCCGGAATATTGTAAAGCATGACTGGTTTGCTAGCAGCGTCTGCTATGGCTTCAAAGTGGGCGATCATCCCTGCCTGACTGGGCTTATTGTAGTAAGGTGTAACCGCTAAAATACCATCAACGCCTGCAATAGCACTTAATTCGCGCGCTGCCATAACAGACTCTTTAGTATTATTAGAGCCAGCATTCGCAATTACTAACGCACGGCCGCTGACTTGTTCGACAATATGCGTGGTTAAAGCCAACTTTTCTTCGTGAGTTAGTGTGGGGGATTCGCCGGTTGTACCTGCAACAACAAAACCTTGCGTACCATGCTGCAACAAATGCTCTATCAAACTATCCAACGCGTTATAATCAATACTGTCATCGGCTGTAAACGGTGTTACAATTGCGGTGATTAAACGAATATTTTCGTACATTTTCAATCTCCTTGCGACATGCGATAAACTAAAAAGGATTTAAGGGCCAAAAATCCGGGCATCAGTGCTGCTTCATCAATGTTAAGCTTGGCACTATGAAGTGGATGGGAATCGTTTACGCCTAACCACAACATCACGCCAGGAATATGCTGTAATAAATACCCAAAATCCTCGCCTGTCATAGCTGGTTTGGCTAATTCAAAGTTGATATTGTCATCTTCCGTCATATAATTAATCAAGTTTTCAGCCAATTTTGGATCATTTTCCACTGGCAAATAACTGCCACTTTCCAAAGACACTTCGATAGTCAAATCGTCGGCTAAGGCAATACCATCAGCTATTTTTTGAATGCGTGCCATCATCGTTTTCAATCCAGCTAATGTCATGCTACGTACTGTACCTTCCAAATGAACACGATCTGGAATAACGTTATTTGCGAAGCCACCTTGGATTGTGCCAATACTGACAACCCCACCTTCAATTGGATCAACACCACGCGAAACAACTGTTTGTAACGTTGTGATCAACTCCGCGGCGCCTACAATTGGATCATGAACCAAGTGAGGATAGGCTGCATGACCACCTTGACCAATGACATCCACCTTTAACTCAGCAGTACCAGCAAATAAAGTGCCTGCTAACGTACTCAAAGTACCAGCAGGTAAATCAGGTTGATCATGAATACCATAGAATTCATCGGGGCGCCATTGCCCTTCAAATAAATTCAGTTCATAAGCTAATTTTCCACCACTCTTTTCTTCTTCTGCTGGTTGGAAAAAGATAATGACATGATCTTCTGGCTGATGTTCACTGAAATATTTAGTAATGGCCAAAGCCAAACTCATGTGAACATCATGCCCACAGGCATGCATGCGACCATCGTGTATTGAAGAAAAGGGTAGCTGCGTATCTTCTGTAATTGGCAAAGCATCAATATCTGATCGGTAACCAATTGTTCTTTTAGGATGGGAACCCTCAAATCTTACTAACAAAGCTGTTGGTAGCTCTGGTACCTCTCTTATAGTCATAAAATCAGTCTGCCATGACTGAACTTTTTTGAGCAAATAATCATGTGTTTGAAATTCGGATAAAGCTAGTTCTGGTATTTGGTGTAATTCACGCCGAAATGTCTGTATATCTGCTTCAGAAACTGTCATTAAAGACTCCTTAGTGCATCAATTAAAGCGGTTTTTTGTTGCGTTTGTTCATCGATTGTTTTGATTACTTTGGCAGGTACACCAGCAACCACCGTGTTTGCCGGTACATCTTTGGTGACAATCGCACCAGCAGCAACAACGGCACCGTCACCAACTTGCACGCCTTCAATGACGACCGCATTTGCACCAACCAAAACATTATCTCCAACTCGCACAGGTTGGGCAGATGCTGGTTCAATCACACCTGCCAGTACGGCACCAGCGCCAATATGTGAATTTTTACCAACAATCGCACGGCCACCAAGGACGGCTCCCATATCAATCATTGTCCCCGCGCCAATCTCGGCACCAATATTAATGACGGCACCAAGCATAATCACAGCTGAATCACCAATGCTAACTTGATCACGAATAATAGCGCCGGGCTCAATTCGAGCATTGATAGCCTTTTTGTCCAGCAACGGTACTGCTGAATTACGTGAATCATTTTCAATCAAAACACTGTCTTCTGGCAAATTTGAAATCAATGGCGCAACATCAGCCCAATCACCGATTAACTGACCAAAAATATCATTACCAAAATGTTTGACTTGGTCTGGCACCTCAGCATTAAGTGATCCTTTATAGGTCACTTTCACAGGTGTTTTTTTGGGTGCATTTGCAATAAAGTTGATCAAACGTTGTGCTTCGTTTTCAGGCATTCTACTATTCTCCTAGAGTATAATCTCGGTCTAATGACACTAAATGTTCAAATGTTTCTCGTTCTACAACCAATTGGTGTTGGCCGTTTTCGACAAATACTACTGCTGGTCTGGGATTGCGGTTATAATTCGAGGCCATGGCATAACCATAAGCACCCGTTGCATTTACCGCTAAGATATCCCCTGGTTTTGTGGCCGGTAAGGCTTGTTGCCAGACTAATACATCACCAGATTCGCAATATTTACCAGCAACCCGAACGACTTCTTCAGTTTGAGCATTCGGTTGATTGGCTAATACGGCTGTGTAATTAGCTTGATATAACGCCGGTCGAATATTATCACCCATACCACCATCAACGGCCAAATAATGACGAATATCAGGAATGTCTTTTCTTGAGCCAATTGTATACAATGTTTTTCCAGCTGGTCCAACAATTGAACGTCCAGGTTCAATCCATATTTCTGGCATTTTCCAATCATATTCAGCAGCTTTTGCTTTCAATACACGGATAATAGCCTGTGCAAATTCACTTTCAGGTAACGGCTTATCCTCATCAGTATATTTAATACCAAAACCACCACCGGCGTTAATGACTTCAGGTTGCCACCCCCAAGCATTAGCCGTATCAGCAAGAAGCGCGGCGTTTTGTTCAAAACCAGTGACATCAAAAATTTGTGACCCAATATGTGCGTGCAAACCACGTAAGTTTAAATGATCATCATTGATGGCAATATCAAAAGCTTCTTTCGCCTGCCCAGATATTAAATCAAAACCAAATTTACTATCTTGCTGACCCGTACTGATAAACTCGTGTGTATGTGCTGAAATGCCAGGCGAAATTCGTAACAGAATGTCCTGTTTAATGGCATTTTTTTCAGCAATTTCAGAAAGTAATTTTAGTTCTAAAAAATTATCGACAATGATAGTTCCGACACCTTCTTTAACAGCAAATGTCAATTCGTCATAACTTTTATTATTACCATTAAAACTTAAATGCGCTGCTGGGAAGCCAGCAGCTAGCGCTGTATATAATTCACCACCAGACACCACATCTGCATGAATGCCTTCCTGAGCGACAACTTGATAGATTGCTTTTGTGGCAAATGCTTTTCCAGCATAACTAATTACAAATGGAATCTTTTCTTGTTCAAATACTTGTTTAAAAGCACGGATTGTCTGTCTGATATGACTTACATCATAAACATACAGCGGTGTGCCATACTTTTGCGCTAATTCAATGGTATCGACGTCTTCAATTGTTAAATGCTGATTCGTATTCGTTGGATAACTCATGCTTTCCCCTTATTCACAATAAAAAGCCATTAGTCTGAGCCTCACGGTTACAGTCTAACGGCTTTTTAATTTACCAATTTTGACAGTTGCCATAGCTCACCGCACGTATGCGACAGTCTAACGGTTCTTAACCCTTAGCCCAACACGTTTCATTTGTAGATAAAACGTATTTCGGCGACGTCCCCTAACCTACCATCAACCCCTACAAGAGCTCCGGCAGGCGCAATGTCAATCGCAACCTCTATGTGAAATATATAAGTATTTAGACTATTATCCCTTGAAAATTAGAAAATGTCAAGGTAATTATTTACTTGTCTTTAATCTTAACTTATAACCTTATTTTGTGAACAAGATAATGATTAAAATTCTTGATCAATAAATGTTAGCCCAAGCTCTTTACCATAGCGTCTTATTGTTGATTCTGCTAAGTTCATTTCAAAAGCTAAATCAATGTAACTAGTCATCCCCTGATTAAACAAAACTTGCATTTGCGCTTTTCTTTCATCTTTTCCGATAGCTGATTCAGTGCCTAATGCTTTAATGCCACGACCAACCATACCCGTATCCGGTTCACTAATCGGTTGATGATCACGTTTATCACGTTGACGCCATGCTTGTGCTGCGGCTTTTTCATCTAGTCGGGTGACTTTGACTGACATATCGTCATCACTTGGTTGTTTACTAAAATGATAGTTTAATCCCACTTGTTATTAGTCCTTTCAATCATGATTGTTGGCGCGAGCCAATATGTCCGCACCATTAATTGGTGATACAATCCCATTATGGTAGACTACCTCTAATAGATCTTCACCAGGTTCGTTTTGCGAAACAGTGATGATTTTATGGTCACGCTGAATGACTTTCAAACGTCCTGATTTTGATGCCTTTGAGACATCAGTTTTAGGCATTTTTTGAATGTTGAGATGATCACCGTTAGATTTCTCGGCATACGCGGCTTTAATAGCAAACCGTTCGGTATCACGTGTGAATCCTTCTTGTAGCAAGCCACCACCAGAACCAACGACCAAATTATCAGCTGACCACCCTTCTGCCATCAGCTTTTCATAAAGTGATACGATGGTATCAGCTTTCATACCGTCACCTTGGATGATACCAACATTATGTTGAATCACGCGATAGCCTTTATCGTTTGTTTCAGTACCAAAAATGTCACCCAAACACCTTAATACCTCTAAATCAATCTGTTCTGGATCACCTGAATCAGGACGCAACACTATTCTACCTGAACGTTTCATAATTCTTGATTTAATTGAATCAGAGCCAATCACATTTTTGACAAAGTTGATGGCATCATAAGAATCAATCACGATCGACAAAACAGCATCTTCTGGTGCACGATCAAGTTGCGCATTCACGTAATCGAATTCACCTTGCCCATCACCATAAGCAGTTGCGACCGAATGTTCAGTCGCCCAAACAGACAAAGCCCGACCTGCAATACCATAAACGTTCTCGAAGTATTGCGACGCCGCCAAATTATCAGATCCTTGAAAATGTAACAAATGCGCAGCACCCCCGCGTTTACCAGATTCCAAACTCGTAGCGCCTCGCAGCCCAAAATCATTCACTGCTAAAAACAAATCATCAACTGAACCAGACTGCTCAAACAATGGCCGCAAACGTTTTTTAATCACCATAGAGTTAGTGGCAATTGTCGTTGGATACCAGACATGCATTAAAATGACTTCCAAAGCATTCAACGTTGTGGCGAACCACGGTGCTGTCGTTTCAATTGTAAATAACGCATTTCCCGTTGGCACAGTCATGCCTTCAGGTAATGCCTTGATAGTAACAGGAAAGTAGCCTAAGTCACGAACTTTTTCCCAGACAGCACGATTAAAGTAAGCTGATGTTCCAAATGTTTGTAAAGACATTTTTTCAGCTTCGTCTATCATATCATCAGTAATTTTGGTATGAAAATAATCATGCAAAATCATCCCCAAACCAAACCAACTGACTTGATCAAACTGACCACCGACACGTGCTTCGCCATAGGAATATAACTTAGTAATATCATCAGGATACTGTAAATGGTGAGTTAACTTGTAAGCATCTGTCGCTATAATTAAATTTTCAGCCATGCTTTATCTCCGTCAATTCAGTCGTGACAAGCATACGAGTCACGTCTGTAAACGTTTCGCCACTATGACGAATCAAGCGCCAATCATATTCTTTATCATCGTTAAATTCATCAATATAGGGTTCAAACTCACCATCAGTTTGTAAAATTAAATAGCCAGCAAAAGCGGCAACAAATTCTGACTCTGTTTCGATGATTCGTGTTAATTGATTGTTATCAAAAAAGCCAACTGCAAGTTTATCAGATTCCCACTGACCTTCAAATGCCCATTTTAAGGTTATCCAGTCTGACATTGTTATACCAAGATTCAACAAATAGTCGACAGATAGGCGAATGTGAATAGGGTGCGTTAGCTTTTGTGTCTCGATACCTTTGGCATCCAATTGCGCTGAAAAAATACCACTGAGCGCTTCTAGTTCACTGACCGTTGGCATGATGGCTTCATTTTCCCAAGCCAAAACGGTTTCACTTTCAACATCAAGTGCATCAGCAATTTCTTGACGGGTCATTTGGGTTAACTGTTGTAATTTTTCAATATTATTCATGGTTTCATCTCATACCATCGGTATTCCGAGGGCTTATCTCATTTTCTTTCTATTGTAACACGAGAGCAATCATTACTTAATTGAATTTATCATAAAACCACCTGATATAGTAGTACATCAGGTGGTTACGATATATTTTATTATTTAGATAACTTCTTTTGTCGGCGTGAAATCATCGCTGAACGAATGATACCAATAATCGTTGGCAACAATGTTACTAAGGCGATCCCTAAAATAATAATTGAAAAATGCGCCTTAACAAACGGAATATTGCCAAACAAGTAACCTGCCCCTGTGGCAATCAAGCTCCACGTAAACGCAGCAATCACGCTGTTTTTCAAAAAGCGGCTATACGGGAACTGACTAATACCTGCCACAAACGGCACAAAGGTTCTCACAATTGGCATGTAACGCGCAATAATGATGGCAACCGCACCCCTTTTCTCGAAAAAGCCCTCCGCTTCTCGAATATGCTCCTCTTTAATGAAGCGCCCAATTAAGGGGTGCCGAATCAGCTGATAACCACCTGTTCGGCCAATCCAAAAGTTCAAAGAGTCACCCAAAACGGCTGCAAAAAAGAAAACAAACATAAACACCCAATGATTTAGTCCGGCATTGAGTCCAGCCGGCGTGGCAGCAATTGCACCCGCAGCAAATAGTAAGGAATCCCCAGGTAAAAAGGGCATGATGACTGCACCAGTTTCAATAAAAATAACTGCGAATAAGATAAGATATGTCCATAAACCAAATGATTGCACCAAATTAGCAATATGAGCATCGATATGTAGAATAAAATCAATTAAAAAAGCCATGATGAGTTTGCGCCGGTCATAATCTGCAACAGCGACGCATTTTCCTTCCAATTTCAGTAATTCTATTTTACCATATCGTTGTTACAACAACGACGCAACTATTGATTGTCGCTTTACTTAGTCGAAAAAAGTCTTTCTAGGGTATTAACATCATCTTCAAAATTCGCAAAAGCACTATCAAGATACTCCCCACTGACCATATCAACCCCTGCTGACTTAATGAGATTAACTGGATAATCGACACCGCCTGAAGCCAAAAAACGATGATAGTGATCTAGCACTTGCTTATCGCCACTCAAGATTTTATTGGCAATCGCACTGGCCACCGCATACGATGTCGCATATTGATAGACATAGAAATTGTAATAAAAATGTGGCACGCTGGCAAAATGTACACTATAACTGTCATCCGGAAAATCATCAACAATCTGCTCACCATTGAATTGATGCTCTAATTGTGTCGCCATTTGATTCAATACTGTTAAAGACAATGCTTGACCATTTTGCTCTGTTTGGTATGTTAGTTGCTCAAATTCTGCAAACTTTACCTGAGTAACAAACGTTCCCAAAAAAGTAGCAATTGATTTGGTACGCAAATAAATTTGCGCGTCACGGTCATTTTGGTATTTTTTGATCAAATAATTTTGCAATAAAATCTCGTTGAGCGTGGAAGCAATCTCGGCATTGAAAGTTGCCGCTTCACTATATTGAACCGGTTGTGTTTGATTACTTCGGACACTGTGTATCGCGTGACCCATTTCATGCACCAAAATATTAGTGCTATACAATTTATTTGTCCAATTTAATAAAATATACGGATGAACTGTTGCAATACCAATTTCAAAACCACCAGAAGACTTGCCGACATTTTCTGCAACATCAATCCAGCGATTATTTAATGCCTCTTTAACTTGGTTAACGTAATCCTCACCAAGTGGCTGCAATGCCTCTAGTGCCAGCTTTTTTCCCTCTTCATAGGTTGTTGGCAAGAAATCTTTACCAGTTAATGGTACAGATAGATCATAGTGATGTAACTGCTCAACCCCAAGCACTTTTTTTCTTAAATCGTAATAGCGGTAAACCGTATTGATATGTTCATGGGTTTTACTGATGAGCACGTCATATAGTGCTTCGGGAATGTTATTTTGTGCTAATTGCTGTGAGCGCGCACTGTGATAGCCACGTAAAGCAGCAATCGTATTTTGACTGTGAACATGGGTATTATAAAGTTTAGCCATGGTGTGCGAAACGCTAATATGCGCATGCGCTATCATATCAACGGCCTTTTTTCTGATGTCACGATTTTGCGACTGAATAAACTGCGAAGCATTCCCCATGGTTAATTCAATTTCATCGCCATTTTCATCTTTCAATGTACCAAAATTCAAATCAATATCATTAAGCGTGTCAAAAATATCATTAGGACTCTGAAGAGTTGCGTTTAACGTACCCAATAATTTTTCTTCTGTCGCTGTTAATTGATGGGCACTATTTAAACGAATTCTGTCAAAATAAAATTGATAATTTAACAATTTTGGTTCTTGCGTCATATATGACTTCAATTTATCGGATTTAATACCTGATATTTCAATTTTGTAAAAAGCTGTCCCCGCGTAAAAAGTTGCCATGAGGTCCTCAGATGCCCCCTTAACTTGCTGGGCAACTGGATTGGTCATATCGCTAGCATACAAAAGTTCTGCATAAGCCCAAGTTTTATCAATATTAACGTCGATCACATTCACTAACTTTTCAGTTGCCAACAATAAATTTTGAGGACTATCACCCAGATGATCTTTAAAGTCCGCAAAATGTTTAATTGTAGCTGTCGTTTGTTGGCACGCATTATCGTAATCTGCTTTTGTTTTAAAAATGTCAGTTAAGTCCCAAGTCAAATTCACCGGAACTTCGGACCGCTTTAGTTTTCTTTTATGAGTCATGATGAGTTTTTCCTTTTCATATTCTAACATTCATCATATCTTTTTAAAATAAAAAAGCAAGCCATTAAGACTTACTTTGCAAAGCTAATTGTTTTAGGTTGTCTCATTGCAATGAGACCAAAGACAATGAGCCATATCGTTGACCCTAGCGCCGGAACACGGGATTCAGGATTGAAAAATAGCGTTATGAACACAAAAACAAAAAATACAATGGCCATTGGCACAAGCACTTTTGGTGCAATCACTAGGAAACCATCCGACATATAATCGTTCGATTGACGATAACGCATGTAGGCAATCAAAATGAGGACATAGATCATCAAAAACAGATCTGTGGATGCACTTGTCACGAAACTAAAAGCATTGGTGATCGTTGGAATTAATGAAATAATTGCAGAAAATGCAACCATTAGAGATGTAAACAAAATTGCTCTCACTGGTAATTTAGCATGAGACATTTTACGGAATGGTTTTATAAATGAAGCTTTTGACTGATAAGCCAAGGCGTAAAAATTACGACTAGCACTAAATAACACCGAATTGAGGGCCGACGCAGCACTAGTTAATACAACAAAGTTCACCAAGGCTGCCGCCCATTTAATGCCAGCCAATTGGAATACCATTACAAACGGGCTCTGATTAGCAGGAATTTTTTGCCAAGGATAAATCGTCATGATAATAAATAACGCACCAAGATAAAAGAACAAGATTCGCCATGGAATTTGATTAATAGCTTTTGGCAAGACAGCACGGGGATTCTCTGTTTCTGCCGTGGTCATGCCAATAAATTCCATACCAACAAAGGCAAACATCACCATTTGAAAAGCATTAATAAAGTTACCAACACCATTTGGAAAAAGACTAAAATGATGCCAAACATTACTGAATGCAACATCACCAACCGTTGTTTTAAAGCCCGTCAATGCCATGATGATACCTGTGGCAATCAGTGCCAAAATAGCTACGATTTTAATCATTGCAAACCAAAATTCCGTTTCACCATACAAAGCAACCGTAACCAAATTCACACATGTCAATAATACCAAAATCACGACTTGAATCAGCCAACTTGGCAAATCTGGCAGCCAAAACTGAATATATTTTGCAACAGCAGTCAACTCGGCCATGCCCATAAACACAATTGTTAGCCAATAAGACCATCGCGCAAAAAAGCCAGCACGATTCCCCATATATTTAGTAATGAAGGTGATAAAAGTATGTTGCGTTGGATCCGCATATAACAACTCACCAATAGCGCGCATCATCACAAACATAAAAAAACCAATGATGAGATAAACCAACAGGATAGATGGTCCGGCAAAATGAATGGAATTTCCAGCACCCATAAACAAACCGGTCCCAATTGTGCCGCCAATAGCAATTAGTTGCACATGTCGATTTTTTAGACCATGTTGCTGCGGTTGATGACTCTCTTTCGTTTCTGACATATTAATATTTAAATTCTCCTTTTACTGCAAAGCACCCTGCGAAATTCGTAGGGTGCTTTTATAACAACGCCATAATTGAACTTTTTAATCGTTAATCGTTTACTTCACGCGAATAGTGTGAAACATCAGTCAATATGATGTTTTGGAAGTCTTCAAATGACATGGTTTGTGTCTTGTCTTCGCCATATTTACGGACTGTGACAGTTTGACCATCAACCTCAGAATCACCTAGAACCAAAGTATATGGAATCTTGTTTGTTTGTGCTTCTCGGATTAAATAACCCATCTTGGCATCTTTAGTTTCAACATGTGCACGCAATCCAGCAGCTTGCAACTTTTGTTGAATATCTCGAGAATACTCGCCATGCGCATCAACATTCACGGGAATGATTTGCACTTGTAGTGGTGCTAACCATGTTGGGAAAGCGCCCTTATACATTTCAATCAAGTAAGCTGTAAAGCGCTCCATTGTGCCCACAATACCACGGTGTAACATAACCGGACGATGGTTATCTTGTCCATCAGCACCAATATAAGTCAAATTGAAACGTTCTGGTAACAGAAAATCAAGTTGAATGGTTGACATTGTTTCCTCACCACCCAATGCTGTCTTAGTTTGGACATCTAACTTGGGACCGTAAAAGGCAGCTTCACCTTCTGCTTCAAAGTAATCAAGGTTAAGATCATCCATTGCGCGTTTCAATTGTGCTTGAGACTTTTCCCACATGTCATCATCATCAAAATACTTTTCTGTATTTTTAGGATCACGATATGACAAGCGGAAACGATAGTCAGTGATGTCAAAATCACGATAAACTTCCATCATCATTGTCAAAATTGATTTAAATTCTTCTTCAAGCTTTTCGGGTTCAACAAATGTATGCCCATCGTTTAAAGTCATTTCACGAACACGTGACAATCCTGTCAAAGCTCCTGATTTTTCATAACGATGCATCATACCAAGCTCTGCAATGCGCATGGGCAATTCTCGATATGATCGTGGCTTATGTTTGAAGACCATAATATGTGAAGGACAATTCATTGGCCGCAACTCTAGGAATTCGCCATCACCCATATCCATTGGTGGGAACATATCTTCACGGTAGTGATCCCAATGCCCCGACGTTTTATACAAATTCAGGTTCGACAACACTGGTGTATAAACATGTTGGTAGCCATTTGCTAATTCTTTGTCGATAATATAACGTTCAACTTGTCGACGAATAGTTGCACCATTTGGTAACCACACTGGCAACCCAGAGCCAACTTCTTGGCTAGTGAAGAACAAGTCTAGATCACGACCAATGGTACGATGATCACGTTCTTTAGCCTCCTCACGACGTTTAACTTCGGCATCGACGTCAGCTTGCTTCCATTCGGCAATACCATAAATACGTTGCATCATTGGATTAGATGATTTACCACGCCAGTAGGCTCCGGCAACTGAAGTTAATTTGAAATGTTTTACCCAACCTGTTGATGGCACAAGTCCACCTTTGTCTAATTCAACATGATCGCCTTGAACAGCAATTGTGATTTTCTCATCGGCTGGCAAATCATTAATGAGTTCAATCTTGTATGGATCATTTTTAAATAATGTCAACGCTTCGTCACGTGAAATTTCGCGTGATACAATTGGCAAATCTTCTGCAACAATCTTGTGCATCATGGCTTCAATTTCTGCAAAATCGTCAATTGAGACTTGATTACCTGAACCGTTATCAGTGTCATAATAAAAGCCATTATCAATAAATGGTCCAACACCAAAGTGCATATTGGCAAACTTAGGAATACGTTTCAAAGCTTGCGCCAACAAATGAGATGCTGAATGACGTAAAAGTTCCAACGCTTCATCATCGCTTGTTGTAATTAATGCGAATTCACCATCATTTTCAAGTGCATCATTCATGCCAACATATTGACCATTCAACTTCGCGGAAACCGCTTTTTTGGCCAGAGACTTTGAAATGCCAGCTGCAACCTCAATTGGTTTTGTACCTGCTGCAAAAGATTTTACAGCGCCATCTGGAAATGTTAATTGAATTTCTGTCATATACTTTCCCTCTTCATATTAAATATCAAATTACGTTTTGAAACCCTGTTAAGTGCTTGAAAAAAGCGTCCCTCTGAGCCAAAAGGCTCAAAGGGACGCTTTACCGTGGTACCACCCAAGTTTTGCACCATTAAGATGCAACTTAAATGACAGCTAACGGCGTCACCCGAATGAATTTCGCTATATTCTACTCATCATCACTCAAAGGTAGTCTATCAAACCTACGTTGTTCATTTCCACCAAACATGAACTCTCTTTAAACGCACAGCAATCAAGTTGTCCTCATCAAAGTTTCTAAAAATAATCTTAGCACTTTTTTAGAATTTTTGCAATTTAATTTTTCAAATCCACCAATACCTGCTTCAAAGCATCATGGGCAACGTCATCATGATCAAGAATACCATTGTCATACACGTTTTGTAATGCTGCTATTTGTTCTTTTGATAATGCCATTATATTACTCTCCTTTTATATCACTTGTTTTACACTTACTGTTCAATACCAGAACTGCCATCCGAAACATTGACATGTCGTGGTCTGGAGCCATCAGCTGGACCGATATAACCACTTGCTTCTAAGTCATCAATTAGGCGCGCAGCTCGATTATAGCCAATCCTAAATCGTCGTTGTAATAACGAAGTCGATGCCTTTTGTTGTTCAATCACAAATTGCAATGCGTCTTGGAACAATTCATCCTCACTATTACCATCCGACATATCACTACTATCTTGAGCCACTTCTTCATCGGTCACTGTCATAGCTTCAGAATATTGAACCTCTTGCTGTGCTTTAACAAAATCTACTACACTAGTAACATCAGCGTTACTAATGAAAGCACCTTGTACACGTTGCGTCGGCTTGCCTGGTGGCGCAAAAATCATGTCCCCTCTGCCTAACAACTTTTCTGCACCGTTACTATCCAAAATCGTACGTGAATCAATGCCTGAAGCGGTTCTGAAAGCAATTCTTCCAGGAATGTTACTTTTGATAGTACCATTGACTACTTTAACATCTGGACGCTGAGTAGCCAAAATCATATGAATGCCAGCTGCTCTGGCTTTGGCACCTAATCGGGCAATAGAAACCTCAATTTCACTACCAACCGTGCTCATTAAATCTGCAAACTCATCGACAATTGCGACGATATATGGCATTTTTTGCATAATCGGATCACCTGTTTCAACGGCATCAGCATTTTGTTTATCAACTGCAGCGTTATATTCACCAATATTACGTTTGCCAAACTGTGCTAGCAATTTATAACGATTTTCCATTTCGTCAACTACTTTTTGCAATGATTTGGCAGCTTTTCTTGGCTCAGAAACAACCGGCGTTAACAAATGCGGAATGCCATTATAAATCGATAATTCAACTACTTTGGGATCAACCATCATTAATTTAACTTCATTAGGCTTGGCTCGAAGTAGAATTGAAATGATAATGCCGTTGAGGCCCACAGATTTACCAGATCCTGTTGAACCGGCAATTAATAAATGTGGCATGGCTGATAAATCGGCCATAATAATATTACCAGTAACATCTCTCCCAAGTGGCACATTTAATGGATTATCATCAAACGGTGCATGTTCAATCATATCTCGGAACCCAACAGTTGCCTGTGTATCATTTGGTACTTCAATACCAACATATGGTTTCCCTGGAATTGGTGCCTCTATACGTATTGATTTAGCTGCTAGTGCTAACGCCAAATCATCTGCTAAATTGGCTATACGATTCACTTTAACCCCTTGTCCGGGTTTTAATTCATACTGCGTAACAGTTGGCCCCAACGACACACTTGTCACTTCAGCTTCCACACCAAAACTTTGTAATGTGTCATGAACTAAGCGTGACTTCTCAGTCAAACTTTTAAATTCTTTTGTTTGATCCGCCGGAGGTACCTGTGTTAACAAGTCTGCTGACGGCAGCTGATAGTCTGGATTATTCGCCTCTGGTGTATCGGTCGCTAGTGAAACCTCTTCGTCGCCCTGTGACCCTTTTGGATCGGATTGAGGTAATTCATCTGATGGTTTGTCATCATCAGTCGGCACTGGTCCATTCCACTTGATTTCTGGTTCAATAAATTCATGCGTTTGAGGTTGAGAGACATCTTCATTTATATTGTCAGCCTGATTAGCTACTTCTGACGTAGTTGAATGATCAACACCTAAAGGATTGTCACCATAATCGGTAATATCTTTTTTACGGGTATTTCTTTTAAATAGTGGCTCGCGTTTTGGCGCGTTAGCCCTTTGTTCCTGAATATAGGCCACACCCTCTTGCGCTTTTTCAACACTTTTTTCAGCAATATCACGTGCTGGAATTCGGAAAAAGATAATCACACCAGCGAATAATAACAGAGTTGTGACAATCCAAGTACCAACATTTGACATTAACATGAACAAAACATGGTACACTATAGCACCAATCACGCCACCACCAACTGGGGTGTTAGCTGATTGGTTAACAAAATCTTGTTTAATAATGCGAATGACTTCATTTACATATCCGGTACCATCTTGCAGCGTATAGGTGAAGAACAGTAAAGAGGAAATAACTTCAATGGCAACAAATGCCATGCTGGCTCCTATCCAAAAATGCCCAGCAACTTTCGGCAACTTTCGCATGAGCATATAATATAGTACACCGACTGTTAAGGGGACAATAATTGCTAGGTAAATGTTTCCAAAGAAAAACCGGAAAATATTCGCTACAAAAATGCCAATTAAACCCAGTTTAAAAGTCCCTAAAATGCCTAGAATAGCGCTAATTAATAACGTCAAATTTCTAGCAAGTGGGTGTTGTTGTTTTTTTGCACGTGAACTCGTAGTTCGTCGTTTTCTGGTTGTTTTTCTGGTCGCCAAAATTATTACCTCAATATATTACTAACGCCCTATTTTATCATGTTTAAAATACGAACGCGTGTTCATCTCGAATTCTTAAGAATTGCTTAACTGTAAACGGGGTCGGAAAATTTCAACAATGAAACACAAAAAGCCGCAACCGAAGTTGCGACTTTTAGTAGCTCGTGAGAGAATCGAACTCTCGATTCCGCCGTGAAAGGGCAGCGTCTTCGCCACTTGACCAACGAGCCATGGTCTTTGTTATTTCGCTGTTGAAACAACTATATAATCATAACAAGTTTTTTTAGTGACGTCAACCCCCTATTTCAGTTTATCTTGTTCGTAGGTATGAACAGTATCAAGATTTGGAAACGACTGTTGACGTAGCGCCTCATAAATCACAATGGCAACAGTATTTGATAAATTCAATGATCGTATATGGGTGTCATCTTGTGGAATCCGAATGGCCTTTTCTGGATTTTGACGCATAAATACTTCTGGTAAACCAGTCGTTTCTTTACCAAATAGGAAGTAATTATCCCCATCTGTCTTTGTATAGTCAGGCTCTGTATAATCTTGGTTCGCAAATTTAGAAACCAGATACAATTGATCCGTAGGTGCCAACGTTTCCAAAAAATCCGGTAAGCTTGAATGCCTTACCAACTGCACGTGCTCCCAATAATCAAGTCCAGCGCGTTTAACATGCTTATCATCTAAATCAAAACCCAAGGGCTCAATTAAATGTAAAACAGCATCCGTACCAGCCGTTGTACGCGCAATGTTCCCTGTATTAGCAGGCATTAATGGTTCAAATAAAACAACATGATTAGTCATTTTTCAATAGTTCCTTCCACTTTAAACAATTCTGAATTATGTCGCCACCACTCGTAAATGTGCGTGACAAGGACTTTAACAACAGCGTATGCAGGAACGCCTAACACGACACCTAGTACACCAAAAATATGACCGCCGCTTAGCAATACGACGATAACTGTTACAGGATGAATAGATAACGCTTCACCTAGTATTTTTGGTGCAATAACATGCCCCTCTATTGGCTGTTCGATTACCAAAACGATTATCGCCAAAATCAGCAATTTTGGTCCACCAGCAATTAACGCTACTGTAAATACTGGTACTTGGGCAAGAATAGATCCCACATACGGGATCATATTAAAGAAGCCAGCCATTAAAGCCAATAATATACCATACGGCAATCCAATGACGGTGTAACCAATCGAGAACATAATGATAACCGCTAAAGCAACACCAAGTTGTCCACGAATGTATTGTGCCACTTGCGAGCTTACTTCTCTCAATAAATGATAAACTGATATTTGTGCTTTTTGTGGAAATTTATCAGCCACAACGGCCGAAAATTTATGCCCATCAAGTAACATATAATAAAGAATAAATGGCGTAGACACCATAGTGACACCAATTGAAGTCAATGTCGACGCAAACGAACTAATACCAGCGACACCGCTTGTCAAATACTTTTTGCTCCAGTCAATCACATTTTGGTTGATATCAGCATTCGTATGATTTAGGTAATCACGAATATATTTAAATTGATCAGAAGCAAATGTATCATTAATAAAACGTTCACTCGTGCGCCAATATTGTGGCCAATTATCAATAAATGATACAACTTGCGTGCGCAATACCATGTAAACAGCAACAATCACTCCAGCAATAACTGCTAAAAGTGCAATCAATACAATGCCAATTGACAACTTTCTAGGTAAATGAACATGCTTTTCCAACAAATTCACCAATGGGCTTAGCAAATAATATAAAACCCCTGCAATGATGATTGGGGCACCTACTGCCGTAAATAAAGCTCGCATTGGTTCAAAAACAAATCGAACCTGCCAAGCCAGAAAAATAATCAACAAAATTAGTAGTATGACAATGAGTCCATTGAGTAAGTTGTTGCCAGAAAACCATCGCCTATACCATGACTGTTGTTCTTGGTCTTTTAACATAAATATTCCCCGATTCATCACGTTTATTATTATTTTACCATAGAAATAACAATCATGTTGCCCGCCTGAACCGCGCAGTCTCATCATGCTTTTCAAGCTTATTGTCAGCCATGTCGACAAAGAAATTTGTGAAAAGGCTTACATTCGAGTATAATAAATTTAGACATTTTAAAGGAGTCCTATCATGGCAATTTATAAAATTTTGTTTGGCACCTACACAAAGAGAATCTCAAAGGGATTGTATGAAGCGGAACTTGATACTGAGAAAAAGCTATTACAAAACCCAACACTTGTTGGTGAACTCACTAATCCAACCTATCTTGCAGTCTCAAAGGCAAACAAGGTTTACGCGGTTGAAAATCGTGATGGTCAAGGCGGCGTTGTCACCTTTGATAATTCTGTACGCCCACTGGCTGAAATTGATGCGCAACTCAGTGAAGGATCTGCTCCAGCCTATATTGGCGTTGATGAAGTACGCCAATTAGTGTACGCTGGCTACTATCACCGCGGTACTGTGGAAATTTATCATATTAATGCTGATGGTAATTTGACATTAACTGATCAATGGCAAAATGAAGGTTCCGGTCCGCGCCCAGAACAAGGTTCATCACATATTCACTTTAGCAATTTAACACCAGATAATCGGTTGGTTGCTGTGGATCTTGGGGCTGACGAAGTCATTACTTTTGATGTTTCTGATGATGGCAAACTGACTGAAGCGTCACGCTTCAAAACTGAAGCTGGTTTTGGTCCAAGACATATTCGCTTCTCACCAGATGGTCAATACGCCTACCTGCTTGGAGAATTGTCAAGTTTGCTGAGCGTGCTGAAGTATAATTCTGAAGATGGCTCTTTTGAACACGTTCAAACTGCCTCTACAATACCAACAGACTGGACAGAACATAACGGATCAGCAGCTCTTCGTTTGAGTAAGGACGGACACTACATCTATGCCTCAAACCGTGGGCATAATTCAGTTTCCGTGTTCAAAGTTTCAAATCTTGGGGCAGAAATTGAACGAATCCAACTCATTAGCACTGAGGGAGAATTCCCACGTGATATGAATTGGGACAAGGACGAACAATTCTTAGTTGTTGCTAATCAAGATACAGATAACGTATCGTTATACGGTCGTGACAGCGAGTCCGGCGAACTGTCACTTTTGCAAAAAGACTTTGCTATTCCTGAGGGCGTCCGCGTGACTTTTGAGTATTAAATTCAACTACAAAACAACCACTTCGAGGGTACCCATCCAAGTGGTTGTTTTTATATTGCCCGGTTGCACTGACAAAAAATTAAGCGTATAATCAAATCGTTTGAACTATCACAAGACGTCGATAATTCTAACCAGCAAATAAAGATTACCTGTGAGTAATCATTTCAAGGAGAATTAATATGCAACAAACTGGTATGTCCCCGCTCAACGCGCATCACTTTAGTGGTTACCAAAAAAAGGTAATCGCTTCTACTGCAGCAGGTTTTGGGTTGGAAAACATGGATGTAATGTTTTTATCTTTTACACTATCATCCATGATTGTTGATTTGAATATATCAGGCGCAGCTGCTGGCTTGATATCATCAATCACAAACTTAGGTATGCTAATTGGTGGTCTCTTTTTCGGTATATTAGCTGACAAGTATGGTCGTGTAAAAGTCTTTACATATACTATCTGGATTTTTGCAATCGCAACTGCGTTAATGTTTTTTGCCAAGAATGTCTATTGGGTCTATGCCTTGCGTTTTTTGGCTGGAATAGGTGCCGGCGGTGAATATGGTTCTGGAATGGCTATTATCGCTGAAAGTTTTCCCAAAAGAGCCATTGCCAAAGTGACTTCTCTTTCAGCTATTGGTGGTCAAGTTGGCGCCATATTAGCAGCTATTTTGGCAGCTGTAATTTTGCCAATGTTTGGTTGGCACGCACTTTATGTTTTTGGTTTAGTCCCAGTCATCTTGATTTTTTTTATTCGCCGACACCTATCGGAAAGTAAAGTATTCACCGATATGAAAGCTAAACAAACCAGCACAGAGTATCGTCCTGGTTCAATTGCGGCACTATTTGCAACACCAGCACAAGCATGGCAAACAATCGCTTTAATGATTATGGTCATGGTTCAAATCGCTGGCTACTTTGGACTTATGAATTGGCTGCCTTCCATCATGCAAAAGCGAATTGGACTGAGTGCTTCAAGTTCGTCCCTATGGATGATCGCCACAATAATTGGTATGAGTCTTGGCATGTTAACCTTTGGCGCCATTATGGATAAATTTGGCGCAAGACGCGCTTATACCATATTTCTAATTGCTTCAGCACTCGCAGTTTTTGTGTTAACAATGGCATCAAACAAAGTAGAATTACTTCTAGCACAAATGCTAGTTGGTTTCTTTGCAAATGGTATGTACGGTGGCTATGGTGCAATTATGGGCCATTTATACCCCACGGAAATTCGTGCCACTGCCAATAACACCATCATGAATTTTGGTCGTGCAGTTGGCGGATTCTCGAGTGTTCTCATCGGCTTTCTAATGGATCGCTATTCATTGGTCATCGTCATGGGATTTCTATCTGTCTTGTACCTGATTAGCCTAAGTGTCATGCTAACCATTCCAAAATTAAAATCAAAAGCCATCTAAAAAGACTTGATTAAAAAATCAAGTCTTTTTTAATAGCTCTTAATATTAACGAGATGTCCTGTTCATACGATTTTCAGCATAACCCAACGCACGACTAATACCAAATGTTAAGACAAAGTAGATTAATGATGTAATCACCAATGGGAAAAATGGCTTAAAAGATGCACCTTGGACAACACCCGTTTGGAACATCAACTCACCAACACCAATGACGGATACAACAGATCCTTCCTTAATGACTGTCACAAATTCATTACCCAAAGCCGGCAAAATGTTTTTAACAGCTTGTGGCAAAATAATATAGCTCATTGCCTTGCCTTTAGACAATCCTAGTGAGCGAGCCGCTTCGTTTTGACCATTATCAACTGAGTTAATACCGGAACGGATGATTTCTGCCACATAGGCGGCAGAATTTAATCCCATTGCTAAAGCACCGGCCGCGAAAGCAGATAAATTAAAGCCAATCACTTGTGTACCGAAAAATACCATAAATGCTTGAACAAGCAGTGGCGTGCCACGGACATATTCGACGTATATATTACCAATTGCTTTTAGGATAAAATTAGGTGACAACTTAAATAATGCAAATACCGTACCTAATATAACGCCAATCACAACAGCAATAGCGGCTAACGCCAGCGTTAGCAATGTACCTTTAATAAATAAGTTACCGTACTTCGCCCAGAAAGACTGATCAGCAAACATTAACTTATTGGCTTTTTTCTGGTATGCTGCCAATTTTCCAGATTTGACAATCTTAGTGATGGAAGCATTAATTTTTGCCTTCAAAACTGGTGAGTTTTTGGGCATAGCTACTGAAACTGCCCCCTCGCCTGAAGCAGGCTTTGGATAAATAATTTTGAAAGTTTTATTTTGTTGTGTATATGCTTTAGAAATTGGTTCATTCAACACAATTCCAGCTATCTTGCCAGTTGATAACTGTGCAACCAAATCAGGCACTTTTTGCAGGCTAACTAATGTTGAACTACTCATGTTATCTTGAACGTAAGTTTCTTGAGTCGTTTGCTTTTGGGCACCAATTTTTTTACCAGCAAAGGAAGACAAATTACTCGAATACTTGCTAGCATCCTTTTTGAGAACCATTATTGTTTGTAATGGTTTCAAATACGCTTCCGAAAAGTCAACAACTTGTTCACGTTCCGGTGTTGCGTTGATACCTGAAATGATAACGTCGATTTTACCGGTCTGTAGGGCACCTATCAGGCCGTCAAATCCCATTTCTTTAATAACTGGCTTAACGCCTAAGTCCTTGGCTATTTGCTTAGCCATGTCAACTTCAAAACCAACAATTTGATCGCGACCATTAACGGTCGCATGAAATTCAAAAGGGGCATAATCAGCTGACAAACCAATGACTAATGTGCCTTTTTTCTTAATTTTAGTCAAAGCAGGATCAGTGGTTGCTGCGCTAACCTTGCTTTGACCTAAAATACCTGCAAATGGCATTAAAATAATTGAAAGCATTGTTACAATCATTATTTTTTTAATTATTTTCTGCATATCCGAATCTCTCCTTGTGCTGTATCACAATAATAACAGTTTACGCGATAATGAATTTTTATACAATGATATTTTCTGTTTATGCAAAAAATAACTGCATATTATTATTTTTTATTCACTAAAAAAACTCGCCGAAGCGAGCTCACCTGATATAAGTATCTGTAGGCCATGTTTTGTTCCAGTGATATGCAGGTACATATCACCTTCGGTAATCATCTATCTAAGTTCAATTGCTCAAACCATACCAATCATCGTTTCGTTTCACTAGATTAGCCGCCCCTACCAAAAGTTTGGGTTGCCCGCTTGTGGGGTTTACCTCGTCTCAAATGCCAATTTTCACTGACATATACGTTTCTATGGCACCTTCGTATCTATTCAGACATAGCTAGAAGCCTTAGCCTTTTCGATCGCCGTAACATTGCTGTCCCCGGGTTTATTCTTTATCCCGGCACAAACACTACACCCATCTCAGAGTGTGCGAGCATGGACCTTCCTCACGCCAGAAATATGACGCGCAATTACCCGATACTTATACAATACGAATTATATTTTACGCATTTTCAGAATGGTCACGACCAAAAACAGCTCGTTCCAAGTTAGCAACACGTTTAATCAAATCAAGATTAGTCACAGTATTAGCTGAAGGTGCAACCGGTTTTACTTCAGGTGTAACAACAGGTGCTACTGTCTCAACAACAGGCGCAGGTGTAACATTTGCAGCTTGAACGCTCTGTTGTTTGACAAGAACTAACTGATCCTGCGCATCTTTTAGCGCTGTCTGCAAACGCGCGACTTCACCTTGAAGTTGTTCAATACGTCCACCAAAGGCACCGTAGTCTTTGATGATATCATCTAAAAAGCTGTCAACATCGGCGGGATCATATCCAACGCCCATGCGCTTTTGTTTAAAAACACGTTCTAAAATATCTTTTTGCGTGTATTTTACTTGTTCCACAAGAAACACCTCGTTTAATTTTTTAACTTAATTTATATTACCAATAAATTCTCAGAATTACAAGAAAAATGAACAATTATTCATCAAATATTATATTTTCTATACGTTGCTCCTCGTAATCCGTCGCATAATCTTGTAATGCTAACATGTCAATTTGTGTCAATGGATAAGGCGTTTTTTGTTGATATATCTGAATAGTTTGACTATCAAATTGTGTTTTCCCTGGGTAGTCTGTATCGTAAACTAATAAAGCGCCATCCGTGTGTGACAGCATGAATTGTTGATAAGCTCTAAGCTGACTTGCACTTTGATACTCTTGTGTAGAGACACTCTCTGCAAAGTCACTCTGTGTGATTAAGTCTCGCAACTTTTCTTGATTAGATGACTGCCATTGATTTCCAAAATTTTTGAAAGGGAACATCATAGCAACTTTTAAATCTGGATAATCATTTTTTAACTCTTGAACGACTGACACTACCCACTGTTCAATTCCCAACTGACCACCAGTAATAACCCACTCTAACCCTTCATCTAATTGCGCCTTTAATACCTGCTTTAAGGCAAATTTAATTACCTTAATTTTTGGATCTTGATCACCAAAAGTACCAAGCTCATAACTACGATATCCGGTAACCCATAGACGCATTTTCTCCTCCAAATATAAAGAACAATCAAAACCATTTGCGGTCAGATTGTTCGATCAAATTCTGATTAATTGTTTCCTGTTGTAGACCCAGTTGATGCAGAGTTCGCCGAAATACCCGCTTCAGCCGGTGTTTCCCCCGACTGAGCAATAGAAGTTACACTCGGCAGACCACCATTACTCCAAGAAGCATTTTTAACTTCATATTCAACGATATTTCCCTTGACAGTTTGTTTAACTGTATCAGGCACGGTCCAGTCCGTGTTGTCCTTGTTTTGCATAGCATAAGCCATTACTTTGGCATAGTATTGTGCTGGCAAATCTTGTTCTGTCCATGGAATGTAGTTTTGCTTTGGATAATCAAAACCGGTCCAAACAGATAATGCATATGATCGTGTGTAACCAGTGAACCAGGCGTCAGAAATGGCACGATCAGGCATATTATCATCTTCATCATACCCAACTAAGCCAGATTTACCGGCTTGATGTAGACCAGTAATTGCAGCATCAGCAGCTGTAGCATTAGGTTTAATAACACCCTTTAACATATCTGTCAACATGAAAGCGGTGCTCGTTTTCATCGCGCGTGTGCCAGTAGTTGTGTAGTTATGTGTAGTGCCATCAGCCGTCACTACTTTGGTAATATAAGTTGGTTTGTAATAAGTACCGCCGTTAGCAATAGCGCCAAAAGCAGCTGCTTCTTGTTCTGATGTTACCGGAATACCAATGGCATCCGAACCACCAGGCGTTCCGTCTGTTGTAATGCCTAAGCCATTAACAAACTTTTCAGCATTAGCGCCACCAACTTCTTCAAGTGTCCGAGCAGCAGGAATATTACGAGATTGGGTCAGGGCAGTACGCATAGTGATATTGCCCATATACTTTTTATCCCAATCATAAACATCTTTATCGGTACCGACATACTTATATTTTTTATCGACAACTGTTCGATACGTCGGCCAATTCAAATACTCAATCGCTGGTCCGTAGTCAAGCAGCGGTTTGATAGATGATCCTGATGAACGTGAGGATTGTGTCGCACGGTTTAAGCCAAATGTTGTCGTGACATTACGACCGCCAATTTGTGCCACAACACGTCCATTATTAGGATTGGTCATCGTTGCACTAATCTGCAAGTTAGCACTAGAAAAAGCAACTGATCCATCGTTCGCATTATCGTACAAAGATTGTTGCAAACTAGAATCCATACTTGTATATATCTTCAGACCGGATTTAGAAGTATCATATCCAAGTTTCTGAGCTTCAGAAATGACTGATTTAGCATAAGCATCAACCACCTTGCGATTTTGGTCTGCATTTTCTGCTTTCGTTGTTAAATCTTGTAAGCCATCATTAACAGGAGTAGCAATGGCTGCTTTGGCTTGCTTTTCAGTAATAGCACCATATTTAACCATTGCTTCAATAACAGTATCCCGTCGTTCTTTGGCAGCAGAATTATTTTTTAAGTAAGGATCATAATAAGTTGGCGATTGTGGCATTCCCGCCAGTAATGCTAACTGTGGTAACGACAGTTCTGTTAACGGCTTGCTATAAAAATATTCAGCAGCCGTTTTCATGCCGTAAATACCATGACCCATATAAACTTTATTGATGTAGAAAGTCAGAATTTCGTTTTTAGTAAAATTCTTTTCAACTCGAAGCGCAAGCCACGCTTCTTGAGCTTTACGTTTTAATGTTTGGTCGGCTGATGATGTACTGAAGACAGATAACTTAACTAGTTGCTGAGTTAATGTTGATCCCCCCTGCATCCCCAGAGAAGACCCTTTAATGTTAGCTAATGCGGCACCCATAATACGAATTGGGTCCACACCATTGTGCTTATAAAAACGTCGATCTTCAATTGAAACAACCGCCTGCTTCAACGTTTTAGGAATTTCGTTTGCATTCGCATAATCACGCTCCTGCGTGGCCATAGTCCAAAACACATTCCCTTGACTGTCTAATAATTGTGTTGAATTCTCAGAAGCTAAATCTGATTCAGTAATATTAGGTGCATCAGTGGCGTAAGTGAAAAATAACGCAGCACCGGCCAAGCTTCCAATAATTCCAAGTGTTAATAGCCAAAGGAAAATGGCAAGTATCCATCTTCGTTTTTTTCTTGGCTTACGAGGTTTTTTTGGTCCGCTACCCTTGCCTTTGGGTCTGGGCCTTGGTGGTTCTTGACCTGGCTGATTATCGTACATATTTTGGTTGCGATTAACACGCGACCATTGATTTGAATTATCATTTGCCATAATACTGGGAAAACTCCTACATATTTATTTTAACGATTCAAGCATTAGATCAACAGCTTTTAGATAATCCAAACTTGGATTTAAGCTTTCTGGAATGAGGTACCCTTGTGCCACAATGTCACGATATGAAATTGATTGTTTACCCTTTAAATCTTGCCATTGCTTGATCAATGAACTTGCGGGGTAAACATATCCCTCATTTAAGGTCGTAAATTTGATAATTACAAAACCAATACCACCTTGAGATAAAATGTTTGCTAAATGTGTGATTTGATGTGGATGAAAATTTTTCAAAGGAAATGATGTTTTATTTTTAGTTTCCTTGGCATCAAAATCAATATAACGTCCCTGATAAACACCATTATAATCTGTCGTCGAAGCCTGCTTGAAGTATGCTTCCGTAATTTTAGCTGCAGCTCTTGCTGGGTAGTCAACTTTTACAATTGTAATAGGTGTCGGCTTTTTGTGGACAACAGCAAGACGATTGGCCAAGTAATAATCGTTGGCCTCATTAATTTCATCTTCCAATCCCATTCCACGCTTACCGAAAGTCAAGGCTTTTTTTGTTGTTTTGCCCGTTCGTATTGTATTTTGAACAGAGTTGTTCTGGCGTGTGCCTGCTGGATATTTAATGGTCATCACTGCTCTCATCACTTTTTTAAATATATATCTTTTATTTTACCATAAAAAAATGACTAAACCACAATTGTATAACCTTTGAAATCACGAATGGCCGCAAAAAGCAACGCATGATTATTTTCAACTGAAGTTACTATCTTATTTTGTTAATCAACTCGCTAACATGTAAAGATTGACAATACTAACTTTTTTATGTTAGGCTGGAAAAATTTGAATTTTTCGAGGTAATTTAAGTATGAAGAAAATTAATAGACATGTCATTCACACTTTTTTTGGCATGAGTACAATGGCCATCCCCTTATTAATTAGTGGGCTATTTAATAATCTGTGGTTAGGCGTGATGAGTTGTTTTGGTGCATTGATATTTATGTATTACGTACCTGCTAATCAGCAAAAAACAATGTCACAGCTGCTGATAGTAGACGCTATTTCTGTTCTAGCTTTGCCTATCAGCGCGTTATTAGCTGGATCAATGGCTACCGTATTGTGGATTGGAATATTAGCCTTTAGTTCACAATATATACTAACTAAAGAAAAAATGTTTGGCCCTCAAGCTTTTTTTATCTTGATGATTAATGGTATGTTATCCAGTCTGGATCAAATATCAATCATAACAAGACTTTTACTCACTTTATACATTATTTTTGGGATAGGCATTGCAACTATTTTCGCACTAATCGAAAATTGGTGTTATGACAAATATGCCATCACAGTTCGTTTAACAAGCGTAAAATTTACTCAAAGAATTGAATTTATGCGTGCTGTTAACTATTCTCTTTTTGCTATGTTAGCTTATTTTATTGGTATTCATAGTCACCTCAATAACTATTATTGGTTGTTAGTATCTGCTATCACCATTTTACAAGCAGAGAATATACCCACTGCTAGACATCGCCAATATCACTACGTGATTGCTGGTGTTGTTGGTTGTATCTTTGCATTGTTAATCTATACTACAATCCACGAAACATTCTTATTGATGATTCTTGCAGTTATATTGATGGGAATAATTTGTTTCACGATGCCAAAAAGTTACTTGGTTGGCAATTTTTTTACAACACCAATTGCACTTATTCTTTTCAAACTGGTTCGACCTGAATTAGGAACAAATTTAATCATCACGCGATTAATCGCTATTTTAATTGGTACCAGTATTGGCATTGTTGGTGTTGTTGTTTTTGATATTATCATGCGCCAAATTAAGTCACTCTAGTATCGTCTAACTATTCACCGGCCGTCATTTTAATGCCAATAATAGCCACAATCAATAGAACCACAAAAAACCAAGTGGCGCCAGAAAATTTATCATGAAACAATGATACACCGATGATTACCGAACCAACTGCACCAATACCTGTCCAGATAGGATAAGCCAAGCTAAACGACAAATGTTTGACTGCTTGGAGCAAGAACAGCATACTTGCAATCAATCCAACTACTGTTACGATAGCCCAACTAACTTTCGAAAAACCATCGCTCAGCTTCATTGCAGTTGACCAAAGTATTTCCGATAAACCAGCCATTAGTAAAAAAATCCACGACATGTCAGACCTCCAAATAAAAAAAGTTGTAACGCCTTACTGGACAAAATTTGTTCATTAGGTGACA
The DNA here is from genome assembly GCF_016624925.1 of Leuconostoc sp. S50. Classification (NCBI taxonomy): domain Bacteria; kingdom Bacillati; phylum Bacillota; class Bacilli; order Lactobacillales; family Lactobacillaceae; genus Leuconostoc; species Leuconostoc sp. S50. The sequence continues at coordinate 315,687 of NZ_JACVUE010000001.1, read as the reverse complement.
CAGCTTTGTTGACATTTCCCTTTATGGGACTCACAATGACTATCATTTTATCACATGACAATAGGTTAGCCAAATTATGATATCATCAAAGTAATTTCATTAAAATATGACTGTTGCAATGTTTATTCATCACAACTGTCATCGAATACAACAGCGCTGAAATAAGAAGTAACATAGCATTTCTCAGCAACCCTGCTTTAGCAATTGATGAATCAACTTTCTTTTGAACAAAAGCACGAGCACTGCCTAAAATTAGATCACTGATCGTTAGTAATGCTAAAAACGTGTCAGAGCAGATACCTTTACCCAAACCACTAAATAAATGTTTGATATTTTCCATGCAACCACAGTGCATTAAAACAAAACGTTGTTTAAATTTTTCTGTGAGTTATTTTGAATGGTGAAACGGTGGTGTTAAATCGGCCAATTAAACCGTACTTTTTAAGGGTCCACTGTATTTTTTGATAAACCGAGTCGCGTATCTTATTACCAACTTTTCGAATGACCACGATTTTAGATTTGTGGCTGAAACGAATTTTCCGCATCATCATGTCAACTAATTTCAACGCAACCACTGATGATTTGCTGCTCAACCAGCTTATCATTTTGTGGATAACGTTTCATAATATCCCGCATAGCACTAATTTGTATCTTGAAATCAGCCGTTTTTTCAGTCTTTTCTATCCCAATAGGTGTTGCCACAACGACAGTTTCTGTTATATCACTGCTAACTATACTCGTTAGTCTTTCAAGCACTTGTTGCGCTGTCATAATTTTTGGTGAAGCGATTTGATTCAAACGCCTTCTGCTATGTACACATTGTGCGAATACACCTCGGATATCGCTCTATTCAATTGTCTATGTCTTGAGTGCCCTTGTTGCATAACGTCCTCCTCATTCACTGCAAAATAAAAAGCGCTTATAGCACTTAGTTAAAAATTATTTAGTTACTTTAAAAAAAATAAAGATGTATAATCAATCATTTACCCAAGTCATGTGCTTTTGATAATTAATATTATTATTTCCTAAAATTTCAGCTTTACTTTGTTCTTTAGATCGCAAACGACGTTCTTTACTGGCTTGTTTTAGCTCTGTAGCATGTCGCTTATTAATTTGGGTCGCGTTGACAATATTGTCTTTCGTTAATTCTTTTTTTATAGATTCACTCATGATCATCCTCCGGAAACTTGTTTTTAGATTTAACTGTTTTAATATAACGTGTCCGTCCGCTCTTATATTATTAATTTTTTGTTTTATTCTAAAAAAATTCCATAATCACAGATAATCTTGATTAGTACTTAGACAAGTCCTTGTTCAATTGATTTACTTCGCCTACTTTTACATTAAACATAACTGTGCCATCTTCATTGACTAGAAAATTAGCAAACTCTTGTTCAAAATTGGTCAGTACTTTGGAATCTAGACGCTGTCCAAGTAACGCATATGTCATTGTTTTTCCGTTTGATTTCAACGTGTAATAGCTATCACTTTGATGGCTCTTTTTAATAATCATTGTCATGTTAATATTCTCCTTCTGATGATTATACTACTAACGTTTTATTCAGCTAAATAAAGTGTTCAACTTCCCAGCGGTGATCATTGTACGCAAGTGAATAATCTAAATCTATTTTCATAATTTTTTTCCAAACAAAAACCGCCGTTAGATTTAACTAACGAACGGTTTTAAATACCTATTAGTTTTTCAAAGTAAAGTACTGGATTAACTTGAAAATGCCAATAACTAACAATGCCATTCCAAAGAACGTCAAGACAATCAATCCACCTAATACTGGACTGAATAGGAGACTTAATCCTCCCAATATACTAATCAACGCAGAAATAATTGACCACGTCTTATTCGTACTAATTTGGTTGATGATTGTGATTTGAATGAAGCCTTCAATTAACCATGTCATACCTGTTAATATACCAACAACTAGAATTAACGAAATAGCTGCTGATTGCATGTCGATAAAAATGAAAATACCGGCAACAAGATAGATAATCGACACGATCAGGTTTCCTAATCTGGCCATGCCATTTTCTACATCACGTTTGAATACAGCTAGTAACTTGAACAATCCAACAGCAATTAAGGCAGCACCAATCATTCCAGCGGCTGCTCTAGCACTACGATTAGGCAAAAATACGATCAAAGCACCAATTATAGTTGAAATCAAACCATCAAATCCTATTGTACGACGCAACTTATTAAAGAATTCATCTGACATAAAATATCTCCCTCTAATCTAGAACCTTACAAGCACTATTTTACGCTATTTATTAATTATATTGCAAAAGTAATTAATTTCGATAAAAAAGCACCCGTTAAGGTGCAGCTATTAAGGATTGCTTAATAGATCGACTATTTCCAAAATGGAAACTGTCATGGTTGTAAACCATTAGTTGACTACCAATATACCATCAACCTAGTGACACTTGTGCGACATCAAAGTGACATTTTTCACTCGTCGTAAATATGAAAATCGTGTACTGTTTCAAACGTATCAGCGAAATACAAAAATGCTAAATCACGCTTGAATTTGCTTAGTCAGGCGTTCGTCAACATGATTGCCATTGCTAGCTGATTTTGGCATATCAGACATCATTGGGGATTTTAGACCACTAAGGTCTTCTTGTGCCACCCTGGCAATGCGATCCACTTCATTCTCAAAGAAGCGTCGAACATTATTGATTGTCGCCTTTTCATCAATCTCTGGTAGTAGCATTTTGTCATCCCTCGTTTCGCACTCAATCTAAAGTAATGGTGATTGTTTAATCCAATTGGCTGGCACACCATCTTTAATCAAATAATCTCGTGTCCCGGTGCTGTCTGTATACTCCAACGTTATGCGATCTCCATATTTATGTTGAAAGCTAGACACAATCACATCAGCCATATTAGTAATGCTCATACCAAGATTGTCCTCTTCAATCAAAAAATAATTAGTATTTATTTTTTGACACGTTGTAAAACCCATAATAAAAACTGCTATTCAATTTTTCAATTGAATAGCGGTGTTACTTGAAAAACATTTGCAACATGCGTAACGTTTTTTGTAATGTTTCATCATCAATTTTTTTAACGAAACTGATTTTTCGTGCTGTGTAATCAATGGACCGTGTTTGCTCTGGATGCAATTTCCCATCACTCTGTAGTGATTGATTAGTTGGAAGTTTGATGTGTGTGGCAAACTCCCAATCACCGTGAATTATTGGCGTCACAATGGCAAACTTCGAATTATTTTGAATGTGATTATCACTCACAACCAAAGCAGGTCTTGTTTTCCCTTTTTCTGCACCTATGGTTGGATCAAAGTCAAGCCAAATGATGTCACCTTGCCTAGGCTTGTAACTCATAGCTCATCACCTACAGAACCCATTGAATCCCAATCATCTGCTTCCCCAGTTGGCGCATAGTAACCGTGCCAATCCTTGAACACATCATCAAGCGACTGTGGTTGCTTAGGCTCAACGACAATTCGTCCACTTTGAATAGTCAATTGAATTTCATCATGTTCTGATAAGCCACTTGCTGCTAACATTTGTTTAGTCAAACGAATGCCACTACCATTGCCCCATGTTTTGATACTAGTTGTTGAAACCACCATGTTTACACCTCCGTTTATACTTAAAGTATAAACAAATGTTAATACAATGTCAGTCCCGCTATTCAGTTGTCAATGTGTTGTACTGAACCATTCGTCATATCAACAAATTACTCATACTCTCCGCGTAATAATCCAATGATTGCATCACTATTTGAATTTATTTTATACTAAATATTGTGTTTTGTGGTTTTCCATATTCACTGGCTTTTCTAAAATAAACTTCTTGGTAAACAGCAATCCAACTTTAATTTGCATAGCCGCTCAAATATAACATTCACTTTGCAAGTAAATGCTCACTTGCGAAAAGAAAAAGAACAAGCGCAAGATGCACTTGTTCTAGAAATTCTTTCATGATAAGAATTTTCTTGTGTCCCAAAAGAGCCCTATGAAATAGCGGTATTAAAGGGTGCATTTTATTCCCACTCAACAGTTGCTGGTGGCTTAGCAGTAATGTCGTACACGACACGATTAATATGCCCTACTTCATTAACGATTCGTGCTGAGATTTTTTGAAGTAACTCCCACGGAATATGAGCAAAGTCAGCCGTCATACCATCAACAGATGTGATTGCGCGAATGGCAATTGTATAATCATACGTACGATAATCTCCCATCACACCAACTGAACGAACACCAGTTAATACGGTGAAGTATTGCCAAATATCACCTTCAAGTCCAGCTTTAGCAATTTCATCACGCAAGATCCAATCAGAATCACGCACAATTTCTAATTTATCTTCAGTAATGTCGCCAAGAATACGGATACCCAGTCCCGGTCCTGGGAAAGGTTGACGCCAAACCATCTCATGAGGCATATTCAACTTTTCACCAAGTTCACGCACCTCATCTTTGAACAAAGTATTAAGAGGTTCAATCAACTTAAATTGCAGGTCTTCAGGTAACCCGCCAACGTTATGGTGAGACTTAATCGTTTGTGCAGTATCTGTGCCTGACTCAATGACATCTGTATATAGTGTGCCTTGTGCTAGAAATTCAATCCCATCAAGTTTTTTTGCTTCATCATTGAAAACTTGAATAAACTCATTACCAATAATTTTACGTTTTCTCTCAGGATCAGTTACACCAGCCAACTTGTCTAAGAAACGCGCTTGTGCATCAACTTTGATAATATTCAGACCAAATTTACCACCAAGCATGGACATGACTTGTTCTGCTTCGTTTTTACGCAACAAACCATGATCTACAAAAATAGAAGTTAACTGATCCCCAATTGCGCGGTGTAATAAAACACCAACGACGGAAGAGTCAACACCACCTGACAAACCAAGTAGCACTTTTTTATCACCAACAATTTCACGAATTTTGGCAATTTGATCATCAATAAAGCCACTCATGTCCCAATTTGGCGTCGCACCAGCAATATCTTTAACAAAGTTCTGCAAGATTTGCTTCCCGTTCTCCGACAATGTTGTCTCGGCATGGAATTGGACACCGTAGAGACGCCGTTTCTCATCAGCAATAGCTGCGATCGGCGTTTTTTCCGAACCACCAATTACTTCAAATCCTGCTGGCAATGCTGTCACATTATCAGAATGACTCATCAGAACAGTCTGTGAAGCTGGTGTGTTCGCCAACAGTCGACCAGCATATTCAGTGTGATTTAATGTGGTTTGACCAAATTCACCGTTTCCCGGATTTGCTTCAACTTTTCCACCTAGGTTTTGTGCCATTAACTGCATGCCATAACAAACACCCAAAACTGGAACACCTAACTCAAATATTTCATTATCAATTGTAAAAGCATTTTCTTCGTAGACAGACTTAGGACCGCCAGAAAGAATAATTGCCTTTGGATTGTATTCTCGAATTTCTGAAGCCGTCATTTTTCGTGATTTTAATTCAGAAAAGACCCCCATCTCTCTAATTCGACGAGTAATGAGTTGATTATATTGACTACCGTAGTCAAGAACTAAAACTTTATCTAGTGCGTCAGCCATGAATTATCCTTTCGCGTAGTTAGGGGCTTGCTTGGTAATTTCAACGTCATGCGGATGTGACTCACGCAGACCATTATCTGTAATCTGCACAAATTTAGCATGTAATTTTAAATCTTGAATTGTTGCAGACCCAGTATAGCCCATGCCAGCTCGAAGACCACCATCAGTTTGGAAGATGGCATCATCAATTGCCATATCACCGCCTTTAAATGAGCCATCTGCTTCAAGAACTTCGCCTTTTAACAAATCAGAAACAAGCGTTGCATCTGCTCCAGCAGCCAATGCCTTCACGACATCCCCAGAATAATGGACACCGCCAACGGCAATGACTGATTTATTGTCATAATTTGATGCCACATCTGCTATGCCCATTGTCACTGTCAAAAATGGATAAGTCAAATCATTTGGCAAAGGTGAGTTGACGCATCGTCCTGCAAGAACAGCATCTGCTCCAGCCTCATAGATTTGCGCAGCAACATCAGGATCTTCGACAACACCAACAGCTACCAGCAATTCTGGGTGTGTTTGTTTTGTTGCTTTAATAATTGCTGTTGCACTATCATCCAAAGCAGCATGCAAGTAAAAGAAAATAGCATTGACGCCAGCACTGATAAGAGCATCTACCCGTTGGTTGGCTTCAGCGCCCAACCAAACTTCAGCACCAACAACTAATTTTCCTTGTTCATCTGTTAAAGCATTTGGAAATTTTTGTTCGTCAATAACAGTAGCTTTTGCTGATTTGATTAATTCAACTTGTTCATCCACTGATTCTTGTTGCACCAAGATACCCAAACCACCATTAAGTGCAATTGGTATAACACGTTGATCTGTTTCAGCATCATAAGCCTCAGAAATTAGTGGTATGTTTAATTTAAAATTTGGTGATAAATGACTGGCTAATGATACTGTATGTGGTAAAACATTTGAAGCGCCCGGTACAAGTAAAGCTTGATCATAACCAAGGCCGATAAATTGAGTTGATTCAGACATGATTTCTCCTAAGATTAATTTAAAGAACAGTGGATGCTTTTTGTGTCAATAGGGCTTCAAAATCAACAGCTTGCGTTGACTTTGCTAAATGGCCATTTGCCACTAGTCCAATTACCGCTGATTCACCTAATGAGGCCATTTCTTGACGCATACCTGTCAAAATATCATTTAACACATCCACTAGTGCACCTTTATAGGCCACTCTTGCTTCAATACCTTCGGGTACCATCTTGTTAGCTTCATTGACTTCCCCTTGGAAATAACGGTCTTTCGATCCATTTTCCATAGCCGCAATTGATCCCATACCACGATAACTCTTATAAAGATGACCATTATCTTCAAATGAATCACCTGGTGTTTCTTCTGTGCCTGAAAACATTGATCCAAGCATAACCGCATTGCCACCTGAAACCATTGCTTCGATAATATCTTCAGGTGTTTTGGCGCCACCATCCGCTATGATTTTTTTACCGCGCACATCAGCTTCTTTTGCAGCTTCACGTACAGCAGAAATTTGTGGTACACCAATACCTGCCACAACTCGAGTCGTGCAAATTGAACCAGGACCAATGCCTACTTTGACAACATCCGCTCCGGCATCATATAACGCCGCAGCGCCTTCACGTGTCGCAATATTACCAGCAATGATGTTGAGCTTTGGAAAAGCTTGACGTACTTCTGAAACCTTACGCAAAACGCCTTCTGAGTGCCCATGAGCAGAATCTAAAACAATTGCATCAACACCAGCGTCTGCCATAGCCGCAACACGATCAACAGTGTCATTTGTCACGCCAACTGCACCAGCAACCAGCAAATGACCGTCGGCATCTACAGCAGCCTGAGCATAGGCTTGGTGATCAAATTTTGCTGTTTTAACCTGGCGTACTTGTTCAGCCTGTTGCGCAATCGTCATATTCTTATGAATGACACCTAATCCGCCCAATTTAGCAATTTCAATGGCAAATCTTGCCTCGGTCACCGTATCCATTGCAGCAGAAAGCAGCGGGATATGCAAATGCAACGTAGGTGTCAAATCGATTCCTAAAGCAACCTCATCCGCCTTGACTGGCGAATTTTTTTCTGGCACTAGCTTGACATCTTCAAACGTTAATCCCATTGGGACGAATTTACCTTTTGAATTAAACTTTTCCATCACATTCTCCAAAAAAATTATAGTCGTAGATCACACCGTCGCTCATTATAAAACCAATTGAGAAATCGTTGTAATATACTTTCGCTAATCAGGCCTTTTTGCCAACAAAATTGTCAGCAGATCCGCCAAAAATACAAATAAAAAAACACTTGGGATACACAGATCCACAAGTGCTTTTGAACGGTCAAAAACACTTGCGGATAGTCACGACGTTTGGTGCGTGGTAGAAACTGCTGGCCATTTTCCAGCACTATATCTGCAAAGTAATGTTTTAATTATTGGTTTCATGTTACACGCTTTTATGAGAAAAAGCAACTGGTCAAATCAGAACAAACAGTTGCTTTTACATAAATTATTGTACACTGCCTGCAAAACTAGGCATAAAGTTCGCCGAAATTGTTTCCACGCGGACGTTCATTCCTGGTTGTGGCGCAGCAACGTATTGATTGCCTCCAATGTAAATGGCCACATGATACGAAGCGCCCTTGGTTCCCCAGAACAGCAAGTCACCAGGTTGTGCCTGTGAAACGGCTTTAGTTTTTGTGTAAGACTCCTGCGCAACAGATGAATGAGGCAACGAAATACCAGCCGCATTTTGGAATACATAGCTGACCAAACCGGAGCAATCAAAACCAGTTTGTGGTGTAGCCCCGCCCCATACGTACGGAATATTTTGAGTTGCTAATTGCTTGGCCAATGAAACAATAGCCGCACTGGCAGCTGTAACATTTTGATTGGCCGCTGGTGTTGTAGTCTCTGATTGTTCAGGCTGTGGCGCAGTTGATGATGAGCTTGAACCTTGCGTTGCAGAGGCAGCTGATGATGCGCTGGAGCTTGGCGTTGCAGAGGTAGCTGATTCTTGGCTTGCCTCGCTGACAGTAGAAGCAACTGGTACATTTGCAGATGAGGATGTGACAGGTGTTGGCACATTAGCACTGCTGGCAACATCTGTTACAGGCGCGGTAGAAGAAGCGGCACTCACCGCTGACGTCACAGCAGCTGCGCTAGAAACTGAAGCATCGGAAGTCGCTGGCTTACTAGCTACTGCGGCAACAGTCGATGTTAGGTCAGTAGTTGTCCCTGTACTAGCCTCATTAGCAGGAGAAGCCACATCAGCACTACTCAAACTAGTATCTAAGGAACTGTCTGAACTTGTTCCTGTTGAAGTGGTAGAAACCACTTCAGGTACCACAGATGTAGCATTCTGAGATACTGATTCATCTGTTGGTAAAGTCAAAATTTGACCGGCAGAAATCAAATCAGAATTATTGTTGTTTGCAACTAATGTATCTACACTCACTTTATGAGCTTGCGCAATTGACCAGAGTGAATCACCCGCTTTGACGCGGTATGTAGTGGTTTTCTTTATAGTATTAGTCTGCGCAGCTTTCGTTTCTGCTGGCGTGTTAACGTGTAACACCTTATCTTTTGGAATCGTCAAATTTGTCTTTGACAAACTGACCTCATTCGTGTGCACTAAACCAGTTGCTTCAGCAACTGAGCTTACGGCTTTGTCCACTGCGTTTTTCACTTGATCAGCATTGACAATACTTGAACCAACACCAACAAGTCCGAGCACGCCAAGGCCAGAAGCAATAATTTTTTTATCCAGACGTTCCATATACTCACCCTTTCTGCCTATATCAAAACAGTCATAGCCACTTTGACAAAATTCTCAAATCTTAAGTTTCTCTTAACATATTAAGTTTATCACGTAAAACCTTAAGAAAATACTAAAACTTGATTATTTCATCAAATTGTCACATTTTGATAACATTACACAAAAAAACAACCCCATGGGATTGTTTTTTAATGACTTATTGGTCACTCTTCAAAACGCCACCGACTGCGTAATGGTCTTTTGGCATTTCTCTTAAAATGACATGTACGGCTTCACGTGAAGCCCCAGCATCGGCAACGATTACATCAGTGATATCTTTAACCATTTTAGCGAGTTGTTCGTGTGAACGTCCTTCTAGTAGTTCAACTTGTACGATAGGCATAAATAGCCCTCCTTAATATTTAAAATCTATTTTACCTGATTATCAGTCACATTTTCAAGCTGGGATTCTAGTTGTTTCTCAGCTTCAATCTGTGCCTCAATCGTCTCTACTTTGGGAACAGTAATCGCTTTTTTCATTTGTAATTGTCTATCAGAGTCTAAGAACTCACCTGACACATTAACTGTGTTCAATAAATTAACAAAGGCCTTAGGATCAGCGCGATGGACAATTTCTTGCATTTCAAATAATTCGTAGCGCGAAATCACCATCATCAAGGTAGTGGATTCTCTTTTTGTGTAAGCACCTTTAGATGGCAGAATAGTAATACCACGTATCAAATCTTTATGAAGAGCTTCTACAACGTCATCCCCTTTTGCGGTGACAATCATCGCAGTTAATTTCTGATATCCCGTATACAAAGTATCCACAACTCGACCTGTTGCGTAAATACCAATTAACGTAAATAGGGCATTTTGCCAACCAATGAAGAAACCGGCAACAATGACAACAACACAGTTAATGATATTCATCAACGCGCCAACTGATTTTCCTGTTCGCTTTTGAACAACCATGGCAACAATGTCCATGCCACCAGTCGAAAAGCCATACCGCATTGCCAAACCAATTGCAACACCTAACAGTAGTCCACCAAATAGTGCTGCTAACATTGGATCAGTCGTCAACGCTTTTGTCGGTGCTATAATTTGAATTGTTGACACAAATATGGCATTTAAAAAGCTTAAGATCGTAAACTTACCACCAATTAATTTCCAACCAACAATTCCAATTGGTATGTTAAACACCATCATAAACGTTCCAGTTTGAATGTCCATATGAAAAGTATGTTGCGCAAACAATGACAGCAACTGTGCAATACCATTAAAACCACTTGAAAAAATATTATTAGGAATTAAAAATGCATTCAGCGAAATGACTTGAATGATAGAACTGACAATGAATACAACTGTTGTTAAAAAAATTTTGCGCCAATTAAATTGAATATTTGCCATTGATATGATTCTCCTAAAATACGTGGTCACTTACCTACTAATCATATCAAATTGTGTTTGCTTTGTATGCTTTTTATATGAAATTAGTCACTAAAAAATAGACTCATTTCCGGTACATTTAAAGTTAAACGATCAACATTTTGGTTGGTTTTACCATAAATCGTGAAATCAGATAGGCAATAATATACAAAATGCTAATTGCCAAAAAGACAGTTTGGTATGGCATACCTAAGACGTGCACAATATAACTTGCTAATTGATTACCAGAAAGACCAGCAGCTGCCCAAGCAGTTAGTGCTAATCCATGGATTTTAGAGATTGCTTTCATACCGAAACGATCTGCCAATAACGGTGGCAAGGCCGAAAAGCCGCCACCATAACCAGCATTAATTAAAAAGAATGTTCCAACCAATATAATTGGCATTAAAAAGTTACCACTAGGCAAAAAATAAGACAGTAAGGACATCCCAATTGAAATACCGAAAATCAACTGATACACACTGTTTCTATCTTTAAGTCGATCAGATAGTGTCGCAAAACCAATTCGACCAGAAGCATTAAAAAAAGCATCAACGCTCAAAATGGTCGTAATCGCGCCAAGCGAAAACACCGCACTCCCGTTTTGTAATGTTAAATTAGATAAAATATCTTTTTCTTGTGAAATAATCGCTAAACCTGCTGTTATATTCAGATAAAACATCAACCAAATCCCAACAAATGTCATGTTCCCCATTACTTTTAGTGGTTGGAATGGTTTTTGTAGCGGTTTTTCTTGCCAATCAATTGGTTTATGAATTAGCAGAGTTCCAATCAACATCATGATTGCAAAGACTGCCGACAACAAGATAAACATCTGCCATAAACCAATTGATTTTTGCAAAGTCATCATAACAGGAGAAAACACCATTTTCGCAAGACCGAATCCAGCAACCGCCAAGCCGGTTCCTAATCCCTTATTGTCCTTAAACCATAGCATCAAATTTTTGACTGGGGTCAGATAACCAATTCCTAAGCCAATACCCATCACAATACCGTAAAAAATATAAATACCGATTAATGATCGCTGTTGAATGCTAAAACCTGTTCCTAACATACCAGCCACAAAAAATAATGTTGCTAACAACGCCGACCGCTTAATATTTTTTTCAACATAGTGTCCCAATACAGCAGCGGAAAGTCCTAAAAATAATATTGCGATAGAAAATGCCCATTCCACATCAGGTACGCTGGCACCAATATAATCTGCAACTGATTGTTTAAAAACACTCCAGGCATAGACTGTGCCTATACTGCCATGAATTAGAAGTGCCGGTAAGGCAGCTCGTAACCATTTATTTTCCATTGGATTATTTCTCCCGTGTGTTATACCCTGAATTTGTTACCTTTATATTTAACCATATTCGCAATAATATTGTAAAGCATTTTACGTATATTGTATTATTAATAAATATAAAATACGGTTATTTTGCGAACTATAATTAGTTTATATTTAAAATATCATATCATAAAACAAACTTTAATGATTTTGAAACAAAAAAACGTCCAATAAATGGACGCTTACTAGAGAATTACATTTTTTCTAACCGCGCAATTCGTTCTTCAATTGGTGGGTGTGTATCGAATAAATGTTCTTTATTTTTTAAGGGGTTGCTTATATATAGCGCTGCTGACGATGGATCGACATCCTGCATTGGTTCTGAACCACCTAATTTTCGCAAAGCTGATATTAATCCTTGTGGATTTCTTGTCAGTTCAACACTGCCAGCGTCAGCTAAGTATTCTCTATTTCGAGAAATAGCCATTTGTACGGCTGCTGCAGCTAGTGGCGCAAGTACCATCATCAAAATCGAAAATATCATCAGGATTGCCTGCAGCCCACCACTATTGTTGCGATCATTGTCTCTGCGCCTTTCCCCACTTCCCCAAAACCACCAGTTGCCACCAATATTGGTGAGTAAGGTAATAGCTGCCGACAATGCTAAAGCTATTGTAGAGATACGAATATCATAGTTACGAACATGACTCATTTCATGTCCGATAACGCCTTCCAACTCGCTGCGAGTCATTATCCGTAAAAGACCAGTTGTTGCTGCTACTGCAGCATGTTCTGGGTCATTACCCGTCGCAAAAGCATTGGGACTGTCATCAGAAATAACAAATACTCTTGGCATAGGAACTTGCGCAACCATTGCCATATCCTCTACGGCGTGCCACAGTTCTGGCTGTTGATCAGCATTCGTTATTTCTTGACCATGGTTCATAGCCATCACAACAGCAGTTGAATTACTAATCATAATTGCTGTGTAAATGACACCAATAATAATCGCACCTACAATGCCATATACCAAAGAACCAAGCAATAGATAGCCCACGGCTGCGCCTACAAGTGCAACTAAGACAAAAAAGGCCAACAACAAAACAATGGTCCGTCTTTTATTTGATTGTATTTGTTGATACAACATTAAAATTTAACCGTTGGTACTTCTTTCTCTGCTTCAGGAACTTGCAAAAATTCGCTAGGTTGGAAATGATGAACGCCGGCAACAACATTAGTAGGAAATGATTGTAATTTTGTATTATAGTTGGCGGTTGTGGCGTTAAACAATTGTCGTGAATAAGCAATTTTGTTTTCAGTATTTGTCAGCTCTTCTTGAAGCTTGTTAAAATTAGTATTGGCTTTTAAATCTGGATAAGCTTCAGCACGGGCAAAAAATCCTGATAAAACACCACTTAATTGATTAGAAGCCGCCATTTTATCAGCTGGCGTGTTTGCTGCTGCCACATCTTGACGTAACTGTGTCACTTTGGTTAATGTTTCACTTTCATGCTTGGCATAGCCTTTAACCGTTTCAACCAAATTAGGAATCAGATCATTTCGACGCTTTAATTGTACGTCAATTTGACTCCATGATTCTTGGGTTTGCATTCTAGCTTTAACAAGCCCGTTGTATATACCAATCCAAGCCAACACGAGGATTGCGATAATTACTATTACAATGATTATTGTCATGATTTCCCTCTCATTCTACAAAAACTTCTCGATGATCTTTTAAACCAACTTGTTCTAACCACATGTTGTACCACTGTGCCAAAAACGGTAATTGTTGAAGTAACGAATACAGTGTCACATCTTGGCTATTATCTATAATATCATAATGCCAAAAGCTATGCCCCTTCTCATCACGATTTTGAATAATATCAAGGGTTACATCGGCAATTTGTAGCGTGGCACCTGTTTTTTGTCCTTGATGACTTTTTAGCACAAAATGCTGCTTTGCAGCCGCAACAAACAAACTATCTAAAACATCAACTGGTAGATCCTTACCTCTCATGGTTAAATCAAGGCTATTTTTAGCGTCAATTCCGATTACATCGACATCGTAATCCACTTCTCTAAGCTGATCAGCAATACCGGTCAAGCGCTGTTGAAACGATTTCAAAGCAGGTAGCCCCGCCAACTGTAATGCTTCTGTTTGGACTAATTGACCAAACTGGTTAGTATCCAGATAAAAACGACGACGCGACATATCCCAATACAATACACGCAAGTTTTGTGAAATTTCTTCTAGGTAATAACCACCTGCTACAAGAGGTGCTGATGTGAATCGAAATGATGCATTAGGAAACTCAGCAAAATGCAATTCCGCCACCTTTTGCAATTGTGGCAGCACAACGCTTGTCTCAGATAAAGAAGACATGCCAGCGAGCTTCGCGAAAGCCAATGTTACCCAGTGCGTACTGGGATACCAATGCTCACTGGCAACACGAAGAATTGTAGCCTCACGAACATCAAATGCCAGTATCTTATCAACGACTTCTAGGATGTCAGTTGTTGTCTCAGCTTGAGACAATGTTTCAACTAATACCTGCCATCGCTGCATCACCATTAAATCTTTTTTCAATTGTTGGGCATACTCAAAATTATCGAAAGTCATATTACTTCTTCTGCAATAATGCGTTTAAATAATCTACATAAAGATGACTAATCTTTTCACCAAATGCTTTGACGCTGTCAAAATATGTTAAAATTTGTTCCAGCTCTAGGCGATGAATCGCATCATCTTTTTCTAATTTTAAAATTTCAGCTTGATGTGACTGCAATTTTTCTTTGACTTCAGGCACTCGTTGTTGAGAAGCAAGCAATAATTCTCGCTTGTTTTCAAGCTCTTCACGGGCTTTCTTGTCCGTACGTCCAAGTAAACCTGACTTATTTTCTTTCAATTGCGCTAATTGATCTTCAATCACTTGAACCTCAAGTTTTCGCTTCGTCTCATCATCTAAAAATGCCTGCAACCCCGTCATGATTTGTTTAATTTCACGGACTTGATTATCGTTATTGTTCACCCCATCTGGTAATTGCGAGACATTGTGCAAGGTCAACATCATTTTTTGATCAACCTCTAAGGTCAAAGCCAAAACATCAAGCGTACCAATTTGGCGATGGTTCCACCAATCACCTATGAAAACTTGATAAATTGCGGGCTCACCATCAATAGCTTCAAATACTAGAAATTGAAAATGCGCCTTTAAATAGTGGATCAATTCGGGCGCAAGAAATGTAGCTAACTCATTGTGAATGTCAACAACCATTTGTGCTAGGCTGGCATTACTATCTGCATGTGCTCTTTGCCGAATTTGTTCATTAAACTGCTGAGAATCAATTAATTCATAGATTTGCGGTATTTGATGAGCCATAATTGCGGACTGTAATTGTCCAAGATACATTATCTTACTATCGAGCCGATTAATTAATTCCGGCTGCAATACAGTTTGTGATTCTGTCATTTGATATGCCTCCGTTGAAACACTAGTTTAAAACCTAATTTTAGCATACCGTATAAAACGTCTAAAAAATACCATCTTTAGAATATTTTATGTTATCAAAAAAGCGATGAATACTCATCGCTTTGAACGTAATATTTTTGGCACAAATCGCATCTTAGATCCTAATAATTCATCAGCTAACCCGATACGAAGGTAAGTCATAATTAGAACAGTGCCTCCAACTAATACGGCAACAAACGTTGTAACCGTAACAGATAGTTTAGTATCCATCGGGAATACAAAGTTGCTGAAAAAGAAAACGACTAATCTGGCAATTACTGCCATTACAGCAGATGCCACAAACATGCGCCACAATTCACGCCCAATTGTACTAAATGATACGCCATACATTGATTTTAAGAAATCAAGCATGTAAGCGATCGCAACCGCCATGCCAATGACGCTGGCCATTAAAGCACCCATTCCTTCGAAAAAACGAATTAACGGTATTTGCAAAACAATTTTAATTACAAATCCTGCTACAAATGCTTTCATCACGATCGACACTTCCGACAATGCCTGTAACACGAATGATAGTAGCATGAATAGACTGAACACAATGGCCAAAATAGTCGAATATTGAAGCAAATAGATTCCATCTTGATTTGAGGGTCCAATTGGATAAAACATTTTATATAAAGGTCCCGCAACAGCATACATTCCCAAAGCACTTGGTAACATGATTAAAGCAAACAATTTCATAACTTGTTTCAATTGCGTCTGTATATCCCCATGAGTTAGTGTTGCTTTACTGCCCGATAGCATTGGCAAGGCCGTAGCTGCAATGCTAGTAGAAAACGGCACAATAATCATGATTAACTTGTTAGGGTTGGCACTAAACAATGCAAATTGATTGAGTAGTTCAGTGTTTGAATTGGCAAAAAAATGATTCATAATGTCAAAAAAAGTATACTGATCAACCAGTTGGAAAAGCGTGATTGCTGATCCAATAATAATAAACGGCCATGACTCTTTTAAAATATTCAAAACCAAACCAAATGTTGGGGCATGATTTGTCGATTGCACATTTTCAATTGGTTGCACCAAAATGTGACGATACTTTGCCCATCCCCATATCAAAACCAGCATACTGAAAATAGCACCGATGAATGCGGCAAAAGTTGATTGCACGACAACACCTGTCCAATTTGTCGGGTTCGACTTTAAAATAATCACTGCCGTGACAAGCATATAAGCGACGCGAGCAATTTGCTCAATCACTTGTGACATCGCTGACACACTCATTAATTGGTGCCCCTGAAAAATACCCCGAATCATCGACATGAGTGGAAAAATCGCTACTGCTGGCGCCAAAGAATGTAGTACTGGTATGACATTAGCATTTCCATTAGACAACCACGGCGCTGCAATATATAAAATGGCGCCAAATAGAATGCCCAAACCAATTCCAAGCCAAATTGACTGCCTAGTGAGTTGTCTCGAACGATAAATGTCCTGTTTAGCAGTAAGTTCGGCAACAATCTTTGAAATCGCCGCTGGAATGCCAAACGTCGCGATAGCCAAAAAGACAGCATAAACATTGTAGCCCTGTGTAAATAAACCATTTGCTCGGTTACCGTACACACCCAACATTGCCATCCAAGGCAAAATGTACAACGCACCCAAGATACGCGACACCATATTACCAACTGACAGCCATGCGGAACCTTTTACCAATGTTGCCTGGTTGTCGTTAACATCTGGCATAGGTGAAGGTACAACAGTTTGTGGTTGCGTATTTGTGGTCTCTGTTACCGTCAAGTTAGGCTTTTTTTGGATAATATTTTTGCGCGCTCGATCATTTTTTTGCTTTAATAACGCAATATCAGCATCGGACATCACTTTTTGTTGATGAGACTGAGGTACTGAAACACTGGCATTTGATGGTGATTGTTTATTTTGCACACGTTTACGTGCACGTGCCAAAATTTCCTCAGCACTTAACATTTGTCCATCCACATTGATTTTATCAACACGATTTCCGCTATTGAGATTTTCTGGACGTTGATCATCCGACATATTTAGTGACTCCATTTTTTGATATGTACCCTCACCTAGGTGAGGATTTACGTAACATCATTGATATAAATGTCACAACGTTTAAATTTTTAGCCTACTACAATATTAACAAACTTACCAGGAATCGCAATAACTTTACGAATTTCTTTGCCGTTAATAAAGTTTTGGACATTATCGTCTGCTTTAGCAGCTTCGACCATAGCATCTTTATCAATATCTATGGCAACAGTTGCTTTGCCACGCACTTTACCGTTGACTTGGAAAATAATTTCAACCGTATCCTCGACAAGCTGGTTTTCATCATAAGTTGGCCATGGTTCGTAACTCACACCTTCAGTATTGCCTAATTTCTGCCATAATTCTTCTGCCAAAAATGGTGCGATCGGTGCTAACATTTGTACAAAGCCATTCATATACTCAATTGGTAAAGCATCTGACTTATAAGCGTCGTTAACAAAAACCATCAATTGCGAGATTGCCGTATTGAAACGCATGTTCTCTAAATCATCAGTGACTTTTTTGACAGTCTGGTTATAAACTTTATCCAGATCGCCAGGATTTACCGTTGTTACATGGTCACGCAACTTGCCCTCATCATCAACTAGTAATCGCCACACACGATCCAACCAACGACGTGACCCAGCAACGCCTTCTTCAGACCATGGCTTGCTTTGTGTTAATGGTCCCATGAACATCTCATATACACGCAGTGTGTCGGCGCCATAGTCATTAACAATCTCATCTGGATTAACCACATTGCCTTTTGATTTAGACATCTTCTCGTGATTTTCACCTAAAATCATACCTTGGTTGACAAGCTTTTGGAACGGTTCTTTCGTTGGTACAACACCTAAATCGTACAAAAACTTATGCCAGAAACGAGCATACAATAAGTGCAGAACAGCGTGTTCAGCACCACCAACATATAAATCAACATTCATCCAGTATTTTAACTTTTCTGGATCTGCCAAAACCTTTGAGTTATGTGGATCAACATACCGTAAGAAGTACCAAGAAGATCCGGCCCATTGTGGCATGGTGTTGGTCTCACGTCGTCCTTTAACACCATCTTCTCGTGTCACGTTCAACCACTCCGTCGCATTTGCAAGTGGTGATTCACCAGTACCTGAAGGCTTCAATTGATCTTGCGTCATTTCTGGTAAGCGAAGTGGTAACTCTTCCTCAGGTACGAGAGTTTGTGTCCCGTCTTCCCAATGAATGACTGGGATTGGTTCACCCCAATAGCGTTGACGAGAAAAAATCCAATCCCGTAATCGATAATTGACTTGTTTATGTCCAGCGTGATTGTCTTCCAACCAGTCAATCGCAGTGTTAATAGCCTCTTGCTTATTTAATCCGTCCAAAAAACCAGAATTAATATGCGTGCCGTCACCTGTATATGCAGCTTCATTCACATCACCACCAGCAATTACTGGTGTAATTGGTAAATCAAACTTCTTAGCAAATGCAAAATCACGTTCATCATGAGCTGGAACCGCCATAATCGCGCCTGTACCATATGATGACAACACATAGTCGGCAATCCAAATTGGCAATTTTTCACCATTTATTGGATTAATACCATAAGCACCTGTGAAAGCACCCGTTTTGTCTTTGTTAAGATCAGTTCGCTCCAAATCAGACTTAGTTGCAACCATAGCTTGATAGGCGGCAATGGTCTCTGCTTGATCTGGCGTCGTAATTTTTTCAATTAAGTCGTGTTCGGGAGATAATACCATATATTTGGCCCCGAACAGAGTATCAGGTCGCGTTGTGTAGACTTCGATTTCTTCATCAAAGCCATCAACTTTGAAGTTAACAGAAGCCCCAGTTGATCGACCGATCCAATGCCGTTGTTGTTCTTTAATCGCTTCAGGCCAATCTAGTTCTTCTAAATCATCTAACAAGCGATCTGCGTATGCAGTAATACGTAAAACCCATTGCTTCATGGGTTTGCGATACACTGGATAACCACCTCGTTCAGTTTTACCATCAACCACTTCTTCGTTGGCAACAACTATACCACCGCCTGGAAAATCAGGCGCCCAGTTAACCATAATCTCATCTTCATATGCCAAACCTTTTTCGTACAACTTCTCAAAAATCCATTGTGACCATTTATAGTATTCCGGATCAGTTGTATTAATTTCTCTTGACCAGTCAATCGAGAAGCCTAAAGCCTTAATTTGTTTTTTAAAAACTTGGACGTTCTTGTTTGTAAAGCCAGCAGGATTATTACCCGTTTTAATAGCGTATTGTTCAGCAGGCAGCCCAAAAGCATCCCACCCAATGGGATGTAAGACATTAAAACCCTTAGCACGCTTGTAACGACTAACAATATCCGTTGCTGTATAACCTTCTGGATGGCCGACGTGCAGTCCTTGCCCTGAGGGATAAGGAAACATATCCAAAACATAATATTTAGGTTTATCTGATTTATCTGGCGCTTTAAATGTCTGATTATCATCCCAATATTTTTGCCACTTATGCTCAATTTCTTTGTGATTATATGCCATAAATTTATTCCTTTGTGTGATTTATTCCAAGTGAAACATCAAGCACTCTTTAGATTAGCCGTCTTCAAATAAAAAAACCTATGCCATGCAAAAAAGCATGACATAGGGCGAAATTTGAATTCACGGTACCACCTATGTTCACGTACGACTACGTCTCTATTTGCCTTAACGCGGGCAAACGTTACAGACTACTTGATGTTTCACCCGTAATTCAATCAACCGAGTTCCGTATTTTGTTTGATAAGTTTTCAGCGCCACTTATTCTCTACAACCCCGCCATACGTACTAATGTTGACTATAATGATTTCATTATATCACATCTCTACACAATCGGGTATAATCATTGTATGCGTAAATTACACACAATCCCTATTCTGCCTTGGATATCTTTGATAACTTTTATGACTTTAACAATTGGTGTTTTGTTGAAAGCTAAATTCATACGACAATTTGACACCTTTGGGCAACGATTAATTCAACATTACGATCATCAATATAACTGGTTTTTCACAACAATTACTAGTATTGGTAATGTCAGTTGGAGTGCTATTATTCTGGCAACTATTTCACTTTGGCTCATCTATCACCACTTTTATCGTGAAACGCTATTCATTGGATTTAATGTGATTGTGTTTGCGGGTTTAAGCAACCAAATCTTTAAAAATATTATTGCTCGACCGCGTCCAACACCTCATCTGGTTCCTGCATCTGGATTTAGTTTTCCTTCGGGACATGCGATGGTAGCCGTTTTACTATATGGCAGCCTAATTATCATTTTACATCGTCACCTAAAATCTAATTGGCTATGCCACTTAGCTTCCTATCTGCTGATTGGATTAATCATTTTAATTCCCGTTAGTCGCGTCTACGTCAATGTTCACTATCCGAGTGATATCTTAGCTGGCATGACAATAGCATATACCATGCTCTTTGCCAGTCAACAATTATTTTTCAAAAATAAAGGAGTACATGATGATTCCGTCAAGTAATACATTTACACATCAATTAATTGAACAAAATATTAAAATTGGTGATTTGGTTTTGGATGGGACAACAGCTAATGGCGTTAATACACGCTTTTTAGCAACGCGTGTTGGTAACGAAGGTCATGTATTGAGCTATGCAACCACAAAAGATAACGCCAACGCCGCAGCCGCCTCACTCTTCATGAGCGGTTTATCAGAACGTGTCACTTTGCTTGGCCACCAAATTACACAACAATTACGTACTGATATGGGCGAACGAAAACAAATTAGTGTTGCAATTTTTGATTATTCGTCTGATACAGAAAACACACATGATCAGCCCTCAAATCTGATTGATCAAATTGCGTTAGTTTTGCCAAAACTAACGCATGGTGGTCTCTTGGTTACAAAATTTAATGCAACGCCAAAAGATTGGCTAGATTATTTGTCAGAACTTATTCCAGAAGATTTCAGTCAAGCAAACTATACGACATCCACAACTCAGACATTTGTCATCGAAAGGATTTAATCATGAAAAAATTCGCCCCACAAATCATAATGGCAGTGATTCTTGTACTGCTAATCGCTGGTATTGTTGGCTACCAGCATTTCGCTAACTCATCCAACTCAGAGACGTCAACCACAAAAAAGGATCCAAAGTTAGAAAAAGTTGCTTTACCTCAATTGACTAATACTGTGTCTGAGAATGAAAGTGAAGTCACGCTGCATACGAGTTATGGCGATATCACTATCAAATTATTTAACAAATATGCACCATTAGCTGTTGAAAACTTTATCACCCATGCTAAACAAAGCTACTATAACAATACAATCTTTCACCGTGTGATTAACAATTTTATGATTCAAGGTGGCGATCCCAAGGGTGACGGCTCAGGCGGAGAGTCAATTTGGAAAGGCAAAGACAGTAGCATTGATAGTGGTAATGGTTTCAAAAATGAAATTAGTAAATCACTTTATAATATTCGAGGCGCAGTATCAATGGCTAATGCTGGAGCAGACACAAATGGTAGTCAATTTTTCATCGTTCAAAACAAAAAAAATCTTTCAAAGCAAGTCGACGCCAATAATTACCCTTCAAAAATTTATAATGCCTATAAAAAAGGTGGTGTCCCTAGCCTAGATGGCGATTACACTGTCTTTGGTCAAGTAATCAAAGGCATGTCAGTAGTAGACAAAATTGCTGAAGCAAAGGTTAAGGATAACGCTTCTGGAGAAGCATCAAAACCAGTTGATCCTGTCAAAATTACTAACATCACGATTATTAAAGAGGCCAAGTAAAAAACACCAAATGTTGAAAATCATTTGGTGTTTTTTTACTTTTCAGAAGTACGCATGATGAGAACATCTGTATTAGCAACTTGTGTCACAAATGATGGAACGGTTCCTGCCATTGCCCGTTGCAGTCGACTCAACCCTGTTTCCCCAATCACAATCAAATCATTTTTGTGATCCTTAGGAAAGTGACGAGCAATTACTTGCTTTGGTGATCCAAAACGAACATGAACATCGACATTGGTATGACCTAAACTCTGCGCATACTCATAAGCCTTGTTGATCGAAGCTTCAGCGTCTTGCTCCATCTGATATACAACATCATCACTCATCGCAATTGAACCAAAATAGCCACCGCCATTGGTATCGACAACAGTTAAAATGTCGATATGTGCTTCTGGAGCAAATTCAATCACCTTTTTAATTAGAGTGTTCGATACCTCTGAACCGTCGATTGCTACTAAAATATTCTGATATGCCATGACCCAACCTCTTATCGTTCTTGATACTTTTATTATAACGCTATTTCTCCAAAAATGTAAGCGCTTTTAATAAGTTACATCATTTTCAGTAAATTTAAGTATCAATCGCAGTCATAAGATTATAGAACTTTCTGTAAAAAGTCTCGCGCTCGTTCTGTTTTGGGCGTTTCAAAGAAAGTTTTTGGTTCAGCAATTTCTTGAATACCACCGTCAGCCATAAACCACACTTGATCCGCAACTTCTCGTGCAAAACCCATTTCATGTGTGACCACAATCATCGTCATGCCATCCTCTGCCAGTTGCTTCATTACTGCCAAGACTTCACCAACCATTTCCGGATCTAATGCACTTGTTGGTTCATCAAAAAGTAACATATCGGGGGACATTGCCAGCGCACGTGCGATTGCCACACGCTGTTTTTGACCACCAGAAAGGCTTGCAGGATATTGGTCTGCCTTGTCAGACAATCCGACTTGTGCCAATAACCGTTTAGCTGTTTCTGTGGCAATTTTATCATCTTGCCCCTTTACTTTAAGGGGTGCTAATTTGATGTTTTCAAGAACTGTCAGATTTGGGAATAGATTGAACCCTTGAAAAACCATACCCATTTTTTCACGAAGCTGATCAAGCTGAATTTCTTTTAAATTGGTTAGTTGGTTTCCCTCGAACAAAACCTCGCCACTTGTCGGGGCATCTAACATATTAATCGCTCTCAAAAATGTTGATTTACCTGCACCTGATGGGCCTATGACAGCAATCACTTCACCTTTCTTTACAGTAACGTTAATACCTTTAAAAACTGTTTTGTCACCAAATTTCTTTGTTAAATTTTCAATCACCAATAAATCAGCCATATCGCTCTCCGTTTCGAATTATTAAATTATATTATACATGTCTATCATAAATATGCACTTTATATACATTATAATTTGAATAAAATGTATATTTTTGCATAAAAAATAATGTAAAATTAAGAAAAAGTGGAGGACCATAATGGCAAAAATTGTTAATCGTGAAGAAACTCAAACAACCCCGATAGATGACCTTTTCATTTTACCAAATGCAAAGGAAGATGATGTTGCACGAACGGCTGCTTTAGGTCGAGACAACAAGACTGAGACACCTAAATAATCACACCAAACAAGTATGCTAATGCGTACTTGTTTTTTTATTAAAAAAAGAACATGCAATGCATGTTCCTTTAAAACTAATAATATTAGTCTTCGATTTCAGTAACTGTTCCGGCACCAACAGTATGGCCACCTTCACGAACAGTAAACTTCAAACCTTGTTCAATGGCAACTGGTGAGATCAATTCGATTTCGAATGTCACTTGGTCACCAGGCATAACCATTTCAACACCTTCTGGCAATTCAACAACACCAGTAACATCTGTTGTGTGGAAGTAGAATTGTGGACGGTAGTTTGTGAAGAATGGTGTATGACGACCACCTTCTTCTTTACTCAAGACATAAACTTCGGCCTTGAACTTCTTGTGTGTTTGAATTGAACCTGGCTTTGCCAAAACTTGACCACGTTCGATTTCGTTACGATCAACACCACGCAACAATGCACCAATGTTGTCACCCGCTTGAGCTTCTTCCAAAGTCTTACGGAACATTTCGATACCAGTTACAGTAGTCTTCTTAACTTCATCCTTCAAACCAACGATTTCAACTTCAGTACCAGTAGTCAATACACCACGGTCAACACGACCAGAAGCAACTGTTCCACGACCAGTAATTGTGAAGACGTCTTCGACAGGCATCAAGAAAGGCTTGTCAGTTTCACGCTTTGGTTCTGGAATGTATGAATCAACAGTATCCATCAATTCTTCGATAACCTTAACTTGTTCAGGGTCACCTTCCAAAGCCTTCAATGCTGAACCCTTGATAACAGGAATATCATCACCAGGGAAGTCATACTCAGACAAAAGTTCACGAACTTCCATTTCAACCAAGTCAATCAATTCTTCATCATCAACCAAGTCTGTCTTGTTCAAGAACACAACAAGATAGTCAACACCAACTTGACGTGCCAACAAAATGTGTTCACGTGTTTGTGGCATAGGACCATCAGTTGCAGCAACAACCAAAATAGCACCATCCATTTGAGCGGCACCAGTGATCATGTTCTTAACGTAATCCGCGTGACCTGGGGCATCAATGTGGGCATAGTGACGCTTCTCAGTTTCATATTCGATGTGAGAAGTGTTAATAGTGATACCACGTTCTTTTTCTTCAGGCGCGTTATCAATTTCAGCAAAATCAGTTGCTACTTTACCTTGCTTTTCAGACAATACCTTTGAAATAGCAGCAGTCAAAGTCGTCTTTCCGTGATCGACGTGTCCAATAGTACCAATGTTAACGTGGGGCTTAGTGCGAACGTAAGTTTCCTTAGCCAATGTAGTTTCCTCCAAAATTCATTTTTCAGTAATTCTGAAAAATGTTTATAAATATATTTTACAACGCAAGCCGTCAAAAGACAACAAGTAACTTGCATTTTTCCGGCTCTTGAAGCCAAAAATTATTATACCGACTTATTAAGAAAATGTAAATACTTTTAAAATTAATTTTCAAAAAAGCTGTTTGTAATTTTATTTACTTTGTCATGCCAATATTTTTGCAGTCCAACTTCAGTATGATTTGATTGTCCATAGTAGCGATCCAAACTACTATCGACCCAACTGTCAGCATCGATAATTACATCATCAGTTTGCGGGTATAAGAGTGTTAATTCTAACCGCATTTGATGCGCTAGCATTTCCAAGGCTACGGGATCTTCTTGTCCAAGTCGGTCATCAATTAATGTTGCAATTTTTTCAAAAACTTCGGAACTCGTCAACGGATTAATTTGGTCCAGACGGATAGTGTAAAGTTGATCATCTAGCCAACGATATTGAATAGGTTCTTGAATATCTAATTTTTGCAAGTCCTCTAATAAAGTAGCACGTATTAATGGCAAAGCAAACGGATCAACTAATAAGAATTTGGCCCCAATAACAAAATCAGCTACCGGTAATCTTCTAGCAGCTTCATAACGATTACGTTGCGCATCCAAATCATAGTCGCTCATGTGATAAAACTGACGACTAATCGTTGCTAAAGTTGTTGCCATTGTGTCTTTGGCGTGATTTTCAGCAGTTCTAATTTCATCTAGAATATCTGACTGTGTTTGTTCATCATCCCATAACATTGCTAATTGTTGCGCGTAAACAAAGCTCTGATTTTGGATTGCTAGTGCCACTATCATTCGAAAATGTGTTTCATCGTCGAGATATTCTGCCAAAAAATCGTCAGCATAGGAGGAAGCTAATTGATATTGTTTATCCATAAATAAAGCTGTCACTAAGCGATAATTAATGTCAAAGGTCTGCAAGTTTTCATATAAGTCAGCAAGTGTTTCCGCAGCATCGTGCCAGTTTTCTTGTTTCATCTCTAGTCGCGCACGGTCAATAAGTGCTTGTGTTTCTGGCGTAATATGGTCGGTCATTTTTTTCGGTCACATAACAAATTATGAAAATTAAAAATCAACTCATAATTGTTACGATACTCCTTTCTTGATTAGTCAAAAACCCAACTCAATTGAGTTGGGGTTTTTATTATTCAGCCGTTTTGGGTTGCGGACGGCGATTGTTTGGACGACGTGGTCCCTTCTTAACAGTCTTTGTCACCTTAGTAACATTGGGATTATTTGGTTTTTTTGGTGTTTGACGCTTATTTGATTGCGCTCCCGATTGTGTCGTTGTTGACTTATGGTTATTTGGTCGTCTGTTTTGATTAACTTCCATTACCACGGGCATCACCATTGGGCGACGACGAGTCTGTTCAAACAAGAATCGTGAAAGTACTTCTCGAACACTATTTTTCAGCTCATTCCAGTCAAAATTTTTAGTATTACTAAGGTAATCTTCAATTTGTTTAACTGTTAAGTCTGAGGCTTCCTTCATCAAATCACGATTTGCTTTAACATACACAAAGCCGCGCGATGTTAACTTGGGTTTTGAAACAACTTGCCGCTTTTTGCGATCAATCGTCACGACGGAAACAAAAATACCATCTTCAGATAAAATGCGCCTATCGCGAAGCACTACATTACCGATATCACCGATTCCTGCGCCATCAATCAGTGTTTCGCCAATTGTAAATGAATCTTGTAACTCAAAGTGATCATCCAGCCATTTGAATTGATCACCTTTCATAGCCATCATGATATGGTCTTCGGGAATATTGACTTCCTCAGCAGCATCTTTTGCAGCTGTCATCACACGATACTCACCTTGAATAGGCATAAAATAATCCGGTTGCATGATGTTAATCATCATTTGTAGATCATTGCGAGAGGCATGACCACTTGACCGCATATCATTACTGATTTGCTTGACATCTGCTCCCTGCTTAAACAACATATCCCGCGTCTTCGCAACAACGCCCTCCATTGCAGTTGAAGGCGTCGTCGTTATAAATACGAGGTCTTCTTCACCAATATGAACGTACTTATCCTCGCCATTAGCCATCCGGTTAAGATGTTTAATCGGTTCTCCCATGCGACCGGTTTCAAGAATGACGGTTTGACTAGCCGCCAAATTTTTGGCATTTTTCAAATTCACAAAAAGCTTACTTTCAGGAATTGGCAAATGCAACTTTTTCAAACGAATTGCTGTTCTCACGACATTTTCAATATCGTTTCCCGACAAAACCAGTTGCCGCTTTGTTGCAGCAGTGGCATTGATTACTTGCTGAATTCTTTGAATGTTTGACGCAACCGCAGCAACAATAATGCGTTTTTTCTTATTGTCTCGGAACGTCTCTAAAATATAATCGCCAATTTTCGATTCATTAACTGAGTCAGCGCCGCCTTCTGTACCAGCCGCATCGGCCAATAATGCCAAGACTTTACTTTGACCAACTTCCACTAGACGTGCAATATCTGTCCGATAGTAACTTTCAGCAGTTTGGTCGAATTTGAAATCACCAGTATATACAACTTGCCCGTATTCAGTCCCTAGCACAATCCCTAGCGATTCTGGAATTGAGTGTGTAGTATTGAAAAATGATACCTTGACATCGCCAAAATCAATTTCAGTTTTTTCATTGACAACATGATAATCGTCGTAATCTTTTAAGGCGTCTTGATCCTTGATAGCCAGTTTAGCTAATTCAATCGTTAATTCAGAACCAAATATTGGCACATTTACTTGTTGCAGAAAATAAGGTAATGCCCCAATCGCATCAGCGTGTCCATGTGATAAAAATACACCAGCAATTTTATCTGTATTTTTGATTAAATACTCAAAATCTGGTACAACCACATCAACACCAAGCTGATCAGTTTCGGGATATTTCAGCCCAGCATCCAAAATAAAAATTTCGTCATTCACAGTCACAGCATACATGTTTTTCCCGTTTTCGCGGACCCCGCCAAACGGAATAATACTTAAATTAGTCATAATTCTTCCTTATAAATGATATTTGAAAATAGCAAGCAACAGGGTTGTTTGCTTTCTCTTTTTTTCGTATAAATCATAACAGGATTCTACTGGTCTTATAACACTGAGGTCATCCTTGTTGCTTGTCTCGATACGTCACTAGCTTCTATTTTAACATACTTTTCTCTCATTTTCTGTTATTATTGATGTAGCCTACACTCGACTATTATTAGTTGATCAGCAAACGTCAAGTCATTGGCAAAATCTTCCCCACTCAGAAAGGAATTTATTTTTCATGCAGCGTCAACCTTTTAAAAAATCACATAAAAAACGGAATTTAATTATCACGTTGGTAATCGTCGTCGCACTGGTTATTGTCGGTTTTACAGTTCTTGGGCAACAATCTAATGACAGTAAAACAACCACTTCATCATCTAGTACGAGTTCAAGTAAAAAGAAAAAAGCAACTAAAAAAGCATCAACTTCTAGTACAGAATCTACTACAGAATCTTCTACAAGTGAAGTTTCTAGCGCTGAAAGTTCAAGTACTGTCACTGTAACACAAGCACCAGCAAGCGCTAGTAGCGAAGTAGCAGCTGCTATTAGTAGTGCAAAACAAGACGCAACACAAGCACCTGTTGATAGTTCAGCCAGCAGCAGTGTTTCGTCAAGTGCAACCTCAAGCAGTGTTGCAACAACCACAGTGGGCAAGTGGACACTGTCAGCATATAACAACTTAGCCTTAGGTAGCACTTCATACAATACCATTCGTCAAACTTATGGTGACCCAACCTATTTGACGGCTGATAGCCAGTATGCCTATGCCACATGGCAGAGTCAAAGCGGTGCCAAAGTAGTCATTATATTTACACCAAGTGGCAGTGAAAATAATGTCCAATTGATTGCTAGCAGTAAATCACAAACTGGACTTCAATAAACAAAAAAGTCAATTTCAAAATCGAAATTGACTTTTTTGATGACTATTTTATGTATTGTTGAGCAATATGCTCAACATGATTCGTTAGCTGTTATGACTTCTTCTCGTGCCGTAAAATTTGCTTTTTTTGCTTAAAATGTTGATAAAGTTTGTAAGTGATTGTAATTAACAATATGATCAAGAGCCAATACCACCACTTCATCGTCCACCTTTTGACCATTTGGGTTTTGACCGAAGTACCAACTGTAAAATGTTGCGAGAATCGCCAAATATGCCCTTGTTTATCCTTCATCACTACTTTTGCCAAGTAACGTCCGGACTTCAAATCATTATCCCCTTTAAACACCAAATTAAAGTTAGATGTTGGCGCAATTTGACGTTGGGTTTCATGACGTGACATTATTTGTTTTTTATTTTGAAGATCCGTTATATCACCGTCAACAGTTAAATCAGAGATGTTGATTTGATTTGGCGCCGACATTTTCCAGATGACATTGGGGCGATATAATTGTGTCTTTGTTTTGATGGTTTTAGCAACAATTTTTGGTTGAACCTGCTGATCATTTTCTCGTATCACACAGCCTATCACGTAACTAAAACGATTCTGCATACCACCCTGCTCTTTTGTCTTATCATCTAACTGTTTTGTGATATAGATACCGCCTTCGATAATACCATTGAAAGGCTGTTGCGGCATGTTAACGTCAACAACGATTGTTACTATAGTCTTAGCTGGTACAGTCACAATTTTAGGACCATTATAATTAACGATTCGATTAAAATGAAAGTCAGCCGGTCCTGTCAAAAGACGTCCAGCATTATTCTGACTATAATCAATAATCAAATTGTCGTTGGTTACAGCAGCGTTTGCGTGAATAGCAAACACTGCTTGTTCTTTATCGTTGTTAGAAAGCTTTAGCTTCAGCTGAGTACTGTCCTTGGGAGACAATTTCAAATCAAAATAGCTCACTTTTTTATCAATTTGATTAGGATGTTGTTCAGCTTTCACGCTAAACAGCGGTGCGGTGGCATCAGCACTGACAGATGCCTGACATCCAACACCTAAAGCAAAAATTGTTGTTAAAACAAGGTATTTCAAATATTTCATAGTTTTCCTTTAATGACTTACTTCAGCAGTTAGCCAATCCACTGTGCCAGTGTAATCTCCCGCCTTAATAGGCACATTCGCGTCTATTTCCACCATAGCATAAATGAAAAAGTGCACTAATTCATTATTAAAATTTTGCTTCGTCGCTTCTGTTGTCCAAAATACTTGCTGCCAGCTACCGTAAATATTTAAAGGCCTTGAGACGGCACAATCATAGCCCCATTGAAACTTTTCTGGTTCTTGATAAGATGTCGCAATTAAATTAAACGTTAGAACAGGCAACACAGCACCTGTACGATTTAATTTCATTGGGTTTGCCTTCGCCGAAACCGTAATTCCAGGTCGCTTGCTTGACGGATAAGCTGTTTTACCACCGGACCATATTTCAATTCTGTTATCAATGACATTTGGACCTGCCAAATCTGATGATTTAGACTGATATCTCAATCGCCCATTCACCATTTTTTTATCCTTTAAATTAATGCTATCAACAGAAAATGTTGGCACTGCATCTATAGAAATTGGATCTTTGGCTGTATGAGCAATACTGGCACTAACTGGATCAATTGAGATTAAGCTGCTGACAATCAAAATGTCTAACAGACCACAAAAAATAGTTTTTTGTTTGATCCAAGTTATCATTGTTTTTACGCTTTAACATCTAACAAGGTATAGTCGATTGTGCCACTATACTCAAGTGCCTTAACACCTGTATTGGCAAAGTCAACGGCCGCACTCACTAAACCAGTACTGTTTAATCCGTTAGAATTAGCATCTCCAGTGGCAATTGTGTTAGCAACTGTATAAATTTCGCTATTTTGGCTTCCAAGAATTGAACCACCAATCGAATTTGTATTGCCATTACCAATCGTCAGCTTAAAACTACTAATTGGTAAAGTTAGACCCGAACTTTGTCCAGGGACAACAGCCGAAGCAGTCTTCATTTCAGATGCTTTTGCTTGTACTTGATAGCCCTGATCACCGCCACGCGTGTCCTCAACTGAAATAGAATAATCACCAAGCACAGTCATTGTATTCGTTCCTGATCTTAGTTCGGATGAACCAAAATCAAAATTAGAAACTCGTGTTAACTTCAAACTACTGGCAGGATCTGTGTTACCAGTAAAAGTAACGCGCGAATTTCCTGACAATGAATTAGCGGAAACATTTTGGGTTGCTACATACGTCGCATTACTCAATAATGTCATTGTTGCTAAACTACCTAGTGCTACACTTATACGCTTAACTGTTCTCATCATAATATTTCTCCTAAAATATTTTAAAATGCTCTCTTGTCGTTCAAATAGTGACCGATAAGTCATTTGGCCAAATGATTCCTACTTGTAAAGTCTTTCTTGAACACATTCTATTTTGACAAATAATGTTATAAAATGTTATGGTCAATTATATTCATATTTGTCCTTTTTAAATTCACACAATATTCATTTTTAGTATTATTTGGAGGTGAAATCATGGAAAATAGCAACTATCGCAATGCTAAAAGACGCCAAAATGATATTTTGAACGCTGTTATTGACTTATTAAAATGTTATCCCCTTGAGAAAATTACTATTTCACAAATTGCGCGTCAATGTCATATCAATCGCAAAACTTGCTACCTTTACATTAGCGAACCTACTGATATTCTTCGCAATTATCTAACTCAAAAAATTATCACGGAAATCGAAGATACAATCAATCATTGTCAAATTCACGAAGGTCCGGTAACCTTTGATATTCGAAATCGCGCTATGAGGCAACACGTGCTTGAAGTTTTGTCTGCTAATCAGTCGTCTCTCATTACTGTTTATCAACAATTAGGTCCAGATTTCGAACTGTTTAATTTATTAATCAGCTATTTCAAAAAGCACTGGGCACCATTTAATCTGATTCGTCACGATGACTATGGCGCCAATTTTATAGTCGATCAACAACTACACTTTTTAGGTCAGTCCACTGTGTCTTGGTTAATGTCCGATCCTTTGTTGCCTGTTCATGAAGCCGCATACCTCAGTGAGCTTTTAATTAGCACCTCGATTAGTGATACTAGTTTTTTAACAACACATTGGCATGATAATATTTCAAAAAATCAATAGTTTTTGCATCAAGTTAGTAGCAAATAAATGGTCATATCATAATCGTTTGACCAATAAATCCATTTCTGAATCGTTTAATCATCATTTTTTTCAATAAAAAATACTGAATCAATCCCTGAAATATCAAAATTTATCAGAATATTACATATTTTTTAACAGAATACAAATAAAAAAACCGCCAATGCGGTTTGATTGTTTATCCGTGAATACCAGCTCGCTGTGCCATCGGTAAAATGATATTACCAATGACAGATACAAGTATAATGCCAGTAATAATTTCGAACAGGCTGTTAAAGGATACAAGCCCTACCAACCATCCTAACAAATTGTGATTTGGAATACCGGTAAAATTGGTTTTCATGATTGTAAAACCAACTACCGTGAATAATACCACACCCACCGTATTGATAAGAGCTGACAATGCGCCTAGTGCACCTAAACCAATTGTACGAAAACCGGAATTTTTCTGACGGAGCCACCGATTAAACAGCCAACCTACAACAGCACCAATCAAAATTCTTGGTACAAGTGCTGTGAAAGGATTCTGAAACATCAATGAGCCAATCGTACCAGGGGTTGACCAGGCTTGCCATAAAGTAATCACACCCCAAAAGCCACCCAAGAACGCACCCCACTTGCCACCTAAAATAATAGCCCCCAGTGCCACAGTAAATTGAATAATTGTTGGTTGTGCACCAACAATAACAGCGCCTAACGGAATGTACCCGAGCCATGGCACTAAGACTTGCAGTAAAATAATCGCCATAAAAAACGTCGCTACAATCAAATATTTTGTCTTATTATTTGTCATGATGATCACCTCTTATACTTATCTATTGTTAGTATACATTATTCGATTGCAGATTTCTCAATATAATATTTGTTTTTATCATCTAAAATCGGTATAATTTATGAGTACCGCGTCCATAGTTTAACGGGATAAAACGGGGACCTCCTAAGTCTTTGCTCCCAGTTCGAGTCTGGGTGGACGCATTTAATTACCCTTTAATATCAGCTTTTTCTGCAATGAGTAACAAAACACCAGCAACAAGGCCGACTTCAATAAAACCGACTATTATCTCAAAAATTGCATTGAATGATACAATACCGACTAACCAAGGCAAAATACCATGCGTTGGAATACCAGTGAAATTTGTATGCATAACAGTAAAACCCATTGTCGTTAACAATACAACACCCGTTGTGTTAATTATAGCGGCGACTGCGCCTAGCAATCCCAATCCAAAGACTTTCGTGCCTACTCGACGATTTCGGAATAGTGCATTGAATAGATAGCCAACTAACAAACCTACCAAGAGTCTCGGTACAATCGCCGTTAATGGATTTTGAAACATCAATGAACCGATAGTCCCAGGATGTGTTAACGCGTTTATAAATGATAACACCCCCCAGAAAGCACCAATGAATGCGCCATACTTAGGTCCTAAAATAATCGCCGCAATAGCAACTGTAAATTGAATGATTGTTGCAGAAGCGCCAACAACAAATGCGCCAAGTGGTAACATCCCTAACCACGGCACAATCATTTGAACTAACACAATCGCCATAAAAAAGGTTGTTACAACCAAATATTTTGTTTTTTTGGTACTCATGTTATTCTCCTAGATAGTTTATGCCATATACTATACATTCAAAAGATAAGCTTGTCAATAAAAAAATGTCTGTTTATAGATTCAAAACAGACATTTTTTATAAGCTTATTGTAATCAACATTAACGAAATATGATACGTTTGATAGTAGATTCAAACAACTGTAAACTGCCGATTTTTGAGACTGATTTGAATATCAGCAGCTTTGGCAACGTTTGGTTCGTGGGTAACAATAATGACTGTTTTCCCAACTTCATGAGCCAGTTCTTGAAATATGCTAATTACCTCTTGTGTATTTTCTTCATCTAGGTTACCAGTCGGCTCATCAGCAATGACAATTTTTGCATCGACTGCCAAAGCTCTAGCAATCGCTACACGTTGTTGTTGCCCACCAGATAATTGTTGCACGTTTTTATCAGCTAGTGATCGATCAATGCCTAACTTATTGAGCGTACTATATATATATTCTTTATCACCAGTATGTTTTGATTTTGTCATTGACAACGCTGAGGCAACATTTTGAGTTGCGGTCATATAATTCAAAAGGTTGTATGCTTGAAATATAATGGCCACCTTTTGGTTACGATATTTCGTTAAACCATAGGCTTTGATATCCTGATCATCCAAAGTAATTGTTCCCTCAGATGGTGTGTCCAATCCTGCCAAAAAACTTAATAATGTTGTTTTACCAGAACCTGATTGACCGACAATACTATACAGTGTGCGTGGCTCGAATGTCATATTCACATTTTCATATAAGGGACGTTCCTGCGCATTATATTGATGTGTCAAATTTTTAATTGCTAATGTCATTGACTAACTCCTTTTATTGTTTCAAGTGAGACTCTATTCATTTGACAAAATCTTTTTTGGCTTCAATCGGAAGATTGGTGTTGACCCTGCAACAACTGCGATAGCAATAATACCCAAGCCTAATCCACCGAGTTCAGCCATGGCTGAGCCACTTAACTTTGTTTTTAAGGTTTGTACTTGACTACCCGTTGCTGTCATTGTGCCGCGATTTGCAGCGCCAGCAGTTGGTGCACCAGATCCACCGCCACGTCCACCACCAAATCCAGCACCGGCTGTGGTTGTCTGTGTAGCTGTTGTTTGCTGTGAAACTAATTGCTTACCCACGGCATTACCAACAAAATTACCAGCAACACCCGCAATGACAAGTGAAACAACCAATATTGCAAATAGTTCAGAGAATAATTGCAGTACAATTTTAACTTTACTTTCACCTAATGACATTAACACGCCAATTTCATGACGACGTTCACGAATCATCAATACAGTAATTAATGCAAGAATAATTGTACCGGCAATACCAACAACCCAAACGATCTTATTAGCAAAACTTTGAACGTTCTTCATTGGTTTCATTAGCAAAGCATAGGTCTCAGCACTAGAAGTTAAACTGAAACTACTTGAGACTAACTTTTTAGCGGCTTTGGTAAAGGCAGCTTCCTTAGAAGAGTCTGTCAATGTGTACACAACACTGGTAACTGTGGTGCTATCACCATTTACCGTACCGGCGAATGTATAGCTACTGAAAATAGTATTAGATGGGTCAGATTGTTGGCCAGGTCCACCTTGTGCCGCGCTGCCAGAAGTTGTCTTGGCTTTGTAGATACCGACAATTTTCATTTCGTAAGTCTTAGACGTCGTGGCAGTTGTTTTAACTTTAATGGTATCTCCAACTTTTAGCTTGTTGCTTGTTGCTAATTCACTTTCTATTACCACATTATTCGTATTTTTATCTGCTGATGTTATGCCTCGACCAGAAGTAATTGTATAGGCTTTTGACTTAAAATTAGTTTCGGCGGCCGTCGTTGAAACACCGCTGATAGTAATATCACCCTGGGTTGAAGTATCACCGGCAGGTCCACCTTTGAAACCACCACTTGATGATGTTGTTGTAATCGCTGTGAAACCGCTGGCATTTACTGAAGCACTATTGCTAAATTGATATCCTGCCACGTTGCTTAGTGCAGCTATTTTTTCAGCAGTGGTTATACTAACCCCAGGTAATGAAATACTTGGTCTAGTTGTGGAACTGCTGCTCGATGATGATGCACTTTCCTGACTTTTTCGCATTGCTGCGAAAGCTTTCTCACGGTTAGCACTCAACGTAACAGTGGTTCCTGCGGCGTTTTTAGCACTATTAGTTGCTTGAATCGCTGCATTTTGGATAATAATGCCCGCCAAAACAAAGATCATAATCGCACTCATCACCAAGGTAATGAGTAAAGTTCGACCAATTTTTTGCCGTAAATACAAACCAGCTCGTTTGATAAAATCCATGATAACACTCCTTAAACTTACTTAATAACGACAATATATCAATCAAAAATTAAACTTATATCAATTAAATGAAAATTAAATGAACAAAACTGTTAATATGTTGGTAAATCAACGGTTATCCTGTATGATAGAGTTACATTATATTAGTAAGATTAGAGGATATTTTATGTTATCAGAATTTAAAGCCTTCATTATGCGCGGGAACGTTCTAGATTTAGCAGTTGGTGTTATCATTGGTGGTGCATTCACTGGTTTGGTAAAGTCATTGACAACCAACCTGATTGGGCCAATCATTGCTTTTGCGACTGGTGGTCATTCAGACTTAGACAAACTACAATTAGTCATTAGCAAAACGTTAACTTTCAAGTATGGGGCTTTCTTAAACGATTTGATTAACTTCTTGATTACAGCATTTGTTGTTTTCATACTTGTCAAAGTGATTAACCGCGTCTTCAAAGCTAACAAAGAGGAAGCCGTTCAAGCTAATCCTGAGCTTGAAGTTCTGACAGAAATTCGTAATTTATTGGAAACAGAGAAAAAAGCTTAATAGATACTTTTAACCTACCACAATTAACGTGGTAGGTTTTTTGTTCAAAAAAAAAACACCACAACATGGTGTCAATATTAACGAATCGCTTTTAGAGCATCATCAATTTGGTTTAGAATCACCTGTTGGTTATCCTTTTGCTCCAAATCGTATGTTTGTAAATCAATTTTAAGTTTTGGTGAAGCATCATAAGCATCAAACCAATCACGATAGGCCGACCACATCTTGAAATAGTAATCACGCAATCCCTGATTGTTATCAAATTGCTCATAGTTGCGACCACGCTTTTTAATGCGATACAAAATGGTGTCAAAATCCGTTTCTGCGTATACCATCAAGTCAGGTGCTTTTTTAGGCATTTTTTGCAGTTCAGCCATCATATTATCAAGTAAACTCGTATAGACATCCATTTCAGCATCAGAAATATTACCATCTTTATGATTTTCCTCAGTGAACAAAGCGTCTTCATAGATAGAACGATCTAACACATTGTTGTCATCTGCAAGTGCTTGTTTAATCATATCAAAACGACGATTCAAAAAATAAATTTGAAGCAAGAAGCCGTATTGTTTTGGATCTGAATAGTAAAGTGGTAGCACAGGATTATCACCTACTGGTTCATAAAACGCTTGTGTACCCATATGCTCTGCAATTAAGCCTGTTAATGTCGTTTTCCCAACGCCGATCATGCCCGCAGTAATAATCACCATGACGACCTCCAATAATTTATTAGCCTACCTATCATACAAAAAAAACGCCCAAATAACAAGGTCAATTGTTGGACGTATTGACAGTAAAAGCCGAACTATTTCACTAACATCTTTAAGCCAGATCGAATATAACCATCTGTCGAATCGCTCGTTTGACTTAATTGCTCACCTACGACTTTAATATCTTTTTTAGTATATCCCAATGCCAAAAGTGCCTCAAGCGCGTCATCAAGTGCTCGAGAATCATTTGTCGCTGTGGCTGGTGTTGCCGTACTATTTTCAACTGCTAAATCGTCTAATTTTCCTTTTAAATCTAATACAATTTGTTGCGCAGTTTTTTTACCAACACCTGGAAACTGCGTTAAGTATGCGCTATCGTTATTCTCCACCGCATTAATCAATCCAGTAGCATCAGCGCTAGCCAAGATTGCCAAAGCACTTTTGGGTCCGATACCAGAAACATTTAATAGCTTATTAAACAACGCTTTTTCATTCGCATCAATAAAACCAAACAAGCTGATATCATTTTCTCTGACAATTTGTTGCACATAAACATGTGATTCAACATTCTCCTCAAAACGATAAGGATTTGCAGTGTAAAGACGATACCCGACGCCACTCCGTGAGGCAATCACGATATAAGCTGGTGTAATATTCGTAATTAATCCGTTAATATATTCGTACATATTCATACTCTCTTTCACTATTAGTGTCATTCAATCAGAAAATTAGTTCTTAGCAGATTAAACTATCTGTTTTTTCATAATTTTTCTTGACATCAGCTATTGAATCAACTTACTTGAATTACCACCCAAACAAAGCGTTTCATAACGCGACCTATAATACATGCTGTTTCAAAAATGCAGCAACTCGTTCAATATATTCTTGCGGATATTCTTCAAAAGCAGCAACATGCCCTGCGCCCTTCGGCAACCACACATCATGCTCTCCGTGATGCAGTTTAATCAATTCATAAACCATTTTGGTCGGCACAAAATCATCAGCCAAGCCATGAATAAACAGCGTTGGCAATTGGCTTTTTGCAATTAAAGGACGGGCATCTGCCTGAGAATACTGAAAGCCAGCCCGCCAACCAGACATCCAATTTAAAACGTTTAAAACAGGGAATGCCGGCAAATGAAACATATGTCCAGCCTGATATCTGAGTTCATCGTAGGCGCTTGTATAGGCCGAATCAGATATTACGGCTTTGACATTATTTGGTAGTTTTTCACCACTTACAGACAAAACCGTTGTGGCGCCCATGGACATGCCCATCAAAACAATTTTCTGCTGTTTATCTTTTTGACAAACCATATCAATCCACTGCAAATAGTCAAAGCGATCCAAATAACCAAACCCAATAAATTTACCACCCGACTCGCCATGTGCCCGATTATCTGGCACTAAAACGTTAAAGCCTAAGCTGTAAAACAAATCACCATAAGTTGCCATTCTAGCTTTGGTTATACGCCAGCCATGACTTAAAATGACAGTTTTTTCACTGTGCTGATTAGCAACATACCACGCTTTCAATTTCAAACCATCAAACGAAGTTATTGTCCAAGTTTCTCGTGGTAGTCGATTAAACCTTTCTTGATTAGCAAATAAAACGTTATCTGGATACACATCATCTGGCACAACTGTTTTTTCACTGGCTACTGTGGCCATTCTAAAAAGTTGATTTGTACCAAGAATAGCACCACCTAAAGCCAGACTCGCAGCTAAAAGCGTTGTTGTTCTTTTTTTCATTCATTTATACCCCTGTTATTTGTGAATGAACATGGCATCTCCAAAACTGAAGAAGCGATATTTATCTTCAACAGCATGTGCATAAGCATTCAGAATGTTATCACGGCCAGTAAAAGCAGCCACCAGCATAACAAGTGTTGATTTAGGCAAATGGAAATTCGTTATGAATGCATCCACAACAGTCCAATGATAACCAGGCTTAATGAAAATATCTGTCCATCCAGAATCAGCTTTTAGGTCACCGTCCAACTTTGACCCGATTGTTTCTAACGTCCTGATTGATGTCGTACCAGTAGCAATAATACGTCCGCCATTAGCACGCACTTCATTCAATTGATCCGCTGCCTCTTGACTTAATTGATAAAACTCACTGTGCATTTTGTGATCGTCAATATTTTCTTCATCAACTGGTCTAAATGTTCCCAGCCCAACGTGAAGTGTTAGCTCGACTGTTTTAACTCCCTTAGCTCGAACCTTGTCTAATAATTCAGGCGTCCAATGCAGCCCTGCAGTTGGCGCAGCAGCGGAACCATCTACTTTTGAATAAACAGTCTGATACCGCTCTTGGTCATCTAACTTTTCTTTAATATAAGGTGGCAACGGCATTTCACCTAATTGCTCCAATAATTCCATGAAAATGCCATCGTAATGGAATTCAATATAACGACCACCGTGCTCCAATTCACCCACGACCGTAGCTGTCATAATCGGATTATCCAAGTCATCCCCAAAAACAATTGTTGAACCAACTGGTGATTTTTTTGCAGGTTTCACCAACGTTTCCCAAACATCACCATGATCTTGACGCAATAATAATACTTCGGCATGACCGCCTGTTTCTGGTCTAGCTCCATGTAAACGTGCCGGTAAAACTCGTGAATTATTCATCACAATTGCATCTCCAGCGTTGACATAGTCCAAAATATCATAAAAATGCTTATCCTCATATTGACCTGTCTCTGCGTTAAGAACTAACAAACGTGAGGCATCGCGCTGTTTTAGCGGTGTTTGCGCAATCAATTCTTCCGGTAAATCATAATCAAAATCTGATAAGGTGTAGTGTTTCTCTGTAGTCATTATTAGTTTCCTTTTCCGCCGCTGTTCCCAGCTAGCCCCGTTGCTTTTTCAAATTCATATCCCGTTTGTGAAACAGCCATTTTTTCATCAAGTGACAGCTGTTTATTCACGTTCGGTATGTCAAAACGCTCTAGTACGTCTGCATAAGTTAAATGATTCTTGTTGAGATATTCAACCAATAAAGCGAGTTCATGACGTTGTGTGGGTGTCGGTTTGTTGATGGTAATGACTTCATCAAATGCCCGCTCGACTTGTCGGTCAAATCGCTTATTTTCCGACTCAATAGCATATGATTGTTCAATCATTTCTAACCGCTTTTTTAATTCCAGCCATAACTTATCAAATGACAAGGGTTGACCAAAAGGATATTGCTGCATCAAAACAGAGTCAAGCGATAAATTGACCATACTAGGGCTTTCGTACTCTGCTTCGTGAATGTGACCGTGCACCGACAAAATTGGATATGGCAAATCAATTGCGTAATGGCTTAACCAAACCTGAATGCCATTTATTTTAATAGTCTTTGCCGTATCGACCACCTCAATGAGTTTTGTTTCAGGCGCCTTCAAGGCTGCTTTAAGTTGATCAGAATGGTCATGGTTGCCTTTGAAAAAAACTTTTTGTCCTTTTAGACGAGCCAATTGTGCAACAAAGTCCTGTTTCTTACGAAACATACCTAAATCACCCAAGAAATACACAACATCATCATCGTTTACCGTATCGTTCCATTGGTTTTCAAGATACTGATCCATATTGGAAACTGTAGGCTCAATGTCTAAGTTCCGCAACGCATCTGCTCTTGATTTATCAAAATATAAAATTTTTTCGTGGTTAAAATGCGTATCAGAAATAATAAAATTCATGATAGTTCCTCTTGATAAGGTACGCCAAGATGTTCGTAAGCTGCCTGCGTCACCACCCGTCCACGCGGGGTACGTTGCAAAAAACCAATTTGCAATAAATAAGGTTCAACCATAGACTCCAGTGTTTCGGCTTCTTCACCAATGTTAGCTGCAATTGTATTTAATCCCACTGGTCCACCATGATAATAGGCAATCATAGTATCTAAAAATTTATGATCTGTTTCGTCTAAACCACGATTATCAACACGTAGTTTATCTAGACCAACTCTAACAATTTCTTTGTCAATTGCTTGTTTCCCTTGTACTTGCGCAAAGTCCCTTACCCGTTTTAATAAGCGATTGGCAATTCGCGGTGTACCGCGTGACCGCAAGGCAACTTCATAAGCTCCTTCTGGCTTAACAGGCGCGTGCAAAATATCGGCTGTGCGGACCACAATATGTTGCAACTCTTCTGGTGTATAAAACTGGAGCGCGTTAATAATACCGAACCGATCCCGCAATGGTTTGGATAGCATGCCAGGTCTAGTTGTCGCACCAATTAACGTAAACGGTGGCAAGGGAAAATGAACTGCTCGAGCAGTTGGTCCCTGTCCAACCATAATATCAACAAAATAGTCTTCCATTGCCGAATACATCATTTCTTCAATGTTGGTTGGCATCCGATGAATTTCATCGATAAACAAAATATCACCTGGCTCAAGTTCGTTTAGCAATGCCACTAAATCACCTGGCTTCTCAATAGCAGGACCTGATGTCGTCTTGATATGAACCCCCATTTCATTAGCAATAATCATCGCTAACGTAGTTTTCCCTAGCCCTGGTGGGCCAAATAACAGTACGTGATCTAACGCTTCTTCTCGTTGCTTGGCAGCAGCAATATAGACAGACAGCTCATCTTTGAGCGGTGTCTGTCCAATATATTCTCGTAAATATTGTGGTCTCAATGATAATTCGTCATGACGCTCCGCCTCATTTGCTTCTGCATCACGTAATAATTCATCAACTTCAGTATTTTCTTCATACCATTGGTTAAATTGTGGTTCTGTTTCTGTCATACACATTATTATACACGTTTATCACAACGTAAAAAAGCCATTCTATCGACGATACAATGGCTTTTTTGAACAACAACACGCTACTCTTATCGTGCGACAATCACTGTTAAATCTGGTAAAGCTTCATGTCGACGATTATAAAATGTCACTGTAAACTTAGTCTCATTAACTGACAATACAGCATACGTGCCGCCTAAGTTAGCGTGTGATCCTTTTGGAATGGTTGTAGAACCAGGATTGATAAACAATTTACCTTGGTAAGTGACAGCACCTTCTTTATGTGTATGACCAAAAAGCACTACTTGCGCGTTTGCTTCATCCGCCGCTCGGCTCATTTGCTGTAAATTAGCCCAACCTAGTAGGGAAGTAGCATCATACAGATGACCATGTGTTTGGAAAAAAGTAACGCCGTCAATCGTTGTTGAGCGTGCATCAACGAAGTCAGGATCATCATCCATATTGCCAATCACGGTAGAAACGCCTTCAAACACTTTATCATCAGCAGGTAGTTCCGAATCACCATCATAAAAAATACCATCAACCCGTGATTGCCATTGCTTTAAAATATCTAAAAAGATAGCACGATCACCATGAATATCTGATACGATTAAAAATTGACTCATAATATGAATTATCCTTTCATTGCTAAACTTAATTTTCTGCCAACCATTGTGGGAGTTGTTTGCCAAGTGACTGCAACGCAAGGCCACGATGACTAACAGCATTTTTTTCTGAACCCGTTAATTCAGCAAAAGTTCGATTGAACTGTGGCACCCAAAAAATGGGATCGTAGCCAAATCCATTATCACCATGTCGTTGCGTTGTAATAACACCATCAATGGTACCAGAGGTGACCAGCCGCTGCTTGTTAGGCGATAACAATACAATTACACTGTGAAAATGTGCCGCGCGGTTAGTAGTATCACCCATCTTAGAGAAAACTTTTTCTATATTTGCGTCGTCATCATGATCACCTGCATATCTAGCAGAATAAACACCTGGTTCGCCGTTTAAAGCATCAATCGTCAAACCCGAATCATCAGCTAAAATATAGTCATTAGGCGCGATTTTTGCGATTGTGGTAACTTTTTTTGTGGCATTTTCTTCAAACGTTAGACCGTCCTCAATGATTTCTGGCACATTATCTAATTCCCGCAACGGTACGACTTTCAAATCAACATTGATATCACGTAATATCGATTCTAATTCATGCATTTTGTGTTCATTATTACTGGCAATGATCAATCTTTTCATACGCTTTCATCCTCTAAATGATTCTTGGTTATCACTAAATGACGAACATCCAGTGGCTGTGCTCGTGACAACCAGTTCGTCGCAATTTTCTGGAACGTTACTTTATCACCAGTCGTATGATAAATATCATGATCATGTCCGTGAACAACATCTGAATGCAGGTTGTATGTATCAAGATATTGCCTAACAACCTTCACTGTCTCAGCACCGGCATCAACTAGTTTAACGCCATTTCCAACTGCTACCTGTATAAATGGTGCTAAGAGCGGAAAATGTGTGCACCCTAGAATAAGCGTATCAACTGTGTCATCACCAAAATGACTTAAGTGATCTGCCACTATTTTTTGGGCGTATGCGGATTCATAGTCATCGTCTTCCACCAACGTAACAAAATCAGGTTCAGGTTGGGCCTGCACTATAACATTCGGCGCCAAGTTAGCCACTTCTTTTTCATAAATACCACTTGTTACCGTACCTTGGGTGGCAATTAAACCAATATGGTTACTTTTAGTCATGCGAACTGCTGCTTCGGCACCAGATTGAATTACGCCAATGACGGGAATTGGTAACTTGGTCTGTAACAGTGGTAGTGCTCGAGCCGTCGCAGTATTGCAGGCAATCACCAGTAATTTAATCTTTTTTGTTTCAATCAAAAAATTGGCCATCTGAAAAGTATAATCGATTACTTCTTGAGCTGGCCGAG
This sequence comes from Leuconostoc sp. S50, assembly GCF_016624925.1. Classification (NCBI taxonomy): domain Bacteria; kingdom Bacillati; phylum Bacillota; class Bacilli; order Lactobacillales; family Lactobacillaceae; genus Leuconostoc; species Leuconostoc sp. S50. Next base: position 271,415 of record NZ_JACVUE010000001.1, on the reverse strand, counting down.
GACCATACGGCATACGTGCTGTATCGCCAATATACATAAATTGTTCGTTAGGTAGTTGTTCTTGGGCAGCCTTAACAACAGTTAAACCACCAATGCCAGAATCAATGAACCCAATTGGATTATTTTTATTCATATTATTAATTATGAACGGCTTAATTAAAAATGCAAGCATTTCACAGTCATAATTGTGTATAATGAAATGAAAGGATTACCGCACTTATGGACATCAATGATTACGATAAAATTTTACGAACAAATTTTCAAGTCAATAGCTTCGCACTCAGCCTTTTACGCGATGGTTTACTCGTTAATTTATTACAAGAAGACTATCCTCACATTCTGTACTGGGCTGGAAAAGAGATTGCACGCCAATTTCCAACTGACACTTTAACTTCTGTCAAAGAATTTTTTGCTGATGCTGCTTTCGGCGATCTAGAAATCAAATCTCAAGATAGTAAAAATCAGCGCTGGGAATTGACTGGTGATCTAGTCAAGCAACGTCTTAGTCTGAATAAGAATGCTGATTTTAGTCTAGAAGCAGGGTTTTTGGCACAACAGCTTGAAGTTCAGACTGGTGCTATTGCTGAGGCAAATTTCAAGTATCTCAAAAAAAATGAAGGCGTTTCATTTGAAGTCGTAACTGACTTAACCGAAACAGTTAATGTCGAAGATATTAAGCAACGCGTTGCAGCTCGTGAAACTTTTTTAAAGAAAACACACGATACAACAGAAAATGCTACTATGATTGAGGTTCGCAATGATGATGACATCTCCCGCGAACAATCAATTACCGATTCCCTCTTAGCCTTTAATTTTGATGACACATTGATGCCCACCGAGGAACACTCTAGTCTGAGCGCTTTGTCCGGTGAAGAAATTGATCCATTCAATGTACCCTCTCATCCAAATAAGAATCAATAAAAACCACTAATTTTTATACATTACAGTGCCTCTTCCAGCCGCTTGTACATGTTTAAATTAGTGGTTTTTATTATTATATTTTTTTATAATAAAAAATCCCTTGACCTAAGAGGGGGATGGTCAAGGGAATTGATAGCCGAAGCTATCGGTGTTCAATCAGTAATTGGGGGAACTGATTGAAACATTACTGGGGGGAGTAATGAAACTCAAATGTTATTTGAGTATGTTTCTATTATAGACCAACTATGACCAAAAAGAGTATCTACATTTTGACAAAAACATTACAGAAAAATTACGTTAAAACTTGTCACATAAGTTAACAATTACACAATGAGATTCAACAATAGAACCATTCCCAGTCCCACGACAGCAATGATTGTCTCTAATACAGTCCATATTTGCAGTGTTTGCTTAACATTTAAATCAAAATATTCTTTGAACATCCAAAAACCAGCATCATTGACATGTGAAAATGCTAACGATCCAGCTCCAATGACCAATACCATCAAAGCGGGATTGATACCTGAAGCCGCCATCAACGGCTGGACAAGCCCTGCCGCGGTTAAGGCAGCTACCGTAGCAGACCCCAATGCAACACGTAATAATACAGTAATTAACCACGCCAAGATCAGAGGCGAAATTGCTGAATGAATAAACAAATCGGAAATTTGTTTTGAAATGCCACCATCAATCAATATTTGTTTGAAAGCAGCACCTCCACCAATAATCAATAACAACATAGCGATTGATTTAACAGCATCTTCGACCGTTACCATCATATCTTTTGTAGCACGACCTTGATGCCATCCCATTGCCCACAAAGCAAATACCAAAGAAATAATCATTGCAGCAACCGGGTTTCCAATCATAGTAATGAAAGCGTCAATTCCCTTCGGGTTTTTAAAAGGTTGACCATCATTGTAGATAATTGTGTAAATGGTCGTAATTCCCATTAATAAAACAGGAAACAATGACGTCAAAACTGAAATACCAAAACTGGGTGTCTCATTAATTTGAAAAGTCTTTTGTTGCCCAAATGCCGTTAATTGCTTTTTAACTACAAAAGCATCTGGTGCAAATTTCTGTGCTAATTTTGTAAAAATCGGTCCCGCAATAATAGCAGCCGGAATGGCCACGATTAAGCCATACACTAATACAGTTCCCGGATTAGCACCTAGTGCCCCCGCAATCGCTGTTGGTGCTGGATGAGGCGGCAAAAAACCGTGCGTTACTGACAAAGCAGCAGCCATTGGAATACCAAGATAAAGTAACGGCACTGAAGCTTCTAAAGCAATCGCAAAAACAATCGGAATCAATAACACCATGCCCACTTCAAAGAATAACGCAATACCTATGATAAAAGCCGCGACCATAATTGCTAACTGAACACGCTTTTTTCCAAATTTAGCAATCAGTGTGTGTGCAATACGATAAGCACCACCGGCATCAGCGACTAATCTTCCTAGTACTGCACCAAAACCAAACACAATGGCCAATTCACCAAGGGATGAACCAATACCATTTTGAATTGAAGTGGGAATTTGATCCAGTGGCATACCTAATCCCGCGCCAACTAGAGCAGCAGTTAAAATCAGTGAAATAAAAGTATTAATCTTAAACTTGATAATCAAGACTAATAAAAATAGGATGCCCAATCCTAAAACAACAAATGACATCATAAGCATTCTCCTAAACAATATGTTATTTTCTGTAACCGCTTTCATTTTATCACACAATTCATATTTGTGGTTAAATTTTGTCGCAAAAAAAAGCACCTCACATGGAGATGCTTTTTTCAGTAATTTAAACGTCGCGACGACGTTCTTTAATACGAGCTGCCTTACCTTGCAATGCACGCAAGTAGTACAACTTTGCACGGCGAACTTGACCAAAGCGAACAACTTCAATCTTGTCAACACGTGGTGAGTGCAATGGGAAAGTACGTTCCACACCAACACCTGAAGAAATCTTACGAACAGTGTAAGTAGATTGGATACCAGCACCCTTGCGCTTGATCACAACACCTTCAAACAACTGAATACGTTCGCGTGAACCTTCAACGATCTTAGCATACACTTTAACAGTGTCACCGGCACGGAATTCAGGAATATCAGTACGCAATTGTGCTGATGTTACATTTTCTAAAATACTATTTTGACGCATTGGTCATTCTCCTATTCGACAATCTTGCACTTGCCCGTAGGCTAAACGCACAGCGGATTGTCGTTAATATGGCAATTATTAGCCATACAACAGTATATCAGACACAGTGCCCTATGTCCAGTGTTACTTAGCACGGGTCATTAAATCACTTGCAATTTTATCAATTTTAGCTTGCGATATTGCTTGTGTATCGGAAACGACGCCAATATAAAACTTTAGTTTTGGTTCTGTACCGGAAGGTCGAACCGCAACCCATGAACCATCTGCTAGCCAATATTTCAAAACATTAGCTTTTGGTTGCTTGAGTGTGAGCGTTGCACCTGCGTTATCAGTTTCTAGTGAAGACAAGAAATCCTGTACACGCGCTACGCTGACGCTGCCAATCGCGTCTGGTTGATTATTTCGGAATTCAGAAATGATGGCTGCCATTTCATCGTTACCATGAATACCCGGAAAGTCCAAACTAATGGTTTTTTCTTCAAAGTAACCAAACTTTTCAAATAATTCGTGAACACCATCGGCAAATGTTTTGCCTTGTGACTTATAGTATGCCGCGACTTCAGCAAATAACACTAGTGCCTGAATTGCGTCTTTATCATGAGCAAAGGGCTTTACCAAATAGCCGAAACTCTCTTCAAATCCAAACAAAAACTCATGTGATTTTGTTGCTTCGTATTCATCAATTGTTGCTGCAATATATTTAAATCCAGTCAACACGTCCGCAGTCTCAACGCCAAAGCTTTCAGCAACAGTTGATGCAAATCTTGATGAAACAATTGACGTCACAATGGCGCCATTTTCAGGCAATGAGTTCGTATTTTTCTTCGCCGTCAAGAGATAATTGACTAATACAGCAGCAATTTGATTGCCTGTAAGCACTTGGAAACTACCATCCGCCAACTTAACCGCGGCACCCATCCGATCGGCGTCAGGATCAGTCGCGACCACCGCATCTGCACCTTCGCGCTTTGCATATTCAATCGCAAGTGTTAAAGCTGCTGCATCTTCAGGATTGGGCTTTTTGACCGTCGGAAAATCACCGTCAATGACAGCTTGTTCTTTAACGACAGTATAGTTAGTGAAACCAGCCTGTTGAAGAGCCTTTTCACCAATATACTGACCAGTGCCGTGAAGTGGTGAATAAACAAATTTGAGTGAAGCCCCCTCACGTGCTACTAGTTCAGGATCAACTGTTACTGCTTTCATTTTTGATAAGTAAAGGTTATCAATATCGTCATCAATCATTTGAACATTGGCGCTTGTCTCATCCAATGAGATATCAAAAATATCAGCAATACCTTCCAACTCTTTCACAACTGCTGAAACAGCGTCGGGAACCATTTGGCCACCATCTTCACCATACACCTTATAACCATTGTATTCTTTAGGATTATGTGAAGCAGTAATCATGATACCGGCAAACGCGTTCAATTCGCGCACAGCAAATGATAGTTCAGGTGTTGGACGCAATGATGTAAACAAATAACTCTTGATACCATGTGCAGAAAGTACCTGTGAAGCATCTGCCGCAAACTCAGGAGAAAAATGACGAGAATCAAAACTGATTGCCACGCCACGCTGTTTTGCTGTCTCCCCTTGCGAAGCAATATAACGTGCCAATGCTTCAGTCACCTGACGAACAGTATAAATGTTCATGCGATTAGTACCAGCACCAAGTAGGCCACGCATACCCGCCGTACCAAAACTCAAGTTTTGATAAAAAGCATCTTCCTGCTCTTCAGCTGAATATGATGCCAAATCAGAAGCTAGATAGTCAGGCAAATTCGCCGATTGCCACTGTGCCAATTTTTCTTGATAACTCATGATTAACCTTCTTTTCCCATTTTCTTAAATTATAACAAAATTATTTCCGTGTGAACAATGTCAAAATCCAGTTTCTAAACTTTTTCGTACGCAAAACAGTAATTGCTATCACAGCAATTACGATAAAAATGGTCAGAGTCACTGCCTTTGGTATCTCCAAATGACCGACAAAATAACCAATTGAGACAATACTGGCTGACCACAAAACACTAGCAAAGGCAGCCATTCGTAAATAAACTGGAAAAGCTAACCCCAACCGATGTGCTAGCAATGGGACAGCAACACGAATAAATGGCAAAAAACGACCCAATACAACGAATAACAACCATCTTTTAGGATGAAAATCTTTAGCAATTTCATCAGTCAAGTTACTGTGTGAATATTTTTTAATCCAAGGTATTTTAGCTACTTGTGTCGTAATCAATGCCCCCAACCAATAATTAACAGCATCTCCTAAAAACGAAGCGATCGCAAAAATACCAATCGCCAAAAATAATTCCCAAATATTGTGATGGGCACCAGCCAAGCTACCTACTGTAATCAAAATAGTATCACCAGGAATAAAACCTGTCACAATCCCAGCAGTTTCAATGAATATCAAGGCAAACATGATGGCAAATGCCGTTAATGTGAAGTGTTGATCACTGGCAATTAAATGATCTAGCCAGTTGGGCAATGTAGTGATTGAATTTAGAAACATTTTCCCCTCCGAAATGTCGCCAAAAGTTAGTCTTTTGGTAAATACAGTGACACTGGCAACAAACTATCAGTTGGCACAGTCGTTCTTGGTGTTTTAATCAGTGCAAACAATACTTCTATCAATTGTGATGCGGCCGCCGCAATCGGCTGCACAATTGTTGGCAAATTTGGATGCAACCGTCGAACAATTGGCGTACCATCGTACCCAATAATGTTAATATCCTCTGGCACTTTTTTACCTGCTCTCTGCAGCGCATTTTCTAGTTGAATAGCAGCCACGTCGTTATAGGCAAAGACCCCCTCAATACCATTTTCAACGATATAAGACACCATATTGTTGATGTCTTTATTTGTAGCAAACCCTTGTAAACTATAATTTTGTCTGACAACAGGAATAGAATTCTGTCGTGTAGCGCGTAAAAATCCTGCATATCGTTGATGAGTTGGTGATTCTGAGCCATCATCATCGCTCAGCATTAACAGCTTTTTTGCCCCAGTAGACAACAAATACTCGCCAGCTAAGTAGCCCCCTTGTTCATTATCCTCGCTTACAATTGGCACATTATCCGCCAAATATCGATCATAAGAAACAATTGGTAAATAGGTGTTTTGATACTCACCAATACCCAAATTATGTGAAGAAGTAATAATACCTTCAACTTGATTTGCGGCAAGCATTTGAAGATACTGACGCTCTTTTTCAACATTATTAGCTGAAGTTGCAATAATGACCTTATATCCTAGCTCAAATAGTTGTTGTTCAATTTCGCTGGCTAAAGCTGTAAAAAAAGGGTTTTCCATGTTTGGAAAAATCAATCCAATAAATTGCGATGATTTTCCTTGCAGCGAACGAGCCATGGCATTAGGCTGATAGTGCAACTCTCGCATAGCTTCGTGAACTTTATTAATTGTTTTTTGGCTCAATGAACCATAGTTATTGATGACACGCGATACCGTTGTTACTGAAACACCCGCCAACGCCGCGACATCACTTAATTTTGCTACCATTGCAATCCTCCATACTCTCTTAATATTCTATCACATGGTCTACTCCCCTTACTAAAATAAATGTGATAAACGTTTGACTTTATCTTGTTAAAGGTTTACCATTGTCCTCGTAAGTTAATTTAATCACAAAGTAAAAAGGAGAACAAACATGGAAGCACTTGTGTTAACTGGTACAAAAAAATTAGAGGTTGAAAACATTGAAAAGCCTGAGGTAAAGCCGAATGAAGTGTTGATTCATACAGCATTCGCTGGTATTTGCGGTACTGATCACGCTTTGTATGCCGGTCTTCCTGGCTCAGCCGATGCTGTGCCACCAATCGTTCTGGGGCATGAAAATTCTGGTGTTGTAGCTGAAATTGGTTCTGATGTTACAAACGTTGCGGTGGGTGATCGTGTCACAATTGATCCCAATATTTACTGTGGTCAATGCAAGTATTGCCGTACAGCACGTCCAGAGCTTTGCGAAAACTTGTCTGCAGTTGGTGTAACACGCAACGGTGGCTTTGAAGAATACTTTACTGCGCCCGCATCAGTTGTTTACCAAATTCCAGATAATGTTTCACTTAAGTCAGCTGCGGTGGTTGAGCCGATTTCATGTGCGGTTCACGGTATTCAACTTCTTAAAGTGACACCTTACCAAAAGGCATTGGTTATTGGGGACGGCTTCATGGGTGAACTCTTTGTTCAAATTTTGCAAGCTTATGGCATTCACCAAGTCGATTTGGCTGGTATTGTTCCTGAAAAGCTTGCTATGAACAAAGAAAAGTTTGGCGTGAAAAATACGTATAATACAAAAGATGGGGACAAAATTCCCGAAGGCACTTACGATGTTGTTGTTGAAGCAGTTGGCCTACCACAGACACAAGAAGCCGCAATTGAAGCCTCAGCTCGTGGCGCTCAGGTTTTGATGTTTGGTGTTGGCGGTCCCGACGCAAAGTTCCAAATGAACACTTACGAAGTTTTCCAAAAGCAATTGACGATTCAAGGATCATTTATCAATCCAAACGCATTTGAAGACTCATTGGCATTGTTATCATCAGGCAAGTTAGACGTCGAATCGCTAATGTCACACGAATTAGATTACCAGACTGTTGATGACTTCGTGAATGGTAAGTTAGGTGTCGTTTCAAAGGCAGTCGTTAAGGTTGGTGGCGAAGAGGCATAAAATGGCACAAAACGCGCAACATCATAATCCGCGAAGCATTTCAATGAGCAAATCACTTATGTTTTTTGTCATCTCATTGATTTTAAATGCGATGGGAAATGTTTTGACGCTCGTCACAGCTTCACATATAAAACCCGCTTTTTTGGGATCAGCTTATTGGACTGCCGCAGAGGCTAATCTAGGTCAAGCTTTATTAGGAAATAATTCACTTGTCCTGTTTTGGGCATTTTTAGTTCTTGGCATGCTTATTTCATTCCTGAATGCGTTATTAATGAAAAAGTTAGATTGGCATCGTATCATTGGTAATTTCTTGTTTATGTTACCATTTTCAATTTTTATTCAATGGTTTTCAAATATTTTCAATCAAATTATGCCAAATGCTAACTCAGTAGCAGCAACTGTATTGTATACAGTAATTAATTTTATTGGTGTTGGCTTAATCGCCGTTGCTATTTCGATTTATCAACGTGTGAATTTAGTGTTACACCCTGCCGATGATTTGATGCAAATTTTACGTTTCAAATATTTTCACGGGTCGGCTTTCAAGGCTATGTGGGCGTCCTATATTCCGCCAACGATTTTTGCAATTATTGCCTTTGTGATCACTTTCCCTAATTTGTATAATTTCGGGTTAGGAACTATTTTTGCATTCCTATTCCAGGGTGGCATCACAGGAATCGCGGACAAGTACGTCTTTAAGAATTTAAAGCATCAGGCAATAGATGTTGGTAATTAACGCAATTATTACGTAAAATGAACATATCAGTAGCAATTCTACTAGAAAGGTATTATTATGGCATTTTCAGATTATTATAGTGGTGTACAACACATTGGTATTCCCACATCATCTTTGACACAATCAGAGGCTTTTTGGACAAAATTGGGATTTAAAAAAACTGGCGATTTTCCTGCTGGTAAAGTTATCTTCATGCAGCGTGACAACTTAGTCATCGAAACTTGGGCCGGAGATGAAGTTGTTGGTAAACCAGGTGCAATCAATCATATTTCAATGGATACAACTGATGCTGATGCTGCTTTTTCGGCAGCAAAGGCAGAAGGGTTTGATTTGCTTAACACGGAAGTGCAACATTTACCATTTTGGGAAAAAGGAATTAAATTCTTTAACTTGCAAGGACCAGATGGCGTTATTGTAGAGTTTTGCGAAATAGTTAAATAAGCAAAAAGCGCCAAAAGGCGCTTTTTAATTCTATAATTAAATCGACAAAAAATGCGCACATTACTGTGCGCATTTTTCAGTCAGTTGTAGTTGTTTGAACAGCAGTTTGTAAATGGCTGATGTAGTCATAAACTCCTTGTCCAGCCAAGCCGCCATCACCAACAGCTGTTGTAATCTGACGCAAATCTTTGACTCTGACATCTCCTACTGCAAAAATGCCAGGAATTGTCGTCTGCATCTTATCATCAGTTAATATCCATCCCTCAGAGTCAGTAATGTCTAGATTTTCAAACCCTTGAGTGTTTGCTTTTAAGCCAACATAAATAAAGACACCAGCTGCATCAATATGCGATTTTTCCTTTGTTTGATTATTGATAACATCAAGTCCTGTGACTTTGTCATTATCACCAGTAATCGCTTCTACTTCTGTATGCCACATAAATGACATCTTTGGGTTCGCAAATGCCCGATCTTGAATAATTTGTTGGGCACGCAATTTATCACGGCGATGTAGAACAGTAACAGACTTTGCCAGGTTAGTTAGATAAAGTCCTTCTTCAATTGCCGAATCTCCACCGCCAACAACAACTACATCCTCATCACGGAAAAACGCACCATCACAGACTGCACAATAACTCACGCCACGACCTTGATATTCTTCCTCGCCATCGGCTCCTAAATGAATATGCTCGGAGCCCGTCGCGATGATAACCGCTTTGGCAACATAATCGTCCATGTCAGTATGAATATACTTCAAGTCATCCTTTAATTCAACACGTTCGACTGTCCCAAAACCATATTCAGCACCAAATTGTGTTGATGATGAATACATTTTTTCAGCTAAGTCGGGGCCTAAAATCGAATCAAAACCAGGATAATTTTCAACTTCTGCCGTATTATTCATTTGCCCACCGTAAATACCGCGATCAAGCATTAGAACTGATAAATTGGCACGTGAAGCATAGGTAGCTGCTGTCATGCCGGCAGGACCTGCTCCAACGATAATAACATCATATATTTTAATATTTTCTGGCATCATTACACCTACACTTACTTTTTGTTATGACTATTGTACTCGTTATTATAGAAAATGTCGAGGGCAAAACCTGTCATTAAATCTTTTAATGATTAATATGAAAAAACGAGAGCTAGTCTCGTTTTTTAGTAATTAAAGTTTGGCCGCTAACTCTTTGATATAAGCACGCAGTGCATCTTTAGTCTGTGGGTGTTTCAAACCGAATTCAATGTTTGTCTCTAAGAAACCAATCTTTGAGCCAATATCGTAACGACTACCCTTGAATTCATGAGCATAAACGTGTTGGCGATTATTCAAAGAATCAATTGCGTCTGTCAATTGAATTTCATTGCCCTTGCCAGGCTTTGTGTTTTCCAATTCTTCAAAAATTTCTGGGGTTAACAAGTAACGTCCAATAATTGCCAAATCTGAAGGTGCTTCTTCTGGCTTTGGCTTTTCCACAAAACTCTTAACACGGTACAGACCGTCGTCGTTCACTTGAGCCGCTGGATCAATCACACCATATTCTGATACTTGATCATGAGGCACTTTCATGACAGCCAAAGTTGATTCTCCCGTTTCTTCATATCGATCAATCAACTGCTTTGTCAGTGGCACCTCATCTTGCATCAAATCATCACCAAGTAGCACAACAAAAGGCTCGTCACCAATGAAAGCCTTGGCAGTCAATACAGCGTCACCTAGGCCTTTAGGATGTGATTGACGTATGAAATACATATTGATATCTGTTGTTTCTTCAACAACCTTGAGCAAAGCATCTTTACCTTTTTCGCGCAAATTATTTTCCAATTCAGGATTTGAATCAAAATGATCTTCAATTGACCGCTTTGACTTACCGTCCACGATAACAATATCTTCAATACCAGATTCAATTGCTTCTCTTACAATATATTCAATTGTTGGTGTATCAACAATTGGTAGCATTTCTTTTGCTAATGCTTTTGTTGCAGGTAGAAAACGTGTACCTAACCCTGCTGCTGGAATAATTGCCTTACGTACTGGTTTCATAATTTTTCTCTTTTCTTTAATCTTCACTGCGCAAATTTCGTTGCATTAATTGTGTAATCGCATTTTGCAACGGCAGTTGTTCATACAATACTTGATAAATTGCTTTTGTAATGGGCATATCCACTTGATGTTGCACAGAAAATTCATAAACAGCTTTCGTCGTGCTAACACCCTCAATGACCATTCCCATGGTATTTTCCACTTCAGCTAGCGATTTGCCAGAACCTAATTCTCGACCTGCTCGATAGTTTCTGGAATTTGGTGACATGCCTGTCACAATCAAATCACCAATGCCTGCCAACCCCAAAAACGTTTCTGGTTTAGCACCCATTGCCTGACCTAACGCGCGCATTTCTACTAATCCCCGTGTTAGCAATGCCGCTTGGGCATTAGCGCCATATCCTAACCCGATTAATGCCCCTGAACCAATCGCGATAATATTTTTTAACGCAGAAGCTAATTCAGAACCCAATAAATCATGGTTCGTATATGGTCTAAACACATCGTTTGCAAAAATTGATTGAATTAATTTGGCTGCATTAGGATCATCACTAGCAATTGAAACAGCCGTCAAATCATGTTTGATAACATCCTCAGCGTGTGACGGACCCGATAACATGGCCAAAGCTGTACGGTATTGTGCCGGTACTTCTTCGGACAGCATCTCTGAAATACGTTTAAATGTAACAGGTTCTAATCCTTTTGTTGCATGCGCTAAAATAACACGATGGTTTTGCTTTACCAAAACATCTGCTAATTGATGTGCAACTTGGCGAACTGCTTTAGTTGGCACAACACTTAGTACAATATCGACGTCTGAGACCGCTAGTGCCATATTATCAGTGGCCATCAAGTTATCATTTAATATTGCTGTTGGTAGATATTTCTGATTTGTATGCTGATCGCTTATTTCTCTGGCTTGAGCAGGGTTATGAGTCCACAAACGAACGTCCTGGTTATTTTCAGCAACAACATTAGCCAAAGCTGTTCCCCATGATCCAGCACCTAATATGGCAATTTTAGTCATTTTTTTCACCTGCTGCATCAATCTTTTCATTTTTCGCCATTTCGGCCGTCATGCGTTGTTCTAATGTTTGTAGCGCGTCAATTCCCATATTTGCTGTTCTAAATTTAACAGCAGCTGCATCAATCACACTGGCCGTATTACGTCCTGGGGTGACCGGTACAACCATGCGCTTGATTTGAACACCCATAATTTCTAATGAATCATTATCATTTCCTAATCGGTCAAAATTAGCTTCACCAATTTTTCCATTTGAAAGATGAATGTTCAAAGCGATGGTGGCATGCGATCGAACGGATACGGCACCATAAACTTGCTGAACATCAATGATACCTACACCACGAACTTCCATCATGTTTCGCAAAACACCATTGGGTTCACCGATTAAGCGTTCTTCATCTTCTTGATAAATATCAACACGATCATCAGCCACTAACCTGGCTTTCCCTTGTTGAATTAATTCAAGCGCTGATTCCGTTTTGCCAATGCCCGCATCTCCTGTAATCAATACACCAAGACCATGAACATCAATTAAAACACCATGGACGTTTTCTCTTGGGGCCAGTTGCCCACCCAGATAATAAGTCATATTTGATAAAATACGAGATGACGTCAACGTTGAAGTCAAAATCGGAATATGTGCTTCCTCTGCCGCTTGCTTTAATTCATCACTAATCGGTAAGCCTGTTGAGACAACAAACGCTGGTGTTGTCTTATCGGCCATTCGTCGATAAACCATCAACAATTCGTCATGATTCATACGTTCTGAAAATGATGTTTCTGTTATGCCTAACAACTGAACACGTTCTGGTGCATAATAGTTGAAATATCCGGTCATTTCAAGACCGGGACGTGAGATGTCAGCCGTCGTGATTTCTCTGTCAAGAAACTGCTCACCTGAAACAATTTTCAGGCGCGTGTTAGCCACTAGTTGTTCTACTGTTACTGAGTTTTGTGCCATTTTAATTTCTTTCTACTTGCACATGCAAATCATTGGTTAAAATTGTATTGATAATTGATAGGATGAAAGCAATCAACATTGCCCAGCCGAAACTGGTAAATTCAAAGCCACCAACGAGATTAGCCGTTATTTCAAGGAGAGACGCATTAACAACGATGGCAAAAAATCCGAATGTTAAAATAGTTAACGGCAATGTTAAAACCGTTAAAATCGGCTTGATGATAGCGTTTAATATTGATAATACAAACGCTGCAAACAATGCCGAGACCCAATTATCAACTCGAAATCCAGAAGTGAATATCATTGATAAAACCAAAAAACTTAACATGTTTGTTGCTAATCGAACAATAAAGCGCATTTAAACCCCCGTAAAATTTTCTATGAAAACGGTTACTATATTGATACAATAACACTTTCACATTACAATTATACCAAATGTAGACTATAAAAAAAAGCGCCTTACAGACGCTTGACTGTTAAATAAAGAAATTGTAGCCTGGATTCAATTCGATGATCTTACCAGTACGCTTATAGACAATCCATTCTGCAATATCAGTCGTGTAATCACCAATACGTTTCAAGTAACCAGCAATCACTAAATAATCAGCAGCAGAATCAACCAAATCAGCATTTTCTTTCATACCATTTACGGAATCAGTTCTGACTTTAGCAGCACTTTGTGACAGCTTATGGTTAGCTTCAGCTATTGATTCAGCACCGAGGGCATCATTTTTAACATAATATTCCATCACTTGAGAAACCATATTGGCTACCATTTCTCCGATAACCCCAAGTTCTTGTTCGATGCTTGCAATATGCTTTGTCCCTTTCACTCGAATAGTTGAGTTAGCAATATTACGTGCCTGATCACCCATTCGTTCTAAAACCGAGACAGCTTTTAAAATTGTGACAATTTCACGTAAATCTGTGGTCACAGGTTGATATAATGCAATCATCTCAAAGGTTTTCTTTTCAATAGCAGCTTCTCGTTCATTAATTTGATGATCATTTTCTAAAATTTGACGCGCACCCTCGCGGTCATGATCCACAAATGACTGAACAGCTTTTTGAATAGTTTGAGACACTAGCATCCCCATTTCTGTAAATGAGCTATCTAAATCTGCTAATTCTTCATCAAATAATCGACGCATAACAAACTCCTCCATGACTTTGTATAGTGTGGTCTTGCAATTATTTTGGTTTTAATTAACCAAAACGTCCAGAAACATAATCTTGTGTTTCTTGCTTTTGTGGATTAAGGAAAATGTGCTTCGTCTGATCAACTTCAATCAGATCCCCACTCAAGAAGAAAGCAGTACGGTCAGAAATTCTTGAAGCTTGTGACATTGAGTGTGTCACAATAATCATGGCATAATCTTCTCTTAATTTCAACAATGTTTCCTCGATATTACGACTCGAAATGGGATCCAATGCTGAAGTTGGTTCGTCAAGTAAAAGTAATTCTGGTGACATTGCTAATACACGTGCAATTGAAACACGCTGTTGTTGTCCACCAGACAACCCCAATGCCGATTTGTGTAAATCATCTTTGACTTCATCCCAGACTGAGGCTTGCTTTAATGAACGCTCTACTGCTTCATCTAATACTGCTTTGTCTTTAACGCCATCTAAACGCAACCCAAAAATAACGTTTTCATAGATTGAGAATGGAAATGGGTTAGGTTGTTGAAAAACCATCCCGATTCGCTTGCGTAAATCAACTGTGTCAGTCGTTGGTGCATATATATCAGTCCCATTGAAATTAAATGAACCTGTTACAGTCACACCATCTTCCAAATCGTGCATTCGGTTTAAGGCGCGCAAATAGGTAGTTTTCCCTGAACCAGAAGGACCAATTAAAGCTGTGATTCCCTTGTTTGGAAAGTCCAAATCAATACCATGTAGGGCTTCTTTTTGACCATACCAAAGACGAACATCACGTGTGGATAAAATTGTTTTTGCTTGTTTGTCTGTCATCCGAAATTACCTGATATATAATCATTTGTCAAAGCAACTTTAGGTCGCGTAAATATTTTACGTGTTAAATCATATTCAATGACTTTACCTAAATGGAAGAAAGCCGTGTAATCACTGATACGGGCAGCCTGTTGCATGTTATGTGTCACAATGATGATTGTGTATTGATTTTTTAATTCAATCAATGTGTCTTCAACCTGAGCAGAAGAAATTGGATCCAACGCACTTGAAGGTTCATCCAGCAAAAGAATATCAGGCTTTAGTGCCAGGGCACGTGCAATAACCAATCGTTGCGCCTGTCCACCTGACAAAGCTAAGGCTGATTTATTTAATTCATCTTTAACTTGATCCCACAATGCCGCTTGTTTTAAACTGGTTTCAACTATTTCGTCAAGTTGTTCTTTCGTGTAGTTGCCACGTTGCGTTAGCGCGAAGGTTATGTTGTCATAAATTGATTTAGCAAATGGATTGGGTCGTTGAAAGACCATACCAATGTGACGACGCATCTCATAAACATCAATATTTTTAGTGTTAATGTCCACACCACGATACATAATTTGACCATTAACAGTAGCAACATCATCGTTCATACGATTCAAAGATCTTAGAAATGTTGATTTACCAGAACCTGAGGCACCAATAAGGCTCGTAATCTTATAGCGTTCAAATTCCAAATCACCTTCACTCAAAGCGAGGTTATCACCATAAGACACTTGTAAGTCATGCGTGGAAATTGCAATTTCATGCTTGTCAGATGCCATATTATAGATATAACGTTCGGGAGCGTCTTCTCTAATAAAATCACTGGCAGGTTTAAATTCAAAGTTAGGATTTGTCATAGTCGCCTCACGAACTAGTTAGTTTCTTATACAACTTGGTACCTAATTTACGCGCACTAAAGTTGAACAGTAATACAACAATAATTAACACTGCTGATGCACCCGCAGAAACTGCGTTAACATCTGGCATAATGCCTTCAGAATTAATTTTCCAAATATGAACTGCTAAAGTTTCTGCTGGACGCATTGGATTCAAGGGACTTGAAATATTGAACGGATTCCAATCACCAAAGTTCAAAGCAGGTGCAGATTGTCCAGCAGTATAGATTAGTGCGGCAGCTTCACCAAACACACGACCTGCTGACAGAACAACCCCTGTTACAATTGAAGGCACAGCCGCTGGCAAAATCACATGTAGAACCGTTTCCCAACGTGACAATCCCAGTGCAGATCCCGCTTCACGTTGTAAGTCTGGAATTTGAGCCAAGCTTGTCTCAATCGAACGTGTTAACAATGGTAAATTAAACAAAGTTAGTGCAATGGCACCAGACAAAATTGAAAATCCCAATTTGAATTGAACAACGAACAATAGAAAACCAAACAAACCAACAACAACAGATGGTAACGAACTTAGAATTTCAATTGCCGTTCGGACAATCGCTGTAAAATAATTTTTCTTAGCATATTCATTTAAGTAAATTGCTGCGCCCAATGCGATTGGGAAGCTAATTACCATAGCCAAAATCAATAAATAAAATGAGTTAAAGAGTTGCACACCTACACCGCCACCAGCCTCAAAAGCTCGGGCCGGTGAAGTCAGAAAATGCCATGACAAGTGTGGTACTCCTCTTACGAGGATAAATGACAGCATCGCAAACAAAATTAATGCGACAATACCTGAAATGGCATAAATAAAGCCGGTGGCTATTTTATCAGCAGTTTTTGCTTTCATTACTTCATCGCTCCTCTACGTCCAATTGCACGCACAATTAAGTTAAATACCAATGACATGATTAACAAAATCATTGCCAAGGTCCATAATACGTCATTCTGTAATGACCCCATGACGGTATTACCAATTCCCATCGTCAAGACAGAAGTCAATGTTGAGGCAGGTGTTGTCAAACTGTGTGGCATCAGAGCAGCATTTCCAATAACCATCTGAACCGCCAAAGCTTCACCAAATGCTCGGGCCATTCCAAATACAATGGCCGTCAGTATTCCAGGTGTTGCAGCACGTAAAACAACCTTATAAATCATTTGCCAACGCGTCGCTCCAATTGCTAGAGCAGACTCGCGATAATGACGAGGTACAGATTTCAGAGTGTCAACGGTCATCGAAGTAATAGTTGGCAAAATCATAACGAAAAGTACAATTGTACCTGACAAAATACCAAATCCTGAACCACCCGCAATTGTTCTTATAACTGGCACAACAACCGTTAAGCCAATAAAACCATAGACAACTGATGGGATACCAACCAATAATTCAACAATAGGTTGCATAATTTTGGCGCCGCGTTTTTGTGCAATTTCAGTCATGAACAAAGCAGTACCGATTGCAAACGGTGTTGCAACAATGGCTGCCAAGAACGTTACTAAAAATGACCCCAAAATCATTGGCAAAGCCCCAATATAAGGCTTTTTAGTTGCAGGATCAGTTACAGAAGGATTCCATGTTGTGCCAAATAAGAAATCTTTCACATTGACACCATCTTTATAAAAAGTGGACAGGCCACGACTCAAAACGAAAACGAAAATTGAAACAACAACGATTGCAATCAAGATCAACGCTGTCATGCTAATTGCACGACCAATAGTATCTTTTCGAGTTGATTCAGAGCGTTGCATTAGTTTTTTTGTGATATTATCCATGTTTTCTCCACGGTGAGTGTTGTTGCGCAATCAGCGTCAGCAACGAACACGCTTATTTTTCAACCACTTGACCATTAACATTACGACTAATTTTCATATCATGAATTGAGATATAGCCCAGCTTTGGAACTAAAGTAGATTGAATTTTTGTTGATGTGAGATATTTTAAAAATTTACTAACTTGAGCATTAGGTTTCCCTTTTGTGTAAACATGCTCATATGACCAAATGGCATATTTGCCAGTGGCAACATTTTGATTATTAGGTTTTATGCCGTTAACACTAGCAGCCACAACAGACGAGTCGATGTAACCAAAAGCAGCATAGGAAATTGCGCCAGGCGTTGTCGCCACAATTGAGCGTACCATACCTGATGAGTCTTGTTCCTGAGCTGAAATACTTTCAGCACCATCTAAGGCCCATTTTTCAAAAGTCGCCCTTGTACCAGAACCAGTTGCACGATTGATAATGACAATGTCAAGGTTTTTACCACCCACTTCTTGCCAGTTCGTTATTTTACCTGTAAAAATAGCTTTTAATTGCGCTGTTGATAGATTTTTGACTCCATCGTCTTTATTTAGCAAGGGTGCAATACCAACAACAGCAACCTGATGATCTACTAACTGACTGGCTTTAATGCCTTCTTTTTCTTCAGCGAAAACATCCGAATTACCTAAATCTACGGCGCCTTGGGAAACTTGACTGAGCCCTGTTCCCGTTCCACCACCTTGAACATTAATAAATGTACCAAGATTTTCTTTAGCGTATTCTTCACCAGCCGCTTCAACAAGTGGTTGAAGCGCGGTCGATCCAACAGCTGTGATTGAAGTACCAGATGCGCTTTGATCACGCGTGGCATAGGCTGTTCCGAGTGCTGCAACAATAGCCACGACAACGATTGAAGATACAATCGCGCCGCGATGTGATTTCGACATGTTTAATGCCTCCCAAGATTTACTACTACGTTTTAATTATCTTAAACTTGTGTAAATATCAGAACGCCTTTTTGTAAAGTTTGTGTAAAGGAATTTAAAATAATAAAACTATATGTTCTCTTTTATGGACTGACATCGCGATTTATAAGTTCTATAATTTTTTAAATACAAAAAAAGAAGATAGTCACAATATCTTCTTTACAAAGGCAACGTCAGTGTAATCGTTGTTCCAACGCCTACTTGAGATTTCACTTGCAGTCGACCGTTATGTTTGGTCACAATTTCGTTTACTATTGCCAGCCCAAGACCAGTACCACTGGCAATTTTGCGCTGTCTAGACTCGTCGCCACGATAGAATCTTTCAAAAATACGCGATTGTTGG
This sequence comes from Leuconostoc sp. S50, assembly GCF_016624925.1. NCBI lineage: Bacteria > Bacillati > Bacillota > Bacilli > Lactobacillales > Lactobacillaceae > Leuconostoc > Leuconostoc sp. S50. The sequence goes on along the minus strand of NZ_JACVUE010000001.1, from coordinate 252,482 downwards.
CTCAGTGGAATACCAATTCCAGAATCGCGAACACTTAAAGTCCATTGTGACTTATCTTTTTTGGCCGTCACCCACACTTCACCGTTTTCAACATTGTACTTCACGGCATTAGTCAATAAGTTTTGAATAATCGTCGTGGCATCCTCAGAAACGCCCAGCACTTCAAATTTTTCTGCCACAGCATTATGAATTTTAACGCGTTGACTATTAATTTTTTGAATTTGTTGATTGACAATTTCAGATACTTTAATCATTGAAACTTCTCCATCAGCCTTATGTTTGAGACGAGAAAGAGACAAAATATCATTTACTAAATCAGAAAGACGTTGCGACTCATTTGCTACGATTGACAAAAACTGAGCTCGCGTTTTAGGGTCATCCCCAGCAGGTCCTTGTAATGTTTCAACAAATCCTGTGATCGCAGTTAGCGGTGTTTTAAACTCATGCGAAGCGTTGGCCAAAAAATCTGCTTGCATACGTTCAATTTGCAAAACACTCGTCAAATCATAAAGCATAATCATGACTTCACCCTCAGCGCCAGATTGATGGTACAGTGTGCTAGCATCGTATTGACGCGTTTCCCCATTGATTGTTAGGTTTAGAATTGATTGTTGCTTTGATTGTGTATTAAATGTTTGGCTAATTAACTCCGATAATGTAAATTGACGAATTATCAAATTTTCTGAAATCGGTAATTTTGGTAAAGAAACCCCCAATAAATCAGCAGCTTTCTGATTAAAAACATCAATCGTATGATGTCGATCAACATTGATCACGCCAACAGGTAAGCTAGTAAGTAATGTTTGATAATTGCCAACATCACGTTTATTATCATATTGAGAATGCCGAACATACGTCTGTAATGCGTTAAAAGATTGCAACAAGTCATAATAAGGCGATTCAGGTGATGCTAATACACCTCTAGGAGTTTCGCCAGCTAACGTGTCCTGCATCCTTTTTTTCATCACAGCTAATTCAGTCGCATCACTCATTTCCCACAGTTGAGAAAGCCAAGCTTCAATAATTGAAATCAAAATCACAATAAAAATTAAGGCTGTTAAAGTCTGCCTTGTCAATGACACAATTTGAGTTAAGGAGATCAGTAAAATCAAGTTTAGGCCCAAAATAATAATGAATTTTTCAAATTTATTTTTCATACGTTTATCATATCATCTTCGCTACAAAAATCAGCACTAATTTGATTAACAAAAAAAACAGGTATTACCCTGTTTTGACTAACTGCTATCATTTAATTATTTGTCAGTGACTTTTCCGCTTGAATCACGTGTTACTTTCATATCTGTCAAACCAATGTAACCCAACTTTGGCACAATCGTCTTTTGAACTGACTTTGTTGAGAAGTAATCCAAGAATGCCTTAGTGGCACCAGTTGCCTTACCCTTTGTATACATGTGTTCGTATGCCCAGATAGGCCATGAATTGTCTTCAACATTTGCTTTGCTAGGCTTAACATTGTCCAATTTAAGTGCCTTGATACCATCAGCATCTAAGTAGGCAAATGCTAGATATGAAATAGCACCAGGTGTAGTTTTAACAATTTTTTGAACAGTACCATTTGAGTCTTGCTCTGTTGCTTGCACGGCATTTTGACCATCTAAGATATTCTTTTCAAACACAGCACGTGTGCCTGATCCAGTTGCACGGTTAATCACAACAATCTTTTCATCTTTTCCACCGACGTCTTTCCAGTTCGTTATTTTGCCAGTGAAAATCTCACGCAATTGTGTCTTCGAAATATTGCTAATTTGAACATCACTATTTACAACAGGTGCAATACCAACAACAGCAACCTTATGATCAACTAACTTGCTTGCATCTACACCTTCTTTTTCTTCAGCAAAAACATCTGAGTTACCAATTTGCGCTGACCCGTCTGATACTTGGCTAAGGCCCGCACCTGAGCCACCACCTTGAACTGTCACTGTAACATCTGGATTCTTATCTTGAAACGAGGACGCAACTTGTTCTGCCAGTGGCTGTAAAGCAGTTGACCCCAAAGATAGCACTTTTCCACTAACTTTCGTCGATGACGTTGATGATGATTTGCTGTCACTCGACTTATTATTAGCAGAGGTATATAATGCAATCCCTGCCGCAATGACAACGATTCCTCCAATAATACCTGCAACTTTTTTGTTCATGATGTACTTCTCCCTTTGGATTATGTAATGAAAACAAGGTCGTAGTAGAGGCTCTTGGGGGCCACTCCTTGTTTACAAGTTATATAATACTGTGCCATTGTTAGGAATAGTAACCTATTTTCGTCGTGTTTATGTAAATAATTGTAAAGATAAATTTACACAAAAAACGGTCTAGGACCGTCAACTAATCATTGTATAGCCAAATCCACGAACCGTTTTCAATATTTCTGGTGATTTGGGATTTGTTTCTATTTTTTCACGTAGATTACTAATATGCATATCAACCATACGACTTTCACCGGTATACTCATAGCCCCAAACCGCGGTCAAAATAGTTTCGCGATCGATCACGCGACCCAATCGTTGGGCGAAATACAATAATAAATCATATTCACGTGGTGTCAATGCAACACTCTGACCAGCCTTAGTAACAATCTTTTTGCCATCGTTGATATTTAAATCTTGAATCGTAATCACAGTTTCTTCTGATTCGACGGTGGGTATTTGTGAACGGCGTAACACTGCTTTTAATCTGGCAATCACTTCTCGTGGGCTAAACGGCTTGGTAATATAATCATCAGCACCAAGTTCCAAACCAAACACTCGGTCAAATTCGTCCCCTTTGGCCGTCACTAAAATGACTGGTGTTGTGATTTTATCTTGACGAATTTGTTTTAAAACTGTCATGCCATCCACGTTAGGTAACATTAAATCTAGTAAAATTGCATCAAATTGTTCTGATTTCGCTAATTGATAAGCGGAACTACCATCCCCTGCCGTTGTCACCTCAAACCCATTTTGCTCCAAATTATATTGCAACAACGTTGAAATTGCTACTTCATCATCGACAACCAATATTTTAGTCATGTTAATCTCCATGGAATCTATTATCTGCATTGTAACAAAAAAAAGAAAAACGCCCTAGCGTTTTCCTAAAATGTTTACATAACTTATACAATTGGCTCATCTGTCAAATCATCATCAATACCTAAATCTAAGTCTGCAGTTTGACCAACCGCACCATCCTTATCTTCAGGCACCTCTGAAGTTGGCGCAAAATCGTTGCCATCACCATTGATGCCATACGCTTGGCGAACTTTAATATAAAGTTCCTGTCTCAAATCAGCGTGTTCAGGATCATCAAGGTAATCTTTAGCTTTTTCTCGTCCTTGACCAATACGCTCACCTTCGTATGCATACCAAGCACCGGCCTTATCAATAATATCTTGATCAACTGCCAAATCCAAAATCTCACCGGTCTGTGAAATTCCTTTACCATACATGATGTCTACTTCTGCTACCTTAAACGGTGGGGCAACCTTATTTTTTACAACTTTAACCTTCGTTAAATTACCAGTTACATCAGTACCATCTTTAATTTGTGTCGAGCGACGAACTTCTAGGCGAACCGTTGAATAAAACTTAAGTGCACGACCACCAGGTGTTGTTTCTGGGTTACCAAACATGACACCGACTTTTTCTCTAATTTGATTAATGAAAATAGCGATAGTCCCTGTTCGATTTAGAGTCCCAGCAAGCTTTCTCAAAGCCTGACTCATTAAACGAGCCTGAAGACCGACGTGTGCGTCGCCCATTTCACCCTCAATTTCAGCGCGAGGCACTAGCGCAGCAACTGAATCAATCACAATCATATCAACCGCTCCAGATTGAACCAAGGCATCGGCAATTTCTAGCCCTTGTTCACCTGTATCAGGCTGAGAAAGTAATAGTTCATCTTTTTTGACACCTAAAGCCTCTGCATACTTAACATCCAAGGCATTTTCAGCATCAATATATGCTGCTGTTCCCCCTTGTTTTTGTACTTCAGCAACAGCATGTAGTGCAATGGTTGTTTTTCCAGAAGATTCTGGTCCGTAAACCTCAATAATACGCCCTTTAGGGTAGCCACCAACGCCCAGAGCAATGTCTAACTTAACAGATCCCGAGGGAATTGTTTCCACTTGTGTCAGCGCATTGTCTCCTAAAGTCATCACAGAGCCTTTACCAAAATTTTTTTCAATTTTTTTTAGCGCTTCATTAAGTGCAGCCTGGCGGCCATCCTTTTTAGCTTTATCATCTTTTTTTGTCGTCTTTTTTGTTACCATGCGGCGAACTCCTTTTATCTTACTTGACTAGTGTAACTGTTTCTAGAATCAAAAGCAAGTCTTTTTCGAACATTTGTTCGTTATCTTTTGTTCATACTTTGTTATACGAAAAAAGCGCTTCCCGCGCTTTGAAAATGTATTATAACCCGTCCGAAAAAACAACTCTGTTTTGCCAAAAATAGTCCACTCCTGAATAGATCGTAAATATAACTGCTATCCACAATAAGACATCTCCTATTGGAAAGCCAACCACGGCGAACGGTGCATTATGAATATACAAAAAGAAAATGGCAAACATTTGAGAAAATGTTTTGATTTTACCGGGCATTTGTGCAGCAAGCACTTGACCATTATTTTCAACAATCAGTGTTCTCAAGCCAGTAATAGCCAGTTCGCGAATGACAATGACGGCAGTCATCCAAGCTGGCACAACCCCAAAACTAGTCAGAAAAATCAAAGCAGTCATCACCAATAATTTGTCCGCTAATGGATCTGCAAACTTACCAAAATTTGTTACTAAATGTTGACTCCGTGCAATTTTACCATCTAGGAAATCAGTTATTGCAGCAATTGCAAAGACAATCGCCGCAATCAACCATGTGGTGGGCACTTCAGTGCCCACCAACTCCACATTTCCCCAATCTAGTGGTATTGTTAGTAACAAGATAAAGATTGGAATTAAAATAATACGGAAAACGGTTAATTTGTTAGGTAAATTCATGAGAAATCCTTCTATTTGTTTAAATTAAATAACACATTCCAAAAAGCAGTTGTCGCACCATCTACTGGTACAGATTCACCATCCACAGTTAAAGTAGCGTTACTAACATTAGTAAATTGTACATTAAAAGAGGTTGTGCCAGATGGAATCTCTACTGTTTTGTCATTGCCAGCCGAAACCGTCTCATTTAACAATATGGCATTATTACCATCACTCACCTTAACACTTGTACCTGTACTTTGCGCTTTAATCACAACAGTATGCTTTTTAGTGTTTTCGTCAGATAAATTAAATATTGTGGTTTGTAAACTAGTATCTGTTTCAGGCGAACTCAAATCCAATTTTTTCTCGCTGGAACTCGAAGCAGACGAAGAAGAACTTGATTTTTTTGAGGATGTAACATCAGACGAAGATTTAGCCACAGCCGAAGACGAAACTGAAACATTGCCGCCATCACTGTTTTGTGACGTTCCAGTACCAACGTGAGTCAGAACAAACCAAATCACTGCAAGCGCAATAATAATCAGCAAACCTATCCATATCGTCGGCATAAAGTTGGACAATCTAGACTTCGCTGTCATTGTGTGATCTATGCCTGCGCGCATAATCCCATCATCATCTTGGTGCGCACGACTCAAATCACTACTACGTGAAATTGACACTGGTGGCTTTTCCCCTAAAACCTCATCTGGGTGTAAACCTACAGCTAAGGCATATTGACGAATAAAGGCACGCACATAAAAATCTCCCGGCAAGACGCTGAGATTGTTTTCCTCAATCGCCACCAAATAGCGACGTTGAATCTTGGTAATATCCTGAATATCATCCAATGTTAAATTTTTAGCTTGGCGGGCACCTTTTAACTGCTCGCCAATTTGATTGGTTAATGTTTCACTCATAAATGTCCTAAAACCTATTTTTGCAACACGAATCGTTGCAACACAGCATTCTGAAAAATTGTATCTGCTGTTACAAGAATGTCATCAAATGTTAAATCTTGTAACAACTCTATCTTATCAAAAAGATTAGCCCCAGACAAGGCATCATCTCCTCGAAGGGCAATATTTTCTAGTGAATTGAGACGCTGTATGCCTTCACCAATTGTTGCACGTTTAAGTCGTTCAAAACTAAGGGACTGATTTTTTAATGCGCTACGATATTGCTCAATTTGCGTTTGAATCGCCTTTTCTAAAGCCGGATAAGCTGTGGTTTCAGCGAAGATACTGATAAACTGATACTCACGTATTAAATCAAATGATGTGTCAAATTCTGAATCAATAACACCCTCATTATACAACTTTTGATACCAGTTCGTTTGCTCACCAAAAAGTAAATCTAATAGTAAGTCGGCAGCTAAAGTACGCTTCGTAATATTTGTCCCGCTTAATGGCTTGCCATCAATGCGAATTCCAAATGCGACTTTGGGGCGTGAAATACTAAATTGACGTGTAGTAGACAGACTACCACGTGGTTGAACATTTGGCACTAACCGCTTAATTTCTGAAGAGGTAGTCGAAAATGATTGTTGTGTTTGACTAATTATTTCTAAAATTTCGTGTGCATCAAAATGACCAATTACTTGCAGTGTGAGTTTGCTAGGTTGGTAAAAAGCGTGGTGCACATCATATAATAATTCTGGTGTAATTGTAGCAATAGATTGTTGTGTACCGGCGATATCGTGCGCCATTGGCGAGTCAGGATACATCATAGACAAGATGCCCATGTAAACAGCCCAATTTGGATCATCTTGGTACATTTGAATTTCTTGCCCAATAATGCCTTGCTCCTTTGCAACCGTTTTATCGCTAAAATAAGGTGTTTGGACAAATTGCAAAAGATGCTGGAGTGCGGGTACAACATGTTGCGTCGTAGAAAATAAATAACTGGTTTGATAGGCATTTGTAAAGGCATTAGCATCCGCCCCTAATTGACCAAAACGCGTAAACGCATCTTCATTTTCTTTTTCAAAAAGTTTATGCTCTAAAAAATGAGCAGTGCCAGCAGGAATTTGCTTTGGTGAGTCATGTCCTATCTGATATTTTTCATCAAGTGAACCAAAGTCGGTTGTCAAAACAGCAAATGTCTTGTGGTACTCTGGTTTTTGCACCATCACCACATTTAACCCATCCGGCATTGTTTCAATCAATACTTTTTCTTTTAATTGTTTGTAATACTTTTCTAGCATGCTATTCCTTAGGCAACAATATAAATCTGCTCTGTATCTGAAGTTTTTTTGCTACAAGTCGAATATCATTGGCAGTGACAGCCTGTACTTGTTTAATCCATTCAGACTCACTAGTCTCACTACCAGTCAGCAAACGTGAAAAAGCAGTTTCTATTTGGCTATTCGGCGAATCCTGCTGACTGAGATAATCATTTATCAAACTTTTTTTAATTGAGGTTACCACTTTATCCTCAAATTCACCGTTTTGAATTGCCAAAATCTCTTCGTCAATCATTTTTTCTGCTTGCACCACTTTGTCAGCATCTAAGCCGGCCGCAATCAATAAGAAACCAGTGTCATATTGCCATTTTGAATAAATGCTGTATGCCAACGACGCTTTTTCTCGTACATTCATAAACAACTTAGACAAAGGAGATCCGCCCAACAAAGCATTCATCACCATAGCCGCAAATCTTTGCTTATCCAACGGTGGTACATCCAAACGCATTGCTAATGTCAACATGGCTTGGTTAATGTCCCGCTGATATTGCTTCTTTTCAACAGTAGCTGGTCGCAGCGCCTGACGATAAAATGGCTGTAATACTGGTAGCCTTCGTGGAGAAATCGACCAGTCCTTGATTATTGATTCAACATCACTTTCATTGACATTACCCAAAACAACAATATTAACAAGATCACTTGAAATCATATTCTGGTAAGCAGTGTAGAGCGACTCAGGTGTCAAATTTTTGACCAAATCAATGTCACCTGCTGATGATGATTGTAAATTTGGCACATCGTAAGTGATATTTCGTAATTGACTAATTGCATAGCGTGGTTTATCGTCTTTAATACTTTCTAATTCATTAATCAGGCTTTGTTGCTCTTTGACAAAGACCTTTCGGTCAAATTTTTGACCATCTAGAAGCGGGTCAAAAATCATTTCTTGTAAGAAATTAAACGCATCAACTAACAAATCATTGCCGTCATCAATATAATCAGGAGCCGGCAATTGCAGTGTTACGCGCACATGATGGGTTTGACCAAAGCGGTAAACATCTGTTTGGTACTGTGCCCCATATAAATCGATAGTTTTTTGGGCCACCTCTTGCTGTGTTGGGTATTGCCGCGCACTAACTGCCATAAGATAAGATAAAAGAGATCTCGCACTAATATTAGAGGTTAATGCCGGCGCTACAAAATCAATGGCAATATGCAGCGTTTTAAATTGTGTGGTGGGTAAAACAACTAAATTTACCCCTGAATTAATTCTGTATTTTTTCATAATATTGGCGAGAATAATCGACTAAATTTTTGCTTGAATTTCATCCAGACAGACTGTTGATCAAAATAATCCGTTGTCAAAAGTGTCGATTCCTCAATATCCTTTATAAAGAGTTCCTCTAATTGTACCGCAAATTCGGGATCATAAATGAACGCATTAGCTTCAAAATTAAGTGAAAACGAGCGAATATCCATGTTAGCTGATCCTACTGTGGCCACCTCATTATCAATCATCACCACTTTACTGTGTAGAAAGCCACCGTCATAACGATAAACAGTCGCTCCTAAGTCAATTAATTCCTTTGCATAGTACTGAGTTGCACGATAAACTAACGGATGATCCGGCATGCTTGGAATCATCAAGCAAACCTCAACGCCTGACAAAATCGCAATTTCCAATGTTTCTAAAACTGGTGAATCAGGAATAAAATAAGGTGTTTGAATCATTATTTTTTTTCGTGCAGAAGCAAACATACGCATAAAACCTTGTTTAATTTGCTTCATATCATTATCTGGTCCACTTGAAACAATTTGAATCATAGATTTACCTGGTAATGAAAAGTTTTCAGGAAAATAGGCGGTCGTTTGTGTCAATATTTCTTTGCCTTCAGCTGTGGCATTCCAATCCATCAAAAAACGACTTTGTAGTGACAACACCGCATCACCTGAAATTCTGGTATGTGTGTCACGCCAATTACCAAATCTTTTGAATTTGCCTAAATATTGATCTCCAACATTGAAACCACCAATGTAACCAATTTTCCCGTCAATTATTGCAATCTTTCTGTGATTTCGGAAATTAAAACGCAAAGTCAAAACTTGAAAACGGCGCATCAAAAAAGGTACAGCTACGCCACCAGCAGCACGTAACCGTTTATACATATCAACATGCTGTCCATGAGAACCAAACTGGTCAAAAATAACTCTCACTTCAACACCTTCACTGGCTTTTTTGGTTAACAAGTCAATTAACTGATTACCAATGGTGTCATCATAAATTGTAAAATATTCTAAATGAATATGTTCCTTTGCCGCACGTATATCGTCAAATAAAGCTTCAAACTTACTTTCACCATTAGTGAATGTCGTAATCTTGTTACCACGTGTTAGGACAGATTTGTCAGAAGTCAAAAATAAACCCAATAGCTCGCTGGCACTTTCAGGAATAGGCAATAATGTTTCAATATCAGCCAATTGATGACGTTGGTTAATCGCAATTTGTTCAAGACCACGTTGCTCTTGTGTTCTCAAACGAAAAATTTTTTTACTGGAGATACGACTGCCCGCTAGGAAAAAAATAGCAAATCCAATTACTGGTAGAAAAAGCAATACTAACATCCATGCCCAAATTGTCGCAATATCTCGCTTCTGGCGAAAAACTGTAATAAAAGCTACTATCGTATTGACAACTAAGGTAAAAATTATCATAATCCAAAATGAATCTCTAAGCATATCTCCCCCATTAAACTGATTTAGGCATAATCATATTTTAACACAAAAAAAGGCGCCAATTCGGCGCTTTCATGATTTTAACTACTTTCCAAACCACTTTGTACTCAACTTTTGTAAACGACCATCTTTCTCAAAAATTGCTAATTCTTTGTCAACAGCCTTTCGAAGCGCCTTGTCTGATTTACGGAATCCCACACCTGTATGATCAGTTGGAAAATTACCAACGGTCACCGTATAATCATTAGGGTTAGCTTGATGTGCGACATAGTAACGGGCATAATCTTCGTCAATCAATAGACCGTCAATCCGTCCAGCGTTCAAATCATTGAATGCTTTATCAAAGGTATCATAACCTACAACAGAATTATTCTTGACATATTGCTTTAAGACCTTTGGATATTTATTAAATCCCTCATCACCACTTGACGCAGTTTGATCGCCTAAAACCTTATCTTTCATATCAGCAAAACTGTTAATGTTATTTTTTTTCAACGTTACCAAAACCTGTGTGGCCTTGTGATATGGGGTGGAAAATGCGACTTGCTTTTTTCTGGCTGCCGTAATAGTATAACCGTTCCAGATTGCGTCAATGTTGCCAGTATTCAATTCTGTTTCTTTCATTGACCAATCGATTGGTTGCCATTTAACTTTTATTCCCATGCTCTTGAAAATTGCGTTAGCAAGATCAACATCAAACCCGACAAGTTTACCATTTTTATCACGAAAACCCATCGGTACAAATGTATCATCTAATCCGATCGTAATCTGTTTAGCTTTTTTAATTCTCGACCACTCATCAGTCTGCACAGTCGTTTGATTACTGCTCGTGTTTGTTTGTGATGGTCGCGATAGCGCGAGACCCGCCCACACAACGACAGCCACAAAAAGTAATCCAACAAGACTGTTGACAATAATTTTCTTTTTCAGACTCGGCATTAGCGTGCCACCTCCTTAGCAAAATCAAAGATACGATCAGAGACAATCTCTGCAAAAAATTGATCATGAGTAATGATCACTTGCGTTACACCACGAGACTTTAATGTTTTCACAACTTCTGCTACTTGTTTCGTAGATGATTCATCAAGACCACTAGTGGGCTCATCGTAGGCTAATATTTTAGGATTCATTGCTAATGCCCGCGCAATTGCAACACGTTGCTTTTGACCACCTGAGAGTTGATATGGATATAAATCCGCTTTGTCCACCATACCCAGTGACTCCAGAAGTGATAACGCTTGTTCTTTAGCCTTTTCAGCTGGCACTTTATTGACATTAACAGGTGCCAAAGTAATGTTATCCATTACTGTAAAATTAGGAAACAGATTAAAATCTTGAAAAATGAGCCCAATATTAGCGTCTGATCGCTCACCATCTATACTAATTGCTTCATTGTTGATTGTAATTTCACCACCATTGGCAGGCTCTAATCCTGCCATTATTTTAATCAAAGTTGTCTTTCCAATACCAGATGGCCCGACAATACTGAGAACTTCACCCTCTTGCACTGTCAGATTTAGGTTTTTGAAGATGACATTTTGGTCATACATTTTGGTCAAATTTTTAATGGTTAACATCGGCTTACCTCCAAGTATTTAGTACTTTTTCACTACGACGTAATAGCAGCGTCACGATTGCAGTCATTAATAAATAAATCAAACCAACTAACAAGTATGGCATCAATGTCACATCACGACTTGCAGCAATATTTCCGGCCCGAAGCATATCACCTAGACCAATAACATAAACAAGTGACGTATCTTTAACTAAATTAATCACTTCATTACCAAATGACGGTACTACAATTTTAATCACTTGCGGCAAAATGATTTTGAAAAATGTCTGAAACTTGTTGAATCCTAATACTTTGGCAGCATCGTATTGTCCAACGGGTATCGCCTGTAACCCACCACGGAATATTTCCGCCAAATAAGCTGCATAATTAATAATAAATGCAATTATTGCTGCCTCAAAACGAGGAAATGTTACCCCAATCATGCCTAGACCATAATAGATAAAAATCAACTGAAGCAATAATGGTGTCCCACGCATAATCCAAATATAACCATTAATTAACCATCTGATAGTGAAATATGGTGATTTCAATCCCAAAGAAACAATGATCCCCAATGGTACTGATCCAACAATAGTTAGAAAGAAAATCCCCAATGTCATTTTCAAACCTGATAACAAACTCGGTAATATTGTCGCTAAATAACTCATGTCCTGTACTCCTTTTAAGAAATTAATTATAATTTTGATATATCATAAAACGAAAAGCGTCCTCTTACAACGATTTTATCATTGCAAGAGGACGCTATAGCGTGGTGCCACCCCAAGTTTAAGTTTTGTTCACACAAAACTTCTCAATCAGTCAATCTACTACTAAACAAAAACGCCTTCTAAATACAATTAGTATTTAGAGGGCGTTTATCGCGGTACCACCTCTTGATTATGTTGCCATCACTGTCAACACCTCAATCAGTCAAAGACTGTATGCAATAACGGGCATTACCGGCATGACCTACTCAATTCAATCATTCACTCGCAAATGTGGTTCATCAATCATAGTGATTTGCTCACACCAACCACAAACTCTCTTCACACTATGAAAAACTACTCTTTTGCTCAACGTTTTATTATATGTTTCTAAGTATACTAGGATTTTCTAATTTGTCAACGCAAGAATTGAAAAAAAGACCATATCGGATAATAAACCACAGCTGCTAATCCAACGTTTAGAAAGACTGTTGGTAACACTTCATACATCAAGAACGTCAACAAACTAATATTAGCTAGTCCAATGATAAAGCCGGCAAAATAAGTGATGAATAAATACACCACTAATCCAGCTAAATAGAGAAATAATCCACTTAGTAATCGTTCATCTAAAATACGATGAAGCTGTTTCATGACTCCGACTGCGGCCAAGAATGCGCATGTATACGTACCAAAAATGCCAGTATAGTACATATCAAACAAAATACCTACAAGCGCAACATAAAACCATAGTGGTAATTCATTGTCAACATCAAACTGTACACCCAGAAACGCCCATCCGAGTGTGAGGGTAGGTAAAACATGCCATGGAAAATGTGTTAGTATGCCACCTAATCCTGACATCAATGTCCCATCAATAAATAATGTCAATATCAACAATACCGGATAAATGACACGTAATCTTGTTAGTTGCCAAAAAGCCATTAGTTTGCTCCAATCTGAGAAACTGCAACCATTACCGTCGTGATGTTGCCCAAATCAGCAGCTGGTTCAATATAGATTTTCTTTGACAAACCATAATCATCAGTGCTGACTCTAGCAACTTTTCCAACGTATAAACCAGCAGGAATAACACCACCGAGTCCCGATGTTTCGACTAAGTCACCTTTTTTGATTTTATTATCAGAAGTCACCTGTCCCATGATCAACTGATTTTTTTCACGATTAAAGCTTGTTACAATGCCATTAACATCCCCATTGTCACCTTTTATGGTGATAGCAAATCGATTAGCATCAGAACTTGTATCAGAAATTAAAGCGACTTTTGAGTTAGTGGTATTAACTTCACTAATGCGTCCAATAATACCAGCGCCAGCAAGAACCGGCATACCCTTTTTTAAACCAGCGTTCGACCCCTGATTAATAACAAGCTGTGATTGCCAGGTAGTTGGCGATCGGCTAATTGTTACAGCTGATATTGTTTTATAATCTGTTAACGTTGCTTTCAATTTTAACTGTTTTTTAAGAGACTTATTTTCTTCTTCTACAGTTTGAAGCCTAACTTTGTCTTGCGCAAAAGCATCAATTTTTGCTTTTAAGGCTTTATTTTCTTCAAAAGTATCAAGCAAGTTACCAATGCTGTTGGCTGTCCGACCGATTGCCGTTGTAGGAACAGCAATAACGCGACTAACGCCCCCTGCCAAATCATTCCCAAACCTCTGCAAAAAAGGGGGCGTATTTGTGCGTTTAGCCCACCAATTCGATCCTGCTATTAAACTAACAATCACAATAATGCTAACAATCAATGTAACTACAGTACGTGATGAAAATATTTTTTTCATGTTTTTCCCCAAAACGTGAAGTAGCAGAATATGCCACTAACCGCAAACAACTTCAAAATATAAAAGCGTAGCGCAAGCGCCACGCTCTAAAATACAAAATTAAGATTAACTTTGTCGCATGACATCAATTGACTTTAATGCCTCTCCGGTACCAATCGCCACAGCATCTAGTGGTTCGTTAGCAATCAGAACAGGTACTTTAGTCGCTTCCTGAATAATTTTATCCATGTCGCGCAACAATGCCCCGCCACCAGTTAGAACCATTCCGTGATCAATCACATCAGCTGCCAACTCAGGCTGCGTTGATTCCAAAGTCTCACGAATAGCTGCAACAATTTCTTGTACTGGTTCTTGAATAGCAGCAGCAACATCTTCCGCTGTAACATCAATTGTTTTTGGTAATCCTGTCAGCAAATCACGACCACGTACGGTTGCATTAGGTAAAGTTCGCGCCAAATCTAATGACGCAGCACCAATTTCAATTTTCAAACGCTCAGCAGTTGGTTCACCAATGGTGACATTATATTTATTGCGGACAAAGTTTGCGATAGCTTCATCTAACTTGTCACCAGCAATACGAATTGAACGGCTTGATACAATGCCACCAAGAGAAATTGTCGCAACATCTGTTGTACCACCACCCATGTCAACAACCATCGATCCAGTAGGATCCATAACGGGCAACCCTGCCCCAACGGCGGCGGCAAAAGGTTCCTCAATAACGTAGGCATCGCGTGCGCCTGCAACGCGAGCAGCGTCAATTACAGCACGCCGTTCAACGGCTGTCACGCCTGAAGGAACACCAATGGTAACATATGGCTTACCTATACGACCCCCAAGGGCTTTTTGCAAATAATAACGAATCATTGCAACTGTTGTATCATAGTCAGCAATAACACCATCTCGCATTGGTCTAATAGCCGCAATACTAGCTGGTGTGCGACCTAACATATCTTTTGCCTCTGAACCGACTGCAACTACTTCGTTCGTTTGAGTGTTCCGCGCGACAACTGAAGGCTCACGCAAAACAATGCCACGACCTTCAATATATACATAAGTGTTTGCGGTACCTAAATCAATACCGACATTGCGTTGTCCAAATGAAAATGCCACGTCACTGCCCCTTTAATTGCCATTTAAAATACTATTATTTTTTACTTAACTTATAATATTGTAGCATAAAAAACTTGCTTTTCGTACACTAATTTGCACGGACATACGTCACCTGACCGTGGGCATGTGCAACACCTCGAATCGCATTTTGGTACGCAAATGATGCCCACGCTTTTTGGAATGCTGGAAAGTTCTCGGGGTTGATTTTAATTTCATCTATTTTGCCATCACGCAAGTCATTCAATGCTATTGTATAATCCATGTTTCACCTCAACTACAATTGTAACACGTTTTAATTTTAGCACTCATTATTAAAGAGTGCTAATTCATTAAACTTTTTTGCTTGCTTTATGTTATAATAGTCTTATAACCTATGAAAGGAGAGTATGGCTTTCAATATCGTATAAGCCATACGTATAGTAAATATGGCACAGCAAGATCCCTTTGGTTTTAATAACTTAGACGACATGTTCCGCGCTATGAACGAACAAATGGCACAGGTTCAAGGTCAACAAAATACACAATCAAAAAAGAATAAAAATAGCAAACATCAATTGCTGGATGAATACGGCATTAACCTAACTCAACAAGCTCGTGACGGTAAGCTCGACCCCGTTATTGGACGTGGCAATGAAGTATCACGAACAATTGAAATTTTAAATCGACGTACAAAAAACAATCCCGTACTTATTGGTGAGCCTGGAGTTGGTAAAACAGCAGTTGTTGAAGGCTTGGCCTTAGCTATTGTGGCAGGAAAAGTACCCGATAAGCTTCAACAAAAAGAAGTTATTCGTCTCGACATGTCAGCTTTGGTTCAAGGAACGAGCATGCGTGGGCAATTTGAAGCAAGAATGCGACAATTGATGAAAGAAGTGACTGACAATGATGATGTCATTTTATTTATCGATGAAATTCATGAAATTATGGGCGCTGGTAACGCAGAGGGCGGAATGGATGCTGGCAATATTTTAAAGCCAGCTCTGGCTCGTGGTGAATTTCAATTAATTGGTGCCACCACCTTAAATGAGTATCGTAAAATTGAAAAAGATGGCGCAATCGCTCGCCGTTTTCAACCGGTCCAAGTTGAAGAACCATCTAAAGAAGAAACACTCACAATTTTGCAAGGAATTCGCCAACGATATCAAGATTATCATCATGTCATTTACACAGATGATGCCTTAAAGGCTGCCGTTGATTTATCCGATCGTTACATTCCAGAACGTTTTTTACCCGACAAGGCCATTGACTTGATTGATGAAGCTGGTTCACGTAAAAACTTAACTATGAATGTTGCAGATCCACAAACGATTCAAGGTAAAATCGATGCCGCCGATCGTCTCAAGCAAGAAGCAATTGACAAGGAAGATTTTGAGAAAGCTAGTTATTGGCGTGATCAAGTGAATCAACTCGAGTCACAAAAAGCACAAGTTGAGGCACATCCCGAAATGTCGAAACCACAAAACATTAATGAAAAAGACATTTTAGATATCGTTGAAGAAAAAACAGATATTCCGGTTGGCGAATTGAAAGAAAATGAAGCCAATCAACTACAAGATCTGGATAAAAATTTGTCTAAACACGTTATTGGTCAAGAAAATGCTGTTGAAACTGTCGCTAAAGCAGTGCGCCGAAACAGGATTGGTTTGACAAAATCGGGTCGCCCTATTGGCTCATTTTTATTTGTCGGTCCAACCGGTGTCGGTAAAACCGAAACTGCAAAGCAGCTTGCCAAAGAAATGTTTGGCAGTGAGGATTCAATGATTCGTTTTGATATGTCAGAATACATGGAAAAACACACTGCCTCAAAAATGATTGGTGCGCCTGCGGGGTACGTTGGTTATGAAGAAGCCGGTCAACTTACTGAGCAGGTTCGCCGTCACCCATATTCTCTGGTGCTATTTGACGAAGTTGAAAAAGCACATCCCGATATTATGAATATGTTCTTACAAATTCTAGACGATGGTCGCTTGACAGACGCCCAAGGTCACGTGGTTAGCTTTAAGGACACAATTGTTATTATGACATCTAATGCCGGTTCAACAGATACTGGTAATTCACCTGTTGGCTTTGCACAAGCGGACACTCAAAATCGACTGATGCAGCGTCTAGCAAATTATTTTAGACCTGAATTTTTGAATCGTTTTGATGATATCGTTGAATTTCAACCCCTATCACAGGATGACTTGCTTAAGATTGTTGATTTATTGTTGCACAATATGAACGATAATTTATCAGAAAACGGTCTACACATTGAAGTGAGTGATTCTGCCAAAAAGCAGTTAGTATCTTTAGGATATGATCCTTCAATGGGTGCTCGTCCGTTGCGGCGAGTGTTACAAGACAAAATTGCCGATGGCATTGCTGATTATTATCTGGCTCATCCAAATGTCCATCAATTGTATGCCGATTGGCAAGACCAAGACTTTACCATTAACGAAGTTCAAAACGAACCAGCCAAAATTGAAAAGTAAATTGAAGACCTGCGGGTCTTTTTTTGTTTGTGATATAATGGTGACATATTCAAAGGGGATTATTCTATGGCAAATACTGCACCCGTATGGGTTTACGATAAAGATATTGCAACGGGTGAACTACTACAGGAACCACGTCGATTAGACGGAGAATCTGGCAATGATTACCACGTATCACCTGTCGCGATTAAACAATATGAATATGTTGATAGCTCTGGTCAATTGACAGGGGTTTTTGGTAATTTACCACAAACAGCAGTCTTATATTATCGTCCTAATGACTGGCGAGCTGTACACCGTATTGATATGTTTGTAGAAACGTTAACCAAACTGCCAGTTTATCCCACGCCTAGTGATCTTAGTCCAATTAGCACCACAATTTCTCCGAAAGAATATTGGAGCACTCACCTTCGCGTCATTACTAGTAATGGTCAATTTTGGTATCAGATAGGTGATCATCACTGGTTAAGATACGACGCAAGTCAAATGGCGCTATCAGATAACGCACCAGATCAAACAAATGTCAATTATTTCAATAATCCTGAAAAGGTTGAAAATGATCAACCTAATGCGATTGTTAACTTTCTGCCAGGGCAATCAACGGAAGTTTTTGAAGCACCATACGGATTACCTGTTGGCAGTGTTTTAGATGGCGACTTCGTGGCTATTTCAGATGAATTGCATGATGCTAACGGTGTCGTGTGGTTAAAATTAGCTACTAAGGGTTGGATAAACGGTGTGTATATTGACCGATTATAAAAAAAGAAGCAAAGTATTTCTACCTTGCTTCTTTTTTAATCTAATAGCGTTGTTGTAAAAGTTTTTTCACCAGATTTACGAATCAAAATTGCCTGCATTTCATTTGCTGTTTGCACTATAATTTTTATGGGTACATTGCTGGGTAAATACTTCAGGGCCGATTGTGAAATATAGGTTGTGAAACTTTCGATTTCAGTTTGACTATAAAATTGCGTTGTAACATTCACAGTCATGCTTGACAATGTGCCGTTCTTAAAGTCAGCTACAGCTGTCGCGCCTGCTATATTGGGAAAGAAATTGGCAACATCATTTTTAAAATTAGCAAAACCCGTATTAGCATCTGACCCCAACTTTGAGGTATCAGTTGCTTCTTTCGGTAACACAATGGATTGGTCGTCAATATCTGACCATTTTTCAATTGTTGTTCCTTTATCACTTGTTGTCTGTGCGTAGAAACTACCTGGTGCAAGTGAATCTGCTTGTGAATTAGCATACATTGCAATCACGATAGGCGTATCATCACTTACACCTTTTTGTTCACGTACTTGCTTAAGAATTTGTGCGGCAACTTTTTTACCGTAAGCAACACGATCCGCCTCAGATATATTCTGCGTATAGGTTGCACCATACTGTTCTTTTTGATATTCATCTTGCGTGTTCATGGCAACACCAATAATCATACCCGACAGTTTCAAATTATCGCCGTCTTTGACCATAAAGTCTTGCTCAGTCAATGTCTGTACATAAATCGGGTTTCGTGAACTATCGGTTTTACCGTTATCTTCTGGGTTGAGACCAATGGTGTCACTACTACTTTTACGTCCCAATAAATCTGTCACTAGGGATGAACCCAAATATTGTCCTTCTTGAAAAATATAACGACTAGGTTTAAAGTGATTTTTTGCCAAATCTAGTAAAGAAGATTCAAAGTTTTTAACATCAAGACTGTTTGGTTCAGAAGAAGCAGTAATGCCTCGTGCAGCACTGACCAAATATCGACCATTCTTAATGACCGTTTGGTACTCCCCTGGTGTACTCTGTGTAATTTGTACGCCACTAGACTTTTTAGTCGTTGTTGGTGTAACCCGATTGGCATTAAAAAAATATAATGCGCCAACTGCCACTGCCAAAACTACCACGGCAATTATCATATAAATTCGGAAACTAATGCGTTTCATGACTTGTTATCCTCTTTTAACTGTGCATCAACAAATGCTTGTTCTGTCCAAACCAAGACGCCCAGTTCGTTTGCTTTTTCTAACTTGCTACCAGCAGCGCCACCAGCGATGAGCAGATCTGTTTTTGCTGAAACAGACCCAGCAACACTAGCACCATGATCTTGCAACCACTTAGTCGCAACCGGACGACTACTCTGTTCTAGTTTACCAGTTAACACGACCTTTTTGCCATAAAAAAACGAATTTTCATCAACTTCTACGCCAGATGAATAAATTTGATTAACACCTGCATCTGTTAATTCTTGCTGAAGCTGGTGTGCAGCAGGCATACTAAAGTATTGTACTAACGAATGGGCAATTGCTTCACCAATTCCTGGAATAGCCGAAATTTCATCAACATTGGCATTTGCTATTTCGGTGAGTGTTTTGAATTTTTCGGCAATTAACCGTGCCGCCTTTGCCCCAACCATACGAATACCTAGTCCAAACAACAAACGTTCTAACGAATTATTCTTTGATTGAGCAATCGCATTGATTAAATTAGTTGCAGATTTTTCCTTAAATTTGTCTAGCGTTAAAAGTTGTGACAACTCTAATCGATAAATTGAAGCAACGTCTTTAATATAATCTGCTTTCAATAATTGACCAATAACGCGTGGCCCCATGCCATCAATATTCATCGCATTGCGCGAAGCAAAATGCGTTAACCCTTCTTGAATTTGAGCTGAACAAAATGGATTAATGCAACGCAAGGCAACTTCACCTTCAATATGGACTAATTCCGATTGACAGGCTGGACAAAAAGTGGGAATTTCATAGATGGTACTATCAATTGGTCGCTTATCTAATATCACTTGCCCGATTTCTGGAATGATATCACCAGCTTTGTGAAGTGTCACAGTATCACCAATTCGCACCCCTTTTTCATTCAAATAATCAGGATTATGCAAACTGGCGCGTTGCACTGTTGTGCCGGCTAACTGAACCGGATCCATCACAGCAGTCGGTGTCACAGCACCAGTTCGACCAACTGTCCATTCAATGTCTCTGACCACCGTAAGAGCTTCTTCTGGCGGAAACTTATAGGCAATTGCCCAACGAGGGATTTTAACCGTATTGCCTAAATCAATTTGCAAATCTAGTTGGTCAACTTTGACAACTACACCATCAATCCCGTATGCTAATTCATCACGCTTAGCAGTATATTCTGAAATATAGTCAGCAATATCTACCATTTTTGGTATCACACGGTTTTGTCGATTGGTTGGTAACCCAAGTGATGCAAATCGCTCTAAAGCGCCACTTTGTGTCGTCGCACCCAAAACTTCCGGTTCAGCTGTGTAATAAACAAACGCAGACAATTCACGTGATTTCGTGATATTTACATCTAATTGGCGCAATGAGCCAGCAGCCGCGTTACGAGGGTTTGCAAAGGGCTCTAATCCATCCGCTTCGCGTTGCAAATTCAACTTAGCAAAACTTTTTTTCGGCATATAAATTTCACCACGTACCTCAATGGTGAGTGGCTCTGTCAGCGTTTGTGGCACTGATTTAATTGTTTTCACATTACGCGTGACATCTTCACCAACAACACCATTACCACGTGTTGAGGCCTGTACGAGTTTGCCTTGTTCGTAGGTGAGTGCCACTGCTAAGCCATCAATTTTGAGTTCTAAATTGTACGCCGATTGAAATCCCAATGATTTAGTTGTACGCTCATCCCACTCCTCGAGTTCTGCCAAACTGAACACATCCCCGAGTGACAACATTGGCGCAGGATGCGTGACTTTGGCCAATTCCGATTTAGTGTCGGCACCACCAACATTTTGTGTTGGAGAATCTGGTGTTACAAATTGAGGAAATGCACTTTCTAATGCAACAAGTCGTGCATATAGTGTGTCGTAAATATGATCTTCAACCAAAGGCTCATCGTTTTCATAATAGGCAACACCATAATTGATTAATTGTGTCTGTAAATGAGCAATTTCTTGCTGCGCTGTCTCTGTTGTCATTTTTTCAATTGGTGTAAATTCTGGTAACATCTCATACCTCACTGATGATTAATTCGTTGCATAATAGCTGCGATAGCTTGTTTCAACGTGATTGTTTGATTGAAAATTATTTCGTCTGGCCATCCAAGATAATCGTTTTTTCGATACCATTTGGCAACATCTGACTCTGTAAATGATACAAATCGTTTTGTTCGGTGACGACTGATTGTTTCTGTCAACGGCAAATCATAATAAACTGGTATAACAATATCAAATTTTGTTAGGACAGATTGTAAGTATTCCCTGTATACATCCTGACGTAAAATACCTTCCAAAATCACAACGTCAACATACAATCGTCCAAATTCAATTAATTCGGCCATCAAATTAATGGCTAAATTGCCTGCATGATCGTCGACTTGCAGCATCTGTCGGCGAACAACATCTTGTGAAATTAGAAAACTACTATCACACTGATCATGTAAAGCTTGTGCTAACGTTGTTTTACCACTTCCAGAATTACCTCTAATAATAATAACTTTTGTCATTCGGCACGTGTAATTGGTGCAAAAGCTGCCAAAAGTTGTTTAACCCCTTCAGAAGGAAAAGCAACTTTCAATTCTTGATCTTGGGCGTCTCCGGAAACGGCGACCACTGTCCCAATGCCCCATTTCTTGTGTGATACTTTATCGCCAGCTCGCCATGGCGTTTTATCCGCCCCAGTCGTACCTGATGTCGTTTTTGTTACAGGACTTGCTTTATAGGTTGTTGCCGTTGCACGCTGCGTAGGATTGTCAAATGGTAAATGGCGGTCTAAAGTAGTAGAACTATTAAATCCACTATTAACCATGTCGAGTAGTTCAGGCGATATTTCATCAATGAAACGCGACGCTTCATTAGCTTGTGTACGACCATACAGCAAACGTGAATAAGCGTTTGTTAAGAACAACTTTTTCATTGCACGTGTAATACCCACATAAGCCAACCTGCGTTCTTCTTCAAGTTGATCATCGTCCATCATTGAACGCGATAGCGGGAAAATACCTTCTTCCATGCCGACAAGAAATACCACAGGAAACTCCAAACCTTTGGCAGCGTGCAGTGTCATTAGTGTCACTGCGCCATCACCTTCTTCAAAATCATCTAAATCGCTCATCAGAGCAGTTGAACCAAGAAAATCTGTCATTGGATCAACTGAATCAGGATCATCGGGATTGTATTTAGCATCAAACTCTTTAGTAACTGACAAGAACTCCTCCAAGTTTTCTAAACGTCCTTGACTTTCCGGATCATTTTTTTCTGCTAACATTTTGCGATAACCGGAGGTCGTCATTGCCATTTCTGCTAATTCAGTAACATTCAAGAACTCAGCTTGTTGACGCAGATTGTGCATCATTTCAGCAAAACTAATCAACTTTGAAGCGGCTTTTGCAGTAATTTCGGGTGCTAACTCAATATTTTCAATGGCACCCATATAAGATAAATCCATACGATTGGCAAAAGCACGTAGACGATTAATTGAAGTTGCGCCAATGCCTCGTTTAGGTTCATTCACAATACGTTCAAACGCAGCATTATCTGATGGATTGGTGATTAAATTCATATACGACATAATGTCTAAAATTTCTTTACGCTCGTAGAATTTATGCCCACCTACCATCGTATATGGCATATTAGCTTTAACTAAAGCTTCTTCAATACCTCGTGATTGGGCATTGGTACGATACAAAACAGCAAAATCACTGTACGCCATTTTTTCCGTTTGTCGCATTTTTTGAATATTTGACAAAACAAAATTAGCCTCATCACGTTCACTTTGGGCACGATAATAAGTTATTTTGTCACCCTTACCATTTTCGGTCCACAAATTTTTATCAATGCGCTCATTATTGTTATTGATAACAGCATTGGCGGCGTCCAAAATATTTTGTGTCGACCGATAATTTTGCTCTAACATCACGGTATGCGCGTCAGGATAATCTTTCTCAAAATTTAAAATATTATTCATATTAGCGCCACGCCAGCCATAAATCGATTGATCTGCATCACCAACCACTGCCAAATTACGTGACCTTTTGGCTAACAAATTAACAATTGTATATTGCGCATCATTTGTATCTTGGTACTCATCGACGTGTAAATACTCAAATTGATTTTGATATTTTGACAATACATCTGGTACTTGATTAAACAAATCGATTGTCAGCATAATCAAATCATCAAAGTCCACGCTTTGTGCACGACGCAATTCAGATTGATAGGCTGCATATACTTCTGCTACTGTTTCTTCGTATACATTGCCGGCTTGTTTTGCATAGGCTTTAGGTGTCAGCATATCATTTTTGGCATTGGAAATTGTCCCTAAAATTGTTCTGGGATCATATTGGTTTGTGTCAAGATTTAAATCATTAATCACTCTTTTGAGCAAAGTACGCTGCGCACTAGTATCAACGATGGTGAAATTACGTGATAAGCCAATATTTTCACCATCACGTCGCAAAATCCGTACTGCTAAGGCATGAAATGTTGAAACCCAAATTTCTTTTGCCACTTCAGCATCAACTAGTTGGGCAATTCTTTCACGCATTTCTCGTGCTGCTTTATTAGTAAATGTAATTGCCAAAATGCGCCAAGGATAAATATTTAAATCTTGTATGAGATGTGCGATACGATGTGTCAACACACGCGTTTTTCCTGAGCCAGCACCCGCCATAATCAATAATGGTCCCTGTGTCGTTTGTACTGCTTCTGATTGTCGATCATTCATTCCTGAAACAAGTGTTTCTAATGGCATATTGTTATCCTTTATCTGTAAATTAGCTCTTTCTATTTTACCACCAATAGGCCGATATCTCTATTCACTGCATCAGGATTTCTTATTACCCGTTATGATAAAATATCAATTTGTGTTAAACTATGAGTGACCAAATCCTATTTTATGGACAAAACAAAAGAAAGTGTATCGAAAATGAAACTTAGACCATTAGAGAAAAGAGATTTACCCTATATTTATGAACAGGAAAATTCTCGTCGCGTCATGGCACTTTGGTTTGAAGAACCTTATTCTTCATTTGATGAACTACAGATTTTATATGATCGCCACATTCTGGACCAAACTGAACGTCGCTTTGTTATTGAAGACAACGAATCGTTCATTGGTGTTGTCGAATTAATGGATATCGACACACTCCATCGCCATACTGAAATTCAAATTATCATTCATAGTAAATATCAGGGCCATGGTTATGCGCAAAGTGCGATGAAAGCCGGCATTGAATATGCTTTTACAGTCCTTAATATGCACAAGGTCTATCTGTATGTTGATGTCAAAAATGCAGCAGCTGTTCATATTTATAAAAAAATTGGTTTTATCGCTGAGGGAACGTTGCGACAGCATTTCTTTGCCGAAGGTCGCTATCACGATAGTCTCATGATGGGCATTTTTAAATCAGAATTTGAAAAACCAACAAAATAAAAAACTAACAATTATAATAATTGTTAGTTTTTTATTTTGTTGGCACATCAAATCTATCGAGGTGCCACGTTTGAATGATTGTAATTAGTTTTTTTGCATAAGAAGGATCAGTCGCATAGCCATCTTGTGTTAGAGCTTGTGCGGCAGTTGTATAGTCCTTTGCCGCCAACACGTGTTGATATTGGTTTGTATTCCAACTCGTTCCGCGATACAACAGCATCGCGTGAGCTTTCATACTCTCTTGCCAACTACTGTAAGCTGCAAAACGCCCCTGAATCGTTATCCACTGCCCATTTTCATATTCTTTAGTTGGCAATACCACACTTTTTTGTCCTGTGTCTGCCTTGATACCGTATAAATTATGATATTGTGTTGCCAATGTGCTTGTATTCCAATCGGATTCTAAGATAGCTTGCGCAATACTGATTGAGGCAATGACATGATATTTTTCTTGCAATTCACGGGCATAAGGCGCAAGTTGATTAATCCAAGCAACTTTTTGGGCATGGTCAGCATTCTCTGATTGTGTTTGTTGCTTTTGATAAATAACCGTTTCTGAAACTATAGAAGCCACAATCACCAAAACAAAAAGACCACCGATTAACCACAATAATCGTTGGTGGCGAAGCCTTTTTTTGGATTTACGACGCTTTTTCTTTACCATTAATATTGATCCATTAGTAGTAGTTGCTTAAATCTTTCTGATTCATCACGAAGAAGTGATGGTTTACCTGACAAAACAAATTTGCCTGCTTCTAAAAAGTATACTTTATCAACATTTTCAATACCTGTCAAATGGTGCGTTACCCAAATAATCGTACGATCTTGCAATACTGAAAAAATTTGTGTCAAGACATCATGTTCAGTTTTTGGATCAAGAGATACTGTTGGCTCATCCAAAACAACAACAGGTGCTGCCTGCAATAAAATACGCGCCAAGGCAAAACGTTGCTGTTCGCCGCCCGAAAATCGGGCGCCAGCCTCACGCATTTGTGTGTGATATCCCTCTGGCAAAGCATCAATTAGCGGTTGTAAACCAGCTTGTTTAATAGCTGCTGCTACTGCCTCATCAGAAGCATGAATATTACCCATGCGCACATTATTTAAGATTGTTGAATCAAATAAATAAGCTTGTTGATCCAAAACAGCTACCAATTCTGACATTTTTGGCTGTAATTGACTAACTGGCTGACCGCCAATAGTAACTTCACCTTGATTTGGATTGATATCGCCTGCCAGCAGTTTTAATATAGTTGTTTTACCAGCACCCGAACGGCCCAATAATGCAATTTTTTCACCTGTTGGTATTGTCAAATCTAAGTGATCAATTATTGTTTTATCATCATAAGCAAACGTTACTTTGTCAAATTTTACTGTTGTATTTTTAGGAATTGGTGCACTTTCAATTTTTTTAACTGCGGGCAACTGATTCAAGCGTGTCATACTGTCTTCATAAACCGATGCTTCACTAACGCCTTGATTAACACCAACAAAACTATCAACTAATGGGAATATTGCTAGTGTGAAGGCTGCGATATAGTTGACCAAATCACGATCATTAGCAAATTGATTACCAGCCCAAATCAAAGTTGTAATCGTTAATAGCAACACCAACATTTGAATTATGAAATCACGCCACCACCCAAATTTCATACTTTTATTTTTAACATTAGCCAATTCTGACATCACTTTGCCCTGCCGTGAGACTAAATCAGCTTGTCTACCCGAGAGCACCCAGTCCTGTAATCCCAAGATAGCATCCGTCGCTTCAGTATAAAGTTGATTCTGTAAAGCTTTTTGGCGCCGTACACCATTGTAATTCCATTTTAAGCTTAGCAATGGAATCACAATTAAAATAATCGCCAATATAAAAAACCACCACAACATAAATCGCCAATTAACAACACCAAAACCAATGCTGACAAAAATATACAACATGATGCCAGCACCAAGTGGAAATAGTGTTCTGAGATAAAGATTTTGTAATCGATCTAAATCATCGGCTAACAAACTGAGTATATCCCCCGTCTGCATACGACCGCGAATGCTACCAGCTGTGCTTGCAACACTTTCATATAATCGTCGTCTGGTTTTGGACACAATACGCAATACCCAGTTATGTGACACCAAACGCTGTGCGTAACGAAAGACTGGTCTCGCAATACCAAAGGCACGCGTTAATACGATGGGAACATAAATAATTAAAATATTTTCAGGATGTTGTGCCGACCTAGAAATTAAGAACCCGGAAACAAACATTAAAGCGCCAGCTGCAAAAGTCGTCATGAAGCTCAAAAATATGGACCAAAACAAACCCGATTTTTGTTGACGTAAAAATGGCATAATCCAATGATCATTTTGAAGTAACTTTTGAATTTTTTTCATACCAATTTACCTCGATATAATTCATGACGTAGATGATTAAGCGCACTGTTTTCATCGGCTAATAGTGCTTTAGGTTCACCAGTTTCCACAATTTCACCATTTGCCATCACTAAAACAAAATCCATTTGATCTAACCAGTGTAGACGATGTGTCGCAAAGAAAACCAAGTGATTTGCTAAAATCGGCGCCATGGTTTGTTTTAGTTCAACTTCCGTTTCAATATCCAAATGTGCAGTTGGTTCGTCAAAAAGCAGGACTTTCCGTTTGGAATCGAGTAACATTCGCGCTAACGCTACACGTTGCGCTTGGCCACCAGATAGTTGACGACCGCTTTCACCGATTATCGTATCTAAACCATCTGGCAAATCATCAACCAAGGGTGACAAACCAGCTCGTGTAATAGCTGATTCAACTGTCACATCATCAGTATTTGGCGTATAAAATTTAATATTATCGCGCAAAGAAGCATGAAAAATATAGGGTGATTGCGGCATATAAAAAAACTGTTGCTGCCAGCTCTTCTGAGTAAGGTGTGGCAACGATTGACCATTGACAATGACCGATCCCGCATTTGGCTGCAAAAAGCCACCCAAAAGCTTCAATAGCGTAGATTTACCAGAGCCGCTCTCGCCGACAATCGCAATTTTTTGATAACCTTTTGCAGTAACGTTAATGTTTGTTAGTGTCGGTAGCGTATCATATGAAAAAGCAACATCCGCTAAATTTAATTCAGAATTCTGTTGCCAAGAAGGCAGTGTCAATAATTCTTGATCTGGAACACTTGGCATATCAATAACTGTTAACACATCCGTTAAGGCATTTTTACCATTTAGCGTGGCATGATAATCGTCTGCAAAGTTACGTAATGGCAAAAAGTATTCTGGCGCCAACACTAAAATAGATAGTGCTGGTAAGAGTGTCATTTTGCCATTCATAAGATCAAAACCCAAAAATACGGCCACAATTGCAATAGAGAGTGTGGTAAAAAAGTCTAATGCGAATGTTGAAGTAATGGCTATTCGCAGTGTCCGCATTGTCGTTTTACGATAGTCTTCTGAAATATTGTAAATTTCTGCGCCATAAGATTGTGATAAACCAAGCTGTTTCAAAGTTGGCAAACCACGTAGCGCATCCACAAAGCGATTATTTAAATTTTTGAAATTAGCGAACTCAGCATCTGCTTTGCTCTGCGCAGCTAAACCAAGAATAATAAAAAATAAGATTACCACCGGGAAAATTAGTAATAAAAATAAGCCCTGCTCCCACTTTAAGAAAAAAATGTAGAGCAAAATCAACCAAGGAATAATACCCAAATCGAAAACTTTAATCAACAACAGTTGAAAATAATTTTTGACATTGTCTAAGCCAACACCAAGTGTTGTAACCGCATTGCCAGTACCTGATTTAGTAATCACACTTGGTCCAATTTCAGCGTACTTTGCCAGTAGTTGTACACGATAAGACTCGACCGCCTGATCCGAAAAGTGGGCCATCAATGAATTTTTAAAAACGACCAACAATTGACGAAGTAAAAAAGTAATCGCAAAAACCACTACTTGACTCACCACACTTATAAAATCAGTACCTTCCCATAGCGCAACAATGATTTTGGCCAGGAAAATCCCTTGAAACAATATTGTAAACGCTTGTAATCCAGTCAATACAACCAAAGTTACCAATATTTTTATAATGCCGGGAACGGCAAACAATCTTTTATCTATCATCTTATTATTTATTGCATGCTGCAAAATTAACCTGTTCAGCATACTCTCCTTAAACTAAAAAACGCTCACATTAATTGTAAACGTTTTTTGTTTGATTATTCAACCACTTTGTCAGCAACAATGCGCTTACGGAATACCCAGAAACTCCAAATTTGATAAGCAAGGGTTATTGGTAAAGCAGTTAGGACAACAACAGTCATTACTTTTAACGTATAGGGTGACGAAGATGCATTAATGATTTTTAGACTGTGCAATGGGTCAGTTGCTACCATCACACGAGGAAACATGCCTACAAATAGCAAGACGACAACTTCCACTAATGTCAAACCAGACAATACAAATGGCACACCTTCTTTAGTCTTTCCGATGGCTAAGTACCAGCCAAGAACGGTTGTTCCGACAATTGCTACCAGAATTAACAAAGTCCACAATGTTTTTGTTTGCAAAAAATCAGTGTAGAAAAATAGCAAAACAGCAAACAAGGCTTCACCTGCCAAAAGTAGTGGATACAAAACTTTAAGCTGCGTGAGGGCACGGACGCGCAAATCACCGTCAATTCGCAAACGGGTATAATTAAGACCGTGAACATAACTCATTAGCGCAACTGCAACGCCACCTACTAGCGTGAATGGCGTAACATAGTCAAAGAATCCTGCTGAAATGTTGCCTTTGGCATCCATTGGCATACCAGAAACCATCGCTGTGAAAATCATACCTAAGAAAAATGGCGCAATGAATGAAGAAAGCGCAATCAATCTTTCCCAAAGCTGAGTTCCCTGAATTGTTGGCATATGTTCCCGAAATTCAAATGATACACCACGGTAAATCAACGCCATCAAGACAATAAACAAGAGTAAGTAAAAGCCAGAAAACAGCGATGCATACCAATAAGGAAAGGCAGCAAATGTCGCACCACCGGCAGTTAAAAGCCATACTTCGTTAGCATCCCAATTAGGACCAATGGCTTCATATAAAGCTTGTCGATCTTTTTGATTTCGTGCGTTAAAAGCAAACTGCATGCCAACACCAAAATCATAACCCTCTAAGAATAAGAATCCGGACCACAAAACAGCGATTAATATGAACCATAAAATTTGTAGAAAACTCATTATGCTTCTACCTCACTTCCTGATAGATGTTCATAAGGGTCACGTGGTGAAGCTTCCGCTTCTTCCTCTGCATCAGGACCAGCGTGAAGCACGCGTCGAGACAACCAAATCATGACGCCACCTAAAGCAGCAAAAGTTAAGAAGTAAATAATGTTAGAAATCAACAATGACGCAGCAGACACATTTGGTGAAACAGCATCTGCAATTGTCATCAACCCATAAACAACCCAAGGGAAACGACCTAATTCGGTCACCAACCATCCAGCTGTGTTAACGACGAATGGGAAGAATGTCATGACGCCCATTACCCACAAGAACCAACGTTGCGACAAAATCAAATTAGATTTCTTACGATTAAACCACAATGCAACGACGGCTACAAGACCGAGCAAACCAGCACCCATCGCCATCACACGGAACGAATAGAATAACGTATTTTCCGGTACATAATAATTTTTAATACCGCCAGTAGTTTTACCGTATTTCTTTTCAAACTGCTTTTCCAGTTCGGTGGTACCAGTTGTTTTACCACCAGTCAAAGAATGATTGCCAAGAATTGACAATGCATAAGGAATTTCAATTTTGGCAATAACACGATGCGT
The DNA here is from genome assembly GCF_016624925.1 of Leuconostoc sp. S50. Lineage (NCBI taxonomy): Bacteria > Bacillati > Bacillota > Bacilli > Lactobacillales > Lactobacillaceae > Leuconostoc > Leuconostoc sp. S50. The sequence goes on along the minus strand of NZ_JACVUE010000001.1, from coordinate 221,729 downwards.
TGCGGGATTGGTTACTGATATCAATGACCAAGGTTGTGCTTTATCTTTTCTTTTCGAGGAGTCCAGTGTTGTATCAACACCTTCCATTGCAGCGTACTTCATGGGCTGCATTGACTGCAGCTCAAACGCATGTTGATCACCCGTAATCAGAGCCCCACCGACGCCAACTAAACCAACTACTAAAGCAACATTGATTGACTTACGGAAAAAATCAATTTGTTTGTCACCTTTTTTTAATTTGAGCAGTTTAAACGCTGCCATGCCGGCAACGATAAAGCCACCCGTTACAAAAGTGCCAACTAGAACGTGTGGAAATTCAATCCAAAGCTGCTTGTTCGTCAGCAGAGCACCAAAACTTTTTAATTCAGCTCGCCCCATGTGGTTGTCAATTGCATAACCAACGGGATTTTGCATGAATGAATTGGCTGCCAAAATCCATAAAGCAGAAATACTTGATGCAAAAGCGACAACCCAAATAAAAATTAAATGAATGGCTGGCTTAAATCGGTCCCATGTAAATGACCACAACCCAATAAAGGTTGACTCTGCAAAGAAAGCAACCAAAGCCTCAATCGCCAATGGCGCACCAAAAATGTCACCAACGTATCTTGAATATTCAGACCAGTTCATACCAAACTGGAATTCTTGAATAATACCTGTCACGACACCCACAGCAAAACTGAGTAAGAAAATCTTACCCCAAAACTGTGTCATTTTTTTGTACGTCTCATCTTTTTTGATGACATACAACGTTTCCATCAACGCAACGACAACAGCTAATCCTATTGACATTGGGACAAAGAAAAAGTGAAAAATCGTGGTCATCGCGAATTGAAAACGCGCTAAATCTAGTATGCCCACTAATGTAACCATAACTATTCCTCCAACATATTGATACTACACATTGTGACAATCAATACTTTCAAATATTCAACTTGATGTATAATACAAAAAGTTCTCTACAACTAGTTTATCACTTGATAAGCTTGATTTAAAGGCTTTTATATTTTTTTACAATAAAAATGTACCCGTAATTTTTTAATTAAAATTATAGGGTACAGAATTAATTCGATTTAGTTAAAGTTCGTGTCATCGTCCAAGAAAGTATTAAGCACTTCTTCGACCATATCCCACTCTTTGTCGTCTTCGATTTGAATAAGTTCTTCTTCAGTGGCATCACCGTTTTCGTCGGGATTAAAAATATAAGCTTGAATATCAACTTCTTCATCATCCTCGACACCTTCTGGGACTAACAAAATGTAATCTTTGCTATATTCATCGGAATGAAAAGTGAAGAGAATTTCGTAAAGCGCTTCATCGCCATTTTCATCAATTAAGGTAATCTTTTGTACTTCTTGGTTATTTTCACTCATGAGTATTTCCTTTAACTTTTAATAAGTTCATTATAACTTAAACGCGCTGATCCGTATACCAAGAACAGCGCGTTTTGAGTTATTTAGTTAATTTGCCGTTCGCATCTAGATAATTCTGCAAAATAAATTCAGCAGCAATCTTATCTATCACTTGCTTCCGCTTTTTACGTGATACGTCAGCTTCTTCAATTAACATGCGTTCAGCCTGAACAGTTGTAAGCCGCTCATCTTGAAAATCCGTGGGCAAATTAAAGTGTTCTTCAACCATCTTGGCATATTGACGGGCCGCTTCGGCACGTGGTCCCTCACTGTTGTTCATGTTTTTAGGTAAACCCAGAACAACACCTTTGACTTGCTTTTCTTTAATAATCTCAGCAAGTCGTTCTAAGCCAAATTGCTTTTCATCCTCGTTGATACGAATAATTTCAACCCCTTGGGCAGTCCAACCCATGGGATCACTTACTGCGACACCCACTGTTCGACTTCCAACGTCTAATCCTAATAGTCGCATTATTTATCTAAATAGGCGTGTACAAGTTCTTCAATTATTTCGTCACGTTCATGACGTTTGATTAAATTTCGAGCATCATTTAAACGTGGAATGTATGCTGGATCACCAGACATCAAGTAGCCAACAATTTGGTTAATTGGATTATAACCCTTTTCTTCCAATGCATTATACACAATTTCTAATGTTTCATGAATGTCCTTAGGCAACTGATTTCCAAAGTCAAAAACAGCTGTTTCGTCCCCTACTGTCATGGTACACGCTCCTTTCTTTTCAAAATGCAATGTGGTAGACACACTGTTACTTACTACTCACTATAATACTAAATTATTTTCTCAATTAAGTTACAAAAAAATTACTTATCAGCTAAGAAATCTGCAACAGCCGCCAGAGCGTCTGTGATACCATCAGGATTTTTACCACCGGCTTGTGCCATGTCTGGTCGACCACCACCGCCACCACCAATCTTTGGTGCAATAAATTTAATGAGATCTCCTGCTTTGATGCCTTGCTTAATCGCTTCAGATGAAGCAGCTACAATCAAGCTCACTTTTCCCTCTACAGCTGATGCCAAAACCAAAATATCAGAAGGTTGCTTTTCTTTCCAATTATCGGCCACTTGTCGAAGACCATCAATACCACTGACAGTCAACGCTTTTGCAATATAGCTGTGATTGTTGACTATTTGAACATCGTCAAAAATCTCGCCTGCTTTAGCATTAGCTAGTTGTGCAGTAAGAGATTCATTTTGACGTTGTGTATTACGCAATTCTGCCTGCAATTCGCTTACTTTATTAGGTGTATCTATTAATTTTTGCGCTTTCAAGCCATTAGCAATTTGTTTCAATGCTTTTTCTTCAGATTGATACAATGCTAATGCTGCTAACCCTGTTACAGCTTCAATTCGACGTACGCCAGCACCAATTCCAGATTCGCTTACTATTTTGAAAATACCCAGCTCCGCCGTACTATTGGCGTGCGTGCCACCATCAAATTCCTTATTAAAGTCACCAATGGAAACAACTCGGACTGTTTCACCGTACTTTTCACCAAACACTGCTACAGCGCCTAGTTTTTTAGCTGACTCAATATCTGTTTCAACCCATGTAATCGGCAAGTTTTTGGCAATCTCTTGGTTGACCATTGCAGCAATATCATCCAAATCATTTTCAGAAACCGGTCCATCATGGTTGAAATCAAAACGTAAGTAGTCAGGTTCTACAAGTGAACCAGCTTGATGCACATCCTCACCTATCACATTGCGCAGTGCTTGATCAAGCATGTGGGTCGCCGTATGGTTTTTTGAAACAGCAATATGACGTGCCATGTCAACCTCAAGTGTCACACGATCGCCCAAATTAAAATCAGCTATGACTTCAACAGTATGAATATACTGTCCATTTGGCGCCGTTTGTACATCAATAACATGTCCAATGAGCTCACCAGACTGGTTAGAAACATCGCCAAAATCAGGGACTTGACCGCCCATTTCAGCATAAAACGGCGTCACATCGAATACGACCTGCGTGGTTTGATTGGCAACTGCACCATCTAATAAGGCATCAACCCCCGCGCTATCTTGCCCAATAATCGCAACAATTTCAGCATCTGATACCTTTGTTTCAGACCAGCCAACATACTTTGAATCCACTTTCAAATCTGTTAGAACAGCATTTTGGACACCCATTGACTTATCATTGGAACGCGCTGCGCGAGCACGTTCACGCTGTGCTTGTAAAGCGTCACGATAGCCATCAACATCAACAGTTAAACCTGCATCAGCAGCTTGTTCTTGTGTTAATTCTAGGGGAAAACCATACGTATCAGACAGTTTGAAAGCATCCAGACCACTAATTTGATTTTGACCACTCACTTTAGCATCAGCAATCACGCCATTCAATAACGCCAAACCACCAGCCAATGTCACATTAAAGCGTTTTTCTTCAGCGGCAATTGTTTTTTGAATTTTGGTTGTGTTTTCTGAAATTTCTGGATAATAACTCACCATTATTTTGCCAACAACTGGGACCAGTTTAGTCAAAAATTCACCCTTAATGCCTAACTTTTGCCCGTGCAGTACAGCTCGACGAAGTAAACGACGGATAACATAGCCGCGTCCTTCGTTTGATGGCAACGCACCATCACCAATTGCAAAGGTGATGGCACGAATATGATCAGCAATCACTTTAAAACTAGTATTGCTTTCACTATCTTGACTATCATCATAAACAAAACCATCTGTTAAAGCTTCTGTGGCATGGATAATAGGTAAGAAGAGATCAGTATCAAAGTTAGTTCGACCATTTTGGAAAACAGAAACGACACGTTCTAATCCCATACCTGTATCAATATTCTTATGTGGCAATTCTGGATACTGCGAATTATCCGTCAACCCTGGCAAATGATTAAACTGTGAAAACACAATATTCCAAATTTCTAGATACCGTTCATTTTCACCACCGGGATACATTTCAGGATCATTGTCTGGTAAATCTTGAAATGCTGGTCCCCGATCAAAGAAAATTTCTGAATCAGGACCTGATGGGCCCTCACCGATATCCCAAAAATTATCTTCTACTTCGTAAATATGACCATCTGGTAAATCTGTTTTTTCCTGCCAAATTTGTTTTGCTTCTTGGTCTTTCGGGTAAACAGTGACATACAGCTTTTCTTTATCCAAACCATACCACTCTGGACTCGTTAGCAGTTCCCATGCCCACGGAATCACTTCGGCTTTGAAATAGTCACCAATTGAAAAATTACCCATCATTTCAAACAAAGTATGATGACGCGCTGTTTTTCCAACATTTTCAATATCATTGGTACGGATCGCTTTTTGTGCATTTGTGATACGTGGATTTTTCGGCACCACTGTACCATCAAAATATTTTTTTAATGTCGCAACACCTGAGTTAATCCACAATAGTGTTGGATCATCTTGTGGAATCAAATTTTTTGAGGGGACGATTTCGTGCCCCTTTGAAGCAAAAAAGTCTAAAAACATTTGACGTATTTCTGCTGAACTCAACTCTTTCATAACAAGTTTTCTCCTTAAATTAATATAAAAAGACCAAGACAAAGTGCGGACGCTTCACCGTGGTACCACCGCAATTTGTAATGATCTTTGATCTTTACCTTTATAACTCATAACGCCGAGACGCGGTGATTTTTCAATCACATCTAGTTTGGGAGCACAACCTTGTAAACGTGTGTTTTCCATCAACCAACACATTTCTAATTGACAATACACAAGGTTGCATATCCAATGCCAAATTAATTATATCATATCACCAACCAATATGACTATCGCTATGTGGCAATACAATTTTTCCTGCTTCTAAATCAGAAAAAGCTTGATCAATAATCGCCAACGCTTGTGTTAACTCTTCCTTCGTAATAACTAACGGCGGCTGAAAACGTAAAATATTGCCTCTCAAGCTGATCATAATCGCACCAAGCTCAAATATACGGTATATTAATTGATTAGTTGCATAGGTATCTGGTTGCCCTTGATTATCGATGATATCAATGCCGCCGTTTAAACCATACATGCGAACATCACCGATAAAATGATAACGTTGCGCCGCATTTTCAAAAAATGTTTTGGCAATTTTGCCTAAGTCACGCGAACGCAAAACCAACCGTTCTTTATCTATAACGTCTAGTGTCGCCAACGCTGCTGCTGCCGTGACAGGGTTGCCAGCCGTTGTATAAACGTTAGCAGGCGCTGATAAACTTGACATAATTTCTCGACGTCCCACAATTGCACTTAATGGTAAGCCACTGGCAATTGATTTACCAATACTCATCAGATCAGGCACTATATCAAAATGATCAATAGACCACATTGTTCCTGTCCGCCCAAGCCCTTGATTAACTTCATCAACAGCAAAAACAATATTATGTTCACGCGTGAAATTATAAACTAACGTCATAAAACGTTGTGGTGCTTTGACGATACCTCCATCCCCCTGAATAGGCTCGACAATGACCAAAGCTACTTCGTCAGCTGGCAAATAGGTTTCAAATGGCAGCATAAATTGTTTGAATAACCGATCAGAAAAATCATCATCACTTTCACCAAATAAGCGCTGCGTTTGATCAGGATATGGCACTTTGATCACATCCGGAAGTAAAGGACCAATTTTACGCGTCATATTCAAACTCACACCTGAAATTGACATAGAGCCATAGGTTGAGCCGTGATAAGCACCAGTGAAGCTAACCACATAGGACCGTCCAGTATATCCACGAGCAAACTTGATAATCGCATCGTTAGCATCAGAACCTGAATTACCAAAAGCAACCTGCTTGTCAAAATTTCCTGGTGCAATATCCGCGATACGTTTTGCCAGCTGAGCGGTTGTTGTGTTAGCAAAATAAGCAGGTGTATACTGAATTAATTTCTGTGCTTGTTGGGTAATTGCCTCAACCACTTTTGGATGTGCATGTCCTGTATTAGTTGCACTTGCACTGGCTAACAAATCAATATAGTCGCGACCATTTGCGTCTGTAATAATGGCACCACTACCATGGTCAATCACGATATCAAAATATTTAACCCGCGTGGCATCAGCCAAATACACTTTTTCTTCATTTAAAATTTCCGTATTTCTCGACATATTGAACAGCTTTCATTTGTGCTTTGTGTACAATAAAAGCCCTGAGATGTCAGGACTTTGTATATTAATTCTGAGATAATTTACTATGTTTAGCGCCATAGACGGCATAAATTACCAAACCAAGGGCAAACCAGCCAAATGCGTATATCTTAGCCTGGTTGTCTAATTCATAAAAAATGAATCCTGATCCTAAGGCGGCTAATGCTGGTAACACAGGATAAAATGGCATCTTGAAGCCAGGTTCTTGAATATCCTTGCCTTCACGCGGACGTAAGGCATAAACACCTAGTGAAACAATGATGAAGGCAATCAATGTACCAGCAGAAATCAAACCTGCCAATTCAGTGAAACTGAACACCGATCCAATCAAAATGGCAATCACCGATAATGCCAATAAGGCATTGTTGGGAAGCCCCTTATCATTAACCTTACCTAAGAAGCTAGGCAACAAACCATCACGTCCAAAAGCATACAGCAAACGTGATCCAGCAAGCATCATCCCTATGATTGCAGTGAACATACCAATCAAAGCGACAATGGACAATAGATTTGAAGTAAAGACATGCCCTGACTGCAATAATGCCCAAGCAGCAGGCGCAGCATTGTTAGCATACTTAGAATATGGGAACATGCCAACCAAAACCAAAGCAACCGTAACAAACAAAATGGTAGCAATAATTAGTGAACCGATAATGCCACGAGGCATTGTCTTTTTGGGATTTTTTGCTTCAGCAGAGTTAGCTGCAATTGAATCAAATCCGATATAAGCCAAGAATATTTGTGAGGCACCAGCGAATATGCCTGTCCAACCACCAAATTCCGTACCAGCCTTGTGCGCTGGAATAAATGGTACATAGTTACTAGGATGAATTGCTGTCAAACCAACAGCAATAAAAATCAAAATGACAGCAACTTTACCGATAACCAACACATTTTCTACACGAGCAGTTGTATTTGTACCACGCCAAAGCAAGATAGCAACAATCAACACTGCAAACAACGATGAAATATCAATTATGCCTCCGTTACCTGCAACAAATGATCCCGCTAATGCTTTCGGCAACGCTAAATGATGAGATGCTAAAAATAGTTTAAAATTAGCTGACCACCCTGATGCAACGAACGCAACAGCAATAAAGTACTCAGCCAAAAGTGCCCAACCAGCTATCCATCCAAAAACCTCACCAAACACAACATTCGCCCATGAATAAGCAGAGCCGGCAAATGGCAAAGCAGAGGCAAATTCAGCATAGGCAAAAGCCGCAAGTCCAGCTACAATCGCAGCAATAACAAACGAAATTGCAACTGCCGGTCCCGCATGATTAGCTGCAACAATTCCCGGTAAAGTAAAAATGGCTGTTGAAACAATAGTTCCAATTCCCAGCGCCAACATTTCCTTGACACCCAAAGTTTTGCGCAAGTGTCGATCACTTTCCGTAAAACTTACAGGCGATGCCTTGTGAAACCAGCCTGTTTTTTTATTTAATTCTGACATATGTTTATCCCTTCAACGCTTAAAAGTTATTTTAATATATTAACATTTTCTCATATTATTGTCAAATTTTATATGGGATGTATTTAAAATTATTATATTTTTCTTATTATCCAGCAAAAATTATTGCATGAAAAAAACCACCCTTTTTAAGATGGTTTAGCAGTTTAAGCGAAGATAGTCGTCATAATCAAAATAACAATCAAACCTGTCACTGAAATAATTGTTTCTAGTACTGTCCAAATTTGGAACGTTTGCTTGACACTCAAGTCAAAGAATTCTTTAAAAATCCAGAAACCAGCATCATTGACGTGTGATGCTATCAATGAACCGGCACCAATTGCTAAGGCAACAAATACTGGTAGTAATGTATTACCTGGATTAGAAGCCAAAATACCTGTAACGATACCTGCAGCTGTCATACCAGCAACGGTTGCTGACCCAACTGAGACACGCAGTACTGCTGCAACAGCCCAAGCAAATAGCACAACAGCGATAGGGCTCATTGAACCGCCTGCTTGGAATGTTGTAGCAATTTTGTCAGATAAACCAGACGTAACCAGCACGCCACGCAAAGCACCACCACCACCAACAATTAACAGAATACCTGCGACAGCAGACATGCCTTCATTTAGTGATTTTCCTACTTCAGTCATTGACTTTTGCTGCCAAATACCCATTGTAAAGATAGCAAATACCAAAGCAATTGTCATAGCAACCGCAGGATTAGCAGCAAATTCAACCACTTGGTCAACCATTGTTGGATTTTTAGGGGTAACACCACCAGTGTATATTAGCTTATACACGGTAGCGATAATCATAAATATTAGTGGAAATACAGAAGTCAAAACTGACAAGCCAAAGTTTGGTGTGGCTTTGAGATCATATTCTTTAACTGGTCCTACCGCTTCTATTTCACTTTTAAATTGGAAAGCATCGGGCGCATATTTTTGAGCCAGTTTAGTAAACATTGGCCCAGCAACCACCGCAGTAATCACTGACACGACCAAACCAAAGATCAGCATCATACCAATATTAGCGCCTAAAGCTGAGGCAACAGCAGTTGGTGCTGGCTGTGGTGGTAAGAAACCTTGGGCAGAGCTCAAAGCAGCAGTCATTGAAACACCTAAATAAAGTAATGGCACGCCAGCTTCAATAGCAACTGCGAACACAATTGGTATCAAAAGAACCATACCAACACCAAAAATCATTGAAATACCAATGATGAATGAAGCAATCAAAACAGCCCATTGCAAGCGTTTTACACCAAACCAATCAATTAACGTCTTGGCAATGCGATATGAACCACCTGCGTCTGCCACCAAACGACCAATCATTCCACCAAAGATGAAAATAACTGAGTTAGGACCAAGAATATTTCCGACACCTTGTGCACCAAGGACAGCGTCCGGAATTTGCATTGGCTTCATGCCAAGCAACAGCGCTAAAATAAACGCAGTAATAATTAGTGATACGAATGTGTTTAATTTTAATTTTGCAATCAACAATAACAAAATTAAAATGGACACGATCAACATGACGAATTCCATGTGTACATATAGGCGACTTAAAAACCGCCTTCTCCTTTTATGGTTATCAGTAAAAGCTAATACAGACAACAATATTTAACCGTACTTAAATATTTTGATTAGCTGTTTACTTAGAATGTTTTCTTTGATAATTAGCAATATTTTCATATTCTGTCTGCAATTGACGTGACAATCTGATGAAAATCGGTGCTAATTCTCGATAAGCCTCGAAATTTTCCGGATCTGGTTGGTATGTATTAGAAGCCCCAACATACTTTTCAATTTCGTACAAATCGTCAATCTTACCAAGCGCTTTTTGAGCAACAATTACTGCTGCTAATGAGCCTGATTCAAATGCCTCTGGTACAGTTACTGGTTGTTCGAAGATATCAGCGAACATTTGACGCCACAGTGGCGAACGAGCAAAACCACCAGTGGCTTGAATTGACTTCAGTCCACCAACAACCTCTTCCAAAGCCAGACTAACCATGTATACGTTGAAAGTAATACCTTCCAATACTGATCGTAGCATGTGCGCACGTGTGTGTGAATGATTGAGTCCAAAGAACGAACCACGAGCATTGGCATCCCAAATTGGTGCACGTTCGCCACCTAAGTAAGGATGGAAAATCAATCCTTCTGATCCAGCAGGAATGCGAGAAGCAATTTCAGTCATCAAATCATACGCGTCTTCTCCTAGCAAAGCAGCAGTCGATTTTTCAGCGTCAAACATGTTATCGCGTGCCCAACGGAATACATCGCCACCATTATTAACAGGACCGCCAACGACCCAATGATCCTTATCTAAAGCGTACGTAAAAGTACGACCTTTAGGATCAATCACTGGCTCATCAGCAACAACGCGAATAGCACCAGATGTACCAATGGTAATGGCTGCAACACCTGGTTTAACAGCATTAACACCCAAGTTTGATAATGGCCCATCGCCAGCACCATAAACAAACGGTGTGTCTACTGGAATACCAATCACCGCAGCATATTCAGCGACCATATTTGTTTCATATTCGTATGGTTCAACCGGTTGTGGCAACTGCGATTTTGTGACACCAGTCACTTCAAGTGCCTGTTCATCCCAATCAAGATTGAAAATATTAAACAATCCCGTTCCGGAAGCAATCGAAATATCCATTTTATTGCTACCAAACAAGCGGTGGAACAAATACTCCTTGATACCTAAATAATGCGCGGCATTTTCATAAACATCATGATGTTCTTCTTTTAGCCACAGTAACTTTGACAAAGGTGCCATCGGATGAATCGGCGTCCCTGTCTTTTTGTAAATTTGAGCACCTAAACCATTAGATTTCAGTTCTTCTGTATACTTAACTGCTCGTGTATCAGCCCACGTAATAACGCGTGTCAGTGGTTTCCAGTTTTTGTCAAAAGCAATCAAAGAATGCATCGCTGAACTGAATGAAACGGCGGCAATTTTGTCACCTTCCTTTAAATCAGCAGCGCGCACGACATCAGTTAATGCTTCAATTAGGGCATCAAAAATTTCATTTAGGTCTTCTTCCGCCATATCCGGTACATCACGATACAATGGATAACCTTTATTAGCACTGGTTACAACCTGATTTTTATCGTCAAACAAAACTGCTTTAGTTGACGTTGTGCCTAAATCGACACCAATCATATATTCCATGTGTTCACCTCAAATTGCACAATTAATAATTGTTAAACGTTGAACATTATTGCATTAACACAGAAAAAGCTCCCAATATGGGAGCTTCTGTCCAAGAAAACGAACAGATTCTTATTACTTGGCAGCATCCATTGCGTGACCACCGAAGCCGTTACGCAAAGCTGAAACAACCTTACCTGTAAACGTGTCATCTTGCAATGAACGGTAACGCATTGCCAAAGACAAGTAAATAACTGGTGCTGGCACATCCAAATCCAATGATTCTTGCACTGTCCACTTACCTTCACCTGATGAATGCATACGACCAGCAATAGCATCCAAATGTGGGTCCTTGGCGAATTGCTCTTCAGCCAATTCCATCAACCATGAACGGATAACTGATCCGTGGTTCCACAACTTTGAAACAGCTTCATAGTCGTAGTCAAATTGTGAGGCTTCCAATACTTCGAATCCTTCAGCAATTGCTTGCATCATACCGTATTCGATACCGTTGTGAACCATCTTCAAATAATGACCTGATCCCAAACGACCTGTATACAAGTAACCATCTTCTTCAGCGATTGACTTGAAAAGTGGTTCAATAACTTTCCATGCTTCGGCGTCATCGCCACCAATCATGAAGTTACCACCATTACGGGCACCGTTCATACCACCTGAAGTACCGGCATCAAAGAACTTGATACCTGCAGCAGTTGTACGCTTGTTTTGTTCCAAGTTGTCTTTGTAGTTAGAGTTACCACCATCAATAATGATGTCACCCTTGTCCATCTTGGCGATCAATGTATCGATAGTTGAGTTGGTTGGTACGCCTGCTGGCACCATAACCCAAACAGCCTTAGGAGATGGCAACTTTGACAACATGTCATCGATGTCTGAAGCACCTTCGATTGAAGCAGAGTAGTCAGTTGCTTCTTTAACGAAGTCAGCATTCAAATCAAATGCTACCACTTCATGACCGTTATCAACGGCGTTTTTAACCAAGTTCAAGCCCATCTTACCAAGGCCGATCATCGCAAACTTCATGTTTACATACCTCTTTATTTTTTGTGTTTTTAGTACACTTTTATTATATGAAAATAATTTACAGTTTGCAACCCTTTATTGAAAAATGTTTTCTCATCTTGTATGATTAGTATATCGGAGTACAAATTAATATGGCAAAAAACATCATTACCCAACTCAGGGTACAGCGCAAACAATATAATACGACTGAACAGAAATTAATTGATTATATTATTCATAATGTTTCACAGGCACAAGAAGCCACAATTCAAGAAATGTCTGACGGTTCTGGTGTTTCAACAGCGACCATTTCACGTTTTGTCAAAAAAATTGGTTTTGATTCTTTTCGTGATTTTTCGGTTGACCTTGCCCGCATCTCAGTTCAAAAATCGCCTGTTGAATTTTTTGGGGAAATTGTTGACACAGATGACACCGTTGCCATTGCTCAAAAGGTTTTTCGCGGGGCTGAAAATGCGTTAGCAGCCACTGTCAACAACTTGACAATTGACCAACTCGAGCAAGCCACGCAATGTTTGATTAGTGCACGACGGGTTGGCTTTTTCGGTATCGGCGGATCGTCAATTGTTGCTTTTAACGCCTACCATAAATTTTTACGAACACCAATTGATGTCATTGCCCATCCTGATTATGACGTTCAATTAATGCAGGCCGTTCGTCTTGATCACACGGATGTTGCTGTTGTCATTTCCCATTCCGGACGCAACAAAGATACTTTACTAATCGCTCAAAAATTATCTGAGAATCATGTCAAAATCATTGCTATTACATCTTTTCCAGATTCACCGCTTGCTAAACTTGCAGATTTAGTGTTGTTATCCCTAGCCGAAGAAGTTAATTTTCGTAGTGAATCAATGAGTTCATTGATAGCTCAAATCACAATTATTGATACCCTGTTCACTTTGGTTGGTTCACAATTATCGGAAGACACACAAAGTGTCGTTGATACAATGCGCGATACAATTGAAGAGACACGTGCACAATAAAAAGCGACGTTTGTGAATAAACGTCGCTTTTTATTGTGTTTTCAACATAGCTAGTATTTGATTGGTAATCATATCAATAGCAACTTTATTTTGTCCACCCTCTGGCACAATGATGTTAGCATAACGCTTGGTTGGCTCAACAAATTGATGATACATTGGCTTCACTGTCGCAAGATATTGTTCAATAACGCCACGAACCGTGCGGCCACGTTCTTCAATATCTCGTTCCAAACGTCGCAAGAAACGAATATCATCATCAGTGTCAACGTACACTTTCAAATCAAGCAAATCACGAACTCTTTTATCATTAAACAATAAAACGCCGTCAACAATAATAACATCAGCTGGCATCACATGAATCACATCACTCGAACGTGTATGTTTCTCATAATCATAGACAGGTTTGTCAATAGCTTCTCTAGCCAACAAGCGCTCTAAGTCAGCGACAAACAAGTCCGTTTCGAATGAATCAGGGTGATCATAATTCGTTTTGATCCGCTCTTCAAATGGCTTTTCAGATTGGTCACGATAGTATGCATCTTGTTGTAATAAAATAGCACTGTTATCAGGTATACGTGCCACTAATTCGCGGCTCACAGTTGTCTTTCCTGATCCAGAACCACCGGTTACGCCAATGACTAATGGTTTTTGCGCCATTATTTTTTTCCTCCCTCACTTGCCTCAATGCCATCTTGCAATCCGGCCATGTCTTGTTTCATTGCTCTAAAATCATGATTATCAATCGGTAAGTGCTGCTCAAATTCATCAAAAATCAATAGACTGCCTACAATATCATCAGCCTCGAAATCTAACACATGACCAGCAAATTGAAGATCATCAGCGAGGAAGTGCAAATGCCATCCAGCCGCGGTAGCGCCACCGAAGACAGCTGGTGCATAATAACCAACGAGCGTGCCTTTAACGTCACGAGTCTCAAACTCTGGTTGGTGCTGCGCAACCGTCAAAAGACTAGGATATGGCTTTGTTTGTTTGGGTGCCACACGAACATGTACATGGGTGAAATGGCCATGTAATTTCAAAGCTGAAAAAACGTTGTCAATTTGTTTTTCCGTTAACTGCGATGATAAATTTTGGTAAGTCGTTGCATTAAACGGCAATTGATAACTATTGTCTGGTTGATCAAAATGAACTGACGCAAAAGGTAATGTCGTTTTCTTGTCGGTAATATGGTTTACCGCGCCGGTACTATCTGCTTGGTAAACATCACCATTTAAAATGATTACTTCACCATCCAATCCATCTAGAGTTCCGATGCCCGTATCACCGTGCGTCAGCAATTCACCGACCGAAATCGTTCCTGCCATTTGTTTAGCCATTAATTGTGCTAAAGTACCATGCTGATATACTGTTGTCATTTTTTGCCTCATTTCTACTAATCCTTATTCTAAGTGAATAAAAAAGGACTGTAAAGCCCTTTTATTATTTTGAACACAATTTATTTAGTTTTTATTGTGCGGCAATCGCATCGCTAACAAAATACCAATTACTGGGACAAAGATAAACCAACCACTCGTTCGAGTTAATGCTACACCAATTGCCTCAATTTGACTGAAATGGGTAACTAATATCCCAACAATCACAACACTTCCTGCTCCAATCACTTGACGCATGGTCGTAATAACCGCTGTGCCATGACTAACAAGTTCTTTTGGTAAAACATTATTTGCCGCAGTCACAGCTGGCATCATGATAAAAGCGTTGCCCCCTTCAAGCAGAATAGCTGCCACTAGACTGATCAGCCAGGATTGCGTCCCTAATTGATTTAATAAGAGATAGCCAACAATCATCATTATCATGCCGATGTAGACGAGATTTTTCAATCCTATGCGCGTTAATAAATAACCCGCTCTTGGGTTTAATTGGCTGAGCACAACGGCTGCCGGTACCATAAGCAGTCCAGACCATAGTGGCGTAATATGAAACACACGCTGATAAAATAGTGGCATCAATACCGTAGCTGTAATCAACCCTGAATAAGATAACCCCGTCAAAATCATAGCTGGCGCAAAACCACGATACTTAAATACTGATAAATTGAGAAATGGTTGTTGATGACTAATTTGACGTATAACAAAAACCACTAATAAAGCGACGCTTATGATAACAATAAGCCACCATGTTATCGTTAATTTCGTGTTAGCAATAGTTGATAGACTGTATAGTAACCCACCAAAACCAATTAACGTGATTGCCGATACCCAATCAAATTTTGAATGATGAATGGTATGCGTATTTTCAATTAAAGGTTGCAAACTCACGATAAGCACAATTAAGGTTACAAGAAATAAGCCAAATAACGCCCGCCACGAAACATACTGCAAAACAATACCAGAAATAATTGGTCCTACTGCCAGAGCAGATCCCATCACCAAACCAACCACTCCCATAGTGATCCCACGATCCGATTTCGCTGTATTTTCAATGATGACACTTTGAAAAGTAGGAAAAAGTGCACCGACAGCTATGCCTTCCAGCAATCGACCAACAATAATACCGGCAAACGAGGGTGTGAGCATGGCGATCGCTGTGCCAATCACAAATACTGTAACAATACCATTCAACAGTGGCTTCAATAAAATGTTATCTAGCAACCATGGACTGAGCGGCATCACCAAGGTCATGGCGACCATAAAACCGGTTGTTAACCACTGTACAGTACTTGCATCAACATGAAAACTAGCCATTAAAATTGGATAAGTCGTTGTCATCGTTGACTGGCTAATTGACATAATAAACGCGATGGCTAACAGCACAGCTGAAAAAGGTGTGAGTTGCCTGATATTTTTAAACATGAAATCCTCCTAAATACGTTATTTATAATCATTCTAATCTTTTGCATTCTGTTTTTCAACCTACAAAAAAATAAAACATCGAGGGATGTTTTATTTAATGTGATTCACTTCAGCTGTCTTTTCTACCAACAAACGAACGTAGTTACGATCCCCAGTTGGTCCTTGGTGAACGCCATCATCTGCGAACCAATCAATATGCTGTTTTGCCAGACTAAACCAATCAATCACGTGCAAATTCTTATAGTCTTTCTGTGCAGTAGCAAGCATATCATTATTACTATTTTGCCATGGTTTACTTTGAACAAAATTGTTCATCCAATACACCTGTCGTTTAGCACCAAAAATGCGCATCATGCGATCTAAATCAGGTCTTTTAACTTCACCGTTCGTCCCCAATCCCATTAAAATATTAGGGGCAAGTTTGCCACTGTGAGCCATGCCGTCAATAATATCTGGCGTTTGATAAGCTTGACGCCCAACTTCTGCGTCAACATGCATGTTTGGATCAACCTCTTGCAAATAGGGTGCAGCATCTAACATGACTGAATCACCTATCGCTGTAAATTGCATATTTTTAAAAGCTAAATAGGCGTTTGCTTGTAATCCATAATCAGTGACAATCTTTTGATCTGCTTCAGACAACTTAGCATTTTTTGTTGCACTTTGAGCAGAGGAGGATGAAGCCGCCTTTTCAGCAATTTTATTACGTTTTGCAACTTCTGCCTGATTTTTGGTTAATTGTTTTTGCAATCGTGTTTTAGGCTGAGGTAAAGCAGCCTTTTTATCTGCTAGTCCATGACCGACAAACAATAGCAAAAGTAGTGCTGGTGTTATAAAAAGGAAAAAACGGTTACGCGAATGCATTAGCCAGTGCCAAAACTGATGTAACTTACCATCACGACGTATGACATTTTCAATATACCGATAGCTTAACTCGCTTAATACCAAAACTAATATAACTTCTATTACTAAATTAACAAACGTTGGCTTGTAATTTGAAACAAATTTTTCGTAAAAAACAAAAACGGGCAATTGATAAAGATAGATACTATAAGAGCGTGTACCAAGATAATTCAATACCTTATTATCAAGCAAACGACTGTACCATGAAGCCGGATGGGCCGTGATAGCAACTAATATCGCAACATCAACCGTAAATAAATACATTAAACCATAATAAGTTGAAGTAAATTGCCCATTCACCCATATCATTCCAGCAATTAAAATAACTAAAGCAGCTGTCCCAATACTGTTTAAATAAAGCCGCGATTTATCTTCAATTTTTGCTGACAACTTATTGGATGGCCAAACAAAAGCCAAGGCGGTGCCTAACAATATTGCAAAAACACGCGTATCTGTACCATAATAAACCCGATTGATGTTAGCTGGTGAGTATAAAATTGCCATTAATAACGCGCTAACAAATGAAACGCCTAATAACCCGAGCGCAACGTTCAACCGCTTATATCCCTTTTTGAGAATAAACCAAACCACAAAAGGCCAAACAAGATAGAATTGGCCCTCAATCGACAAGGACCATAAATGAGTGAATGGTGATTCACCACCAAATTGTTGAAAATAGGATTGTCCGTGTCCAATCGCCCAAAAATTATAGACATAGGTCAAATTAGTTAAAATAACCTGTCGTAAATTATAAATTAGTCGCTGATCAAAAGCTAAAATAACGGTTGTCGTCATCAAAAGCATCATAACTAGCGCTGGATAAAGCCGTTTTAATCGGCGTATATAAAATTTGACTGCTGCAATCGTAGCGGTTTTATCATATTCTTGAATCAAAATATCTGTAATCAAATAGCCAGAAATAACAAAAAAAAGCGGTACACCTAGCCACCCACCAACAATTTTAGTTGGCAATAAATGAAATAAAATGACACCGCACACAGCCAGTGCGCGTAACCCATCAAATCCAGTAATATAACGTCTCTTTTGATTATTCATGAGATCATAACCGTCAATTCCCACCCAGTAAAGATTTTGTCAATATTTTACATTTGAATGTAAAATAAAAAGCAAACCATCTATTATAGTTTACTTTCATTAATATATTATGTCAATTGTTTCGATTATGTTTCTTTAAAATTAAAGTCAAACCCAAAAAATTGAGAAAAAAATCAAAATCAGCCCCGCATAATCCAATTTTAAGGTTGTGGATTAATTGTTGTACCGCGCTTTTCAAATGTATGTGGCAATTGGACTTGCATATCATCAACCACTTCGTTATTCATTAACTTTGTTAACATTCTCATTGCTACCGCACCAATATCATACTTAGGTTGACCAATTGAGGACAGCTCTGGTCTTGTCACAATTGCAAACTTTGTGTCGTTAGAAGTGATAATTTCAAAATCTTCGGGAACTGATTTGCCGTGATCGCGCATATAATTCATAATGCCAAGTGCGACTTCATCATCATATACAACAGCTGCCGTGGCTTGAGCAGCAAAAATTTTTTCAGCTACTTGAAGCCCAGCCGAGTAGTCTTGATGTGTCGCAAAAAGTAAACTATCGTCAAATGCAATATTTGCCGCTTCTAGACCAGCTTGGTAACCAACTAGACGGTGATGCTTGTTAATAGCATGAACCATTGGTCCAGTTACGAGTGCCACACGGTCATGTTTGTTGCGAACGAGAAGTTCGGTCGCTTCTTTAACGGCAGCAACATAGTCGATATTAACGCTTGGTAAAATTCCCTCTTCGTCTAATGATCCCGCCAAGACAACTGGCGCATCAACTGCCGCGATTGTGTTAAGTACCTCGCGATCCAATTCATTTCCCATGAAAATAATGCCGTCAACTTGTTTGCTGGCAAGGTTGTTAACAGCCATCGTCTCACGTACTGGATCTTCATCAGTATTCGTCAACAAAACATCATAGTGATACATATTAGCCACATCATCAATACCGCGAGCTAATTCAGAATAATACATATCTGTCACATCAGGCATGACAACGCCAATAGTTGTTGTCTTCTTTGAAGCCAGTCCTCTAGCGACGGCATTAGGATGATACCCTAACTCTTCAATGGCATCCAACACCTTGCGTTTCGTTGATTCCCGCACATTACTATTGCCGTTAACCACTCGTGAAACTGTTGCCAAAGACACCCCAACACGACTAGCAACATCATATATTGTAGCTGTCTGTTTTTTTTGCATAATATAGTCCTCTTTCAATTCATTTGACACAATTCATGTTTTAAGTCATCTCATTTCATTATAGCAAAATAAACACAATTTGCAAACGCTTACAATGACTAATTTACACGTTTTCACAATTGTTTCAATTTGTTACAAGAAAAACAACAAGAAATGAAAGTGATACAATAAAGACATAGTAAACTACGAGGTAGATAATTTTATGAACTCAGAAAAAATCAATCAATTAACAAATTGGTTAAACGATCAAAACCTAAGTGGTGCAATCATCACAAACTATCATAGTGTTGCCTATTTGAGTGGCTTTGAATCTGATCCAATTGAACGTGTACTCGCTTTAGTACTATTTGCTGATCACGAGCCCTTTTTATTTGGTCCTGCACTTGAAGTCAATAGTATGAAAGAAAGTGGCTGGCAGTATGCAGCTTTTGGTTATGAAGACCAAGAAAATCCTTGGTCGAAGTTGGCTACGCACATTCAAGCTGCGACTCATGGTACTTTTTTTGCTATCGAAGCAGATAATTTGACCGTGGCACGCTTGAATTTATTACAGGCAGCATTTCCAGCAGCCCAATTCATCACCGATGTCACTGACCAAATTAACAAGTTGCGTCTCATCAAAACGCCAGCTGAGATTGAACACATGAAAGCTGCCGGACGCGATGCCGACCGTGCCTTTGAAATTGGCTTCCAAGCATTAAAAGAAGGTGTCTCAGAACTCGCTGTCGCTGCTGAGCTAGAATATCAGCTCAAAAAATCTGGCGTGGTTGGCATGAGTTTTGAAACACTCGTTCAATTTGGTGATCATGCCGCTGATCCCCACGGTTCAACTTCCAGTCGCACATTAAATCCTGGTGAAATGGCACTATTTGATTTAGGCACAATGACAGAAGGCTACGCTTCAGATGCAACCAGAACAGTGGCATTTGGGCCAGTTAGTGATGAAGCCAAACGAATTCATGCTGTCACTTTAGAAGCTCAACTAGCAGCGCAATCTCAAGCAAAAATTGGCATGACAGCTAGTGAGTTAGATGCTGTGGCGCGTGACATTATTACCAAAGCTGGATATGGCGAATATTTCAATCACCGCCTTGGTCACGGCTTAGGATCTTCAGTACACGAATTCCCTTCAATTATGGCAGGCAATGACATGACCCTTGAAGAAGGTATGGTATTTTCAATTGAACCAGGTATTTATGTCCCTGGCGTTGCTGGTGTGCGAATCGAAGACAGTGGTTACATGAGTCGCGATGGCTTCGTTCCTTACACACATACTTCTAAAGAATTACTACAATTCTAAATTAAAAAAATGCGTTCAGTATATGAACGCATTTTTTAGTGTTGTATTTTGTTGATTGCCAATAGTAACACGGGTATCATAGTCACGGCATTGTTAAGCATGTGAATCGCAATGTTATTCTGAATCGCACCCGTTTTTTTATAGACATAAGCTAACACCATACCCATGCTAGCATACATTAAATAACTCAAACCATCTGATAACGTAGTGGGAATCAGACCCATATGTGGAAAAGCGAATATCACACCCGATAAAATAATATTACCCCACCACCAGTTACGTCGTAAAAAGTAATTGAGAACTAGCCCTCTAAATACCAGCTCTTCGACAACTGGCGCTAAGATTACAGCATAGATAATCATGGTAATCATTGTGACATTTAGATTTGAAGTCAATTGGTTGATGGCTTCCTCATTTGCTGTGGTGGCCTCACCTGTTAAATTGACTCTTAAATTTGCAATGGTTAATTCAATAGCCAACATGAGCAACCACATGCCAACCAGCCACCAGAAGCTTTTCCTTTTTGGTGATGAATTAGGTTGAAAAACTGGCGCTTTTGCCGTTACTTTTAGTAAGCGATAGGCATATATACCTACTGCTATATAAACCACCACCATAACCGATGCCCACAAAATCTGTTCCCACAAAACAGAACTCGCACTTGCTAGTCCCAAAAATCCAGGCGCTAACATCAGCAAAAATATTACTAAACCAAAATTAATTATGCGAAGCCAAAGAGATTTGGGATTCGCAGTTTCCGTCATTTCAAGCATCATCGTCCTCAAATTGCGTTTTTTTCCTTTGCCAATATAGCCAAATATAGCCGATATTAACCAGTATAACCAGTATGACAACTAGCAAAATGGTTAACCAAAGTGTCAGATAATGATGATAGTATAACAGAAAAACACTAATAAAGGCCACAATCGCAATCAATGGCAAAACAATACGCGCTGCCAAATTAAACATTTAGCCCTCCAAATGCGTGTTGATAAACTCGGCAACAGCGCCTTCATTATTGGTTTTATCCAAAATTAAATTAGCAATGGCTTTAATTTCCGGCTTTGCATTGGCAACAGCTGCACCGACACCAGCGGCTTTAATCTGAGAAGCGTCGTTCAAACTATCACCCAACGCGGCAACTTCATTATGCGTAATTCCTAATAAATCAGCTAACTCCAGCCCTGTCGAACCTTTATCACTGCCCTTTGGATTAAATTCTACATAGCGATCCGAACTATATGTTGTCAGCACTTGATCCGCTAGTTCTTGGTTGACGGCTTTATCAATCGCACGCAAAACTTCGTGGTCATTATGCTCAAAAATGACTTTCATGATTGGCTTTTCATGAGATAAAAAGTTTAAATCATCATTTAGCATTTCAACATACGGTACAGAGCGTTCGGACATATACGCTTTATCAGCTGATGAAATATTATGAATAAATAACGTATCGAGCGTATAAATATGGGTATCAATGTCGTTTTGAATCTGACCTAGTTTGAAAATTTCTTTAGCTAGGTTGAGTGACATGCCATGCTGTGCAACAATTTTCTCAGAACCATCACCGTGTACTTCAACAATAGCACCACCATTGTAGGACACAACATATTGCTTTTCTTGTCTGTTTAGTCCCAAAGTGGCTAACGTACCAAACACTGACTTGTATGATCTTCCTGTATTAGGAACAAAATAACCACCTTGTTGCACGAATTTTTGAACTGCTGTAATGTTATCGGGATGAATCGTGCCATCATCATTAAGTAACGTCTCATCGAGATCTGAAAGAATTAGCTTAATCATACTTTTCTCCAATTAATTGTCTTACATTTACTATAAATGAATACGCTTACTTATTCAATACTTCACCCAACAACATCAAACGCGCACCGCATTGACCGCAACGATAACGGCCGACTTGAAAACGTCTATGTCTAAAAATATCATGCCCATTTTCGCATTGATAATGCCAGAGATGCTGGTTGGTTTGACGTTGACCAATGTCTGGGGCATAACGCGCACCTCCCACCTGTGACAATAATACCTTGAAATCAGTATCTTTGTGCCGATAACCTTTGTGTGCAAGATGTAAATGATAGTGCACTAGTTCATGCTTGATGATTTGCTCAAACATTGGTAAATTAGCCATTTTAGGGTTGAATTCTAATTGGTGTGTCGCCAACAAATAACGACCACCAGTTGTTTTCAATCGACTATTAAAACTAGCGTGGTGACGAAAAGGCTGATGAAACGCGGTCTTCGATATATGTTCAACCAATTGTTGTAATTCAAAGTTAGTCATTTTAGGATATTGTGCGTTTTCAAATATTTTTTAGCAACTGTCGCGGCTGATTGGTGCTTAACATTAACGGCATAATTCATATTTTGCATGTCTTCGTTACTAATTTTGCCCGCCAAACGATTCAGCGTTTGAGTAATTTTTGGATTTTTTTGGGCAAAATCTTGACGCATCAAAGCAGCACCTTGATAAATTGGGAAAAAATGCTGATTATCTGTCAACACTTTCAATCGATATTGAACGAGTTGCGAATCAGTTGAATAAGCATCAACCACATTCACTTGTCCTTGCTTGATTGCTTGATATCGTAAGTCAGGGTCTAAACTGACCGTAGGTATGTTTAGTCGGTATTGCTTTTCGACACCCGGCATACCATCGGCACGGTCTAAAAATTCAGCGGTCATGCCGGCTTTTGCATTAGGCAATTGCGTTAAATCACCGATTGTTTTCAAATGATACTTCGAAGCAGCCTTTTGGGTTACAGCAATCGCGTAAGTATCATTAAACTTCATGGGTTTTGTTAAAGTTAATTGCTGTTTTTGGGCAACTTTTAAAGCGGCATGATAGGTTGTCTGTGCATTGGCCCCAACTGGCAACGTTACAACAGGCTCAGACAAAGTTGCTGTGATAGTACCAGTAAATTCAGGATAAATATCAATTTTTTTACTCTTGAGTGCATTAAAAAGAAAACTTGTTTTGCCGAAATTCGGTTTCAAAATAATCTTGCTATTTGGTTCGACTGACCTAATCAAATCAGCGTACATATTAATCAAAATTTCTGGTTCAGAACCTAGTTTGCCAGCAATAGTAATCGTTTGCGTTGTTGATTTTTGAGGCAACATGGGAACCACACTCCCACCAATAAATAAAATAGCAAGCAAACCAATAAGCCACTTTTTTACTTTTAGTTTTGTAATCCAGTTAATTAAAGCGCCTGCTAAAATAGCCATAATTGCCGAAGCCAGCGCACCGATTAGAATTAAATTTGTGTTATTACGGTCAATACCCAGCAGGATGAAATCACCAAGCCCGCCCGCACCAATTAATGCAGCTAATGTTGCTGTCCCAATAATTAGCACTGTGGCCGTTCTTATCCCAGCTATAATACTTGGCAACGCTAGTGGTATTTGAACTTTTCGCATGACTTTTTTTCGCGGTAACCCTAGTGCATAGGCAGCATCAACAACGCCTTTATCAACACCAGTTAACCCCAAATAAGTATTTTGAAAAATAGGCAATAATGCATAAATAATTAGAGCAATCAATGCAGCCGGCCAACCAATACCAACGAGTGGTATCAGCAACCCCAGAACTGCCAGTGATGGTAGTGTTTGCAAAATACCAGTCACTTGTAGTAACCATTCAGCGTATCGCCGATGTCTTTCAGACCAGATTGCTAGTGGGATTGCAATAGCGCCAGCAATCACTACCGCTGCGACTGTTAATTGCGTGTGTTGCCATAGCGCAGCCCAAAATTGTGCCTGTCTTGTTAATAATGTCTCCCACATTTTTTCCCCTTCAGATTACAAAAAAATTCAAATCAAACGTTATTCTTGGGAAAACATGATTATTGTGTTTTGCTTTTTTATATATTAGGTTGCTATATTCCCAATTTTACTGACGATTTATTATTTGCCTTTTTCATGCGTCACTTCTCTATTTAGCTTATCACAATCTTCATATTCTAACACACTATCAATATCATGACGAAAAAAATAAAAGTCCTAGCTTGAGCTAGAACCATCATTTAAATACGATCAATATATCCAAGCAATGTTTGAATATAATCTTCAAGATCTGTTTGGTCCTGCTTTGTAAAACGATTAAGTGTTGGTGAGTCAATATCTAAAACGCCTAACTTTGTACCGTCTGCTTTTGTAATTGGTACGACAATTTCCGCATTAGAAATTGGGTCACAAACAATATGTCCAGAAAATGCTTTGACATCAGGCACAACAACAGTAGATTGCGCCGTAAAAGATTGACCAACAACGCCAGAATCAGGTGAAATAACTGTCACAGCTGGCTTGCCCAAAAAAGGACCTAGTACCAATTGCTTCAACTGTTGGTCATAGAGATAAAAACCAACCCAATTAATATCATCGACATTTTCATTAAGAATAGCAGCTGCATTGGCATAATTAGCCAAAGTAAGTTTTTCGCTTTTCTCCCCCTGAATCCAAGTGTCCAAGATTTGTGCAATTAGCGACTTTGTTTGAATTTCTGACATCTGATTGACCTCCAATAGTCATTACTGACTTAATTAAATAAAAAAACCTGCACAAATATTGAACTATTTGTACAGGGACGACATGTCGTGGTACCACCCATTTTTGTGGGTATTCCCACCTTAATTCACAACAAAAATTGTTGCTAACATACGATAACGGTGCATCCGGTCTAATCAGCTTGCACCGATTGACGTGTATGATGAGTTCATCTTCGCACTATTAATTTGACGACTTTCACCAGACGTCGCTCGCTTTGCAAATTAATCGCACTACTCTTCTCAACACTTTTTGATATGAGTTGTCCATAATTCTACACTGATTATAAATAAGTGTCAACAAATTAATGTTGATGGGCCACGATGTAATCAACAGTTTGTTGTAATGTCACCAAATTTTCCGCATCTTCATCAGAAATTTCAACATTGAACATGTCTTCAACTTCCAATACTAACTCAACAAAATCAATTGAATCAGCGTCAATATCCGTCAAAAAATTAAGATTAGGTGTAATCGTATCGCGTTTCACATTGAAACGCTCTGCAATTTCATCCGCCAACATATTATAAATTGTTTCTTTTTCTATTGCCATTAGAGTCTATTCTCCAGAATTTATATGTTAAAAACTAATTGTAACACAAATCATGCATTTTCTTCGTTTTGCAGTGCTTGCTTAGCTGCTTTTAAATCATCAGCATGCTCAGCAACAAATGTCTGAGTATCCCCAACCAAGTTATTCTCAATCATAATTTTAATTTGGCCCATTGTATTGGCAACAGCATTTGCTTTCGCGGAACCGTGTGTTTTGACAACTGGGGCATTAACACCCAAAATCACCGCGCCACCGGCTTCATTATAATCCAATTTCTTTTGAATTGTTTTAAAAGCTGGCTTTAACAAAGCGCCACCGATCTTTCCCGATAAACCTGAGGCCATGATCGCTGATTTAATTTGTTTCAACATTGTTAGCGCAGTGCCTTCAGTGGCCTTGAGAGCGGCATTACCGGAAAATCCATCAGCAACAACCACATCAGCCGTCCCAGCCAATAGCTCGCGAGCCTCAATGTTACCGACAAAATTAAAAGCATGTGAATTTTTCATCAATTGATGTGCCACTTTATGCACCTCATCGCCCTTATCCTCTTCAGCACCATTATTGAGCAACCGCACACGCGCATTGTCAATATTTAAAACGTGGGATGCGTAAAAACTACCTAAAATACCATATTGATATAAATGAACCGGCTTATTTTCAGCATTTGCACCCAAGTCCATGAATACAAATTGATCATGTGGTCCTTCAAAACTTGGCAAAGCAGTTGCCAAGGCGGGACGATCGACGCCTTTAATTCGGCCAACTAAAAAGATAGCACTAGACAATAAGGCACCCGTATTTCCCGCGCTAAACAAAGCATCTGCTTCACCCGCTTTTACAGCATTTGCTGCACGGACCATTGATGAGTCCTTCTTTCGGCGCATTGCTTTAACAGGTTCTTCTCCCATTTCAATCACTTCAGTTGTTGGCACTAAATTAATACGTGTCCAATCCTTGACTAAAGGTTTTACCTGCTCTGCTGTCCCGTATAATTGAAATTCAATTTCTTGGTAGCGATCACGTGCCAGTTCAACACCTTTAACAATTTCTAATGGGGCAAAATCGCCGCCCATTGCATCAATAGCAATTTTCATGTATCCATCTCTTTCCGTACATCATTTATTTCTATAAATATAGTTCATTTTAACATTGTTTTGCTTTAACCGCTGGTATTGGCTCTAATCAAAATGTCGATAGCGGGCCATTGTTCGTGACAAATAGGCCACTAACGCTTGATTTTCTGGACGATCATCCCATTTTTTTTGACTAACTAAGTCAATTGCCTCTTGTTGCGCAATCGTCATCATGGTCAAATCTTTAACGGGATCACCAACCATGAATTCTGGCACACCGGCTTGCTTAGTGCCTAAAATATCACCAGAGCCACGTAGTTCTAAATCTTTTTGTGCCAAAACAAAACCGTCAGTTGTTGACACCATAGCTTCGAGTCGTGCACGACCATAATCAGTTTTTGGATCGGCTACCAAAATAGCATAAGATTGACGAGAACCACGACCAACACGACCTCTTAATTGGTGCAATTGCGCCAAACCAAATCTGTCAGCGTCCATAATCAGCATAATACTAGCATTAGGTACATCAACACCGACTTCAATCACTGTGGTAGCAACTAAAATTTGAATGCGGTTGGCTTTAAAATCTGCCATTAAACCTTTTTTCTCATCGTTTGACAAACGGCCATGCAAAAGTCCAACCTGACTGTCTGAAAATTCAAGTTGCATCGCTTCATACATTGCTTGCGCATTTTGGACATCTAATGCTTCAGATTCCTCAATTAACGGTGTGACAACATATACTTGCGCACCGTCTTCTAGTTCACGGCGAACAAAACGTAGGGTTTGATCCAGTTGACTATGACTAATTTTGCGCGTTTGAATTATTTTTCGACCAGCGGGCAATTGATCAATAACTGATACATCCATCTCACCATACGCAGTGATAGCTAACGTACGTGGAATTGGTGTCGCCGTCATAGCTAAAATGTCAGGATTAACCCCATTTTCACGTAGTTTTGCGCGTTGATTAACACCAAAACGGTGTTGCTCATCAATGACCGCCAGACCCAAGTGATGAAACGCCACGTCAGGTTGAAGTAAGGCATGTGTGCCAACTAAAATATCAATATCACCATGAGCTAAATCTTCCAATAATTGCCGCCGTTGTGCGACTTTGAGGCCACTCGTTAATAATTCGACACGTACAGACAAACCAGCTTGATCAAACATATTAGCCAAATTAATTGCATGTTGTTGCGCTAAAATTTCGGTTGGCGCCATCATAGCGGCCTGCATGCCAGCAGTAATAACTGCATACATTGCCATGGCAGCCACAACTGTTTTACCAGAACCCACATCCCCTTGCAGCAATCGGTTCATGTGGCGTGGTCTTTTCTGATCTTGCAAAATTTCTTGTATCACTTTTTTTTGTGCAGCCGTTAACGTGAATGGCAAGCTATTTTCAAAAGTTACCAAGGCAGCTTGATCATAAGCAACA
Source organism: Leuconostoc sp. S50 (assembly GCF_016624925.1). Taxonomy (NCBI): domain Bacteria; kingdom Bacillati; phylum Bacillota; class Bacilli; order Lactobacillales; family Lactobacillaceae; genus Leuconostoc; species Leuconostoc sp. S50. The sequence goes on along the minus strand of NZ_JACVUE010000001.1, from coordinate 193,608 downwards.
CCCTCTCCAGCAAAATTCTGATCAGCTAGCTTCAGCAGCTGCAATCGCATTTGGAAAACAAAAAATTCTTCAAAGGCAGCGCTACGTCTTGCAGATTTAGCATGATCAGCATCACTTGGAAAGTGCATGTTTTCAATCTGTGTATTACGATCTAGGAGGCGATATTTATCACGCAGCCCTTTAGGCACTAATGAATCAACATGTCCGCGTACCTCAGACCAAGCTAGCTCAATCAAATAACGTATCGTTTTAGCACTAATCTGTTTCGTTGCAGGATAAATCGGCGACAAGGCGTCTATCGTAGCTTGAATCATTTTGATACCCGTCAAACCGGCTTTAGCAGCATCATACGTACCATAAACCGCCACCTCTTGACCGACTTCAACATTTTGCGCAACCCAAGGCTGGTTAAAAAAAGACACACGGACATTGTCATGGTCTATTAATAATCCGAAGCGCGTTTGCGAGCGTTTGCCAAAACGATTAACAATTGGTGGTGTGCTGACAATACCTTTAAAGGTCACTTTATCCCCATCTAGCGTCTCAGATGGCAATCGCTCACCAAGATCTTCGTAGCGAAATGGAAAATAATCGATCAAATCTTCAATTGTAAATATGTCAATGTCATGGAGCGCAGTCAGGCGTTTTGGTCCCACACCGGGCAAAACATCAACATTATCAGTTAAAGTTATCATTTGCTATTTATTATATCATAAGAAAAAACGCCTATTAAGGCGTTCCAGAAGGTAGTAACCGGAGTCGAACCGGCGATGACGGTTTTGCAGACCGTTGCCTTACCACTTGGCTATACTACCATTTCGCGCTATCAATAAAATAACACCGCTTTTAATTATATAGAAAAAGTTATCAAATTACAAACGTTTCGTTATTTTTCGATAACTTCACCGTTGACAATCTTGAATGTGCTATCAACACTACCGTCAGCTAGCCATACTGGCGTCTTGGTTTTGGGGTCCCGCCAGCCCTTTATGCCTAAACGATCATCCAAAACTAAGTCGGTGCCATAAGGCAAATCTAGAATATTTTGCAATGAGGGTTCAATTGCTAATGCCGTTTCAATAATCAAGGGCATAAAATTGTCAGGTTGATCATTCCAAGCTTCCGTATCGTTGTCGGCAAACAAAAACCAACCAGAATCCTGTGGCGTCGTAGGCGCTAATTCTCTGTATACCCAACGTAATCGGCCTGTGCCATCAAGCAAATGTTTGGAAGCCAACACTACGGCCTCCGGTTGATTAAATACTGAACGCATAACTGTTTATGTACGTAAGAACGTACTTTCCTCCTCAAAATAAAAATAAAATCTATGATCACAATGTCATACTAACCAACACGATTTTCTAATAAAATAGCTTGTAAATCTTGTTCTATTTCAGGTGTTTTAACCCATTCCTCCCAGCCATCATACTCTAACGGTAATAATTGATAATGGGCATTAATATAAGCAGTGACTTTTTCAACATTGGTTGATTTTGGAATATTCATTTTCAAAATGCGAACTTCTTTAATATAGCCATGTTCTGCTGCATATTCTGCCCGTCCATTTTGCGAAATATTTCCTAATTCAAAATAAACGGACCCATCATTTCGCGTGATTTGTTCAATTAAATCAAATGTTTCGTTCACTTTATACCTACCTTTTTATGTTTCACAAACTGTCTCACGACCAACCAGCTAGCCACCCAAATACTAAGTAAAATACCCAGCATGCCTAAAAGCATGGTCACAACTTCCATCATGAGGACTTTGGCATTCATAAACATTGCTAACGAATATTTTAACCGAATAAACCAAATTAGCAATGGTAAATTAGCCCCCAACACCCCGAAAAATAGTGTGTTGATAGCAGTACCTAGAATTTGCCCACCAATGATACGCGAATGCGCATACAAACTATTACTGGTCATATCTGGCGTTCTGTCGATTACCTCATTCAAATCAGCAATAATCGCCATTGCTGCTTCTGCTACAGCGCCTAGTAGTGAAATAACCATCACAACCATCGCCACATGACTAAATGACAAACCAACATTGAGCGATAGCCCTTCTAACTCTTCTGAATTTTCGGTTGAAAAGCCTTGAAACTGACCAAAATGTTGTGCCACAATAGCAATAATCATCAGAATAGCTACAACAATGAGACTTGTTTGAAAAGCTGTATTCGCAACGGCTTGGTTATCCGATCCCAAATAAATCGCAATCGCTAAAATGACAATGCTGATAACAGCAGTCACAATATAGGGATTAAACTGCCAGTTAATCAAAATCATTAAAATAAAAATAACAATAAAATTAATTAACAATCCAAAAAACACTTTGAGTCCTTGATTACCACCGACAAAAATCATTAACATAAACAGTATTAAAATCAATAATCCAATTGCGTTCATGGTTTCACCACCTGTTGATGTTTAACAATTAAAGCAACGAGCGCACTCGTTACCGGAACTGCAATCACAATACCAATACCAGAAACAACCGTTTGCAAAATACCTAGATTCATAATTTGGTCCAAAATATATGGCCAATTATTGCCATTTCGCAACATTAGAAAAACCATTGGCATGGTTTCAGCAATAAAAATCATGAATAACACGTTGACTAACGTCCCCATAATATCACGCCCAACATTCATGCCAGCGTGCCAATAATCTTTGAAATGATGAGCAGTTTTTTCACGTCGCATGCCAAACAAAGCCGCCACAATATCAGCTGATTCATCCATAACAGCACCCAAAACACCAATGATAGTTTGTGCAATAAACAAAGTCGTTGGCACTTGCGTCACATAAGCCATGGTTTCAAAATGGACGCCTTCATTGGCCGTCACTTTCAATGACACTAACATTAATATCATCGCTAATAGCGTTGCTAATAATGTCGACGCCAAAGTTACCGCCATTTGCAATGTTCTACCAAGTACCAGTGCTAAACTTGAAAAAGCCACTAGCACAGCTAAAATAACAAAAATTAATAATACATTAGCATTTTTAACGTTAATATCAATTATTAAAGCAACAATAAATAAAATAATATTGATAATCAAACTTAATAACAACCAGCCGGTGGCACGCCATTTAACAAACAACAATAATAATGAAACTAACAGAACAAGTAACACACCGATTGTTGCATCACGTTTTAGCGATAAAATTCTGAGTTGCCCAGTACCATCAAGCAATAACTGATCGCCGACATGATAACGATGCGTAATTGTTTGTGAATCAGTATATTGATTAGACAACGTCACTGTTCTATTGCGATTCAATAACTTGATTGTTAACCGCTGCGAATATATTTTGTCAGTATTCCCATGTTCGTCAGTCGTTTTTTGCGTCAATCGGGCTGTTTCATGAACGACCTGACCAACAGGTTGTTGATAAATAACAGCATCATGACGCAACAGCACCCACGTTAAAACTAATGCACCAAGCACCAACCAATATTTTTTTGTCTTTTGAAAGAAAATCAAATGTCTAACCGCCGATTTTTACCCGTCATCTGAACAGGCTTTGCTAAATATTTTATACGCTGCATGAGTCGTGCTGCTTTGACAGGCTCAACACCATCTTTTGTCTGGGCTAAATAGCTTTCCAAGCCAGTCATATCAAAATTTGAAGTAAAGAATGTGGTCAATTCGTTTTGCATACGATACTCTAAGATAATGCCAAGAATGGCATCACGGCTCCATGAGGTCAACGTGTCAGCCCCAATGTCATCCAAGATTAAATTAGAAACCGTTTTTGCCTTAGTTAGTAATTCGTCGAGTGATTCATCTTTGTGGTCAAAAGTGCCTTTTAAGTCACTGATAAAAGACGGAAAATGTAGTAACATCACCTCTATATTATTGGCAGCAAGCGCATTAGCTAACGCCCCCATCAAGTAAGTTTTCCCAATACCAAAATCACCAGATAAATACAGTCCTTGAATAAAATCTGTTTTTCCACTAATCTTTTGTGACAAGATGTCCACAACTTCAGCCAGCGCTGTCATGCGCCCATTATCTTGAATGAGTGTCTGTAAGTCAGCGTCTTGAATAGCCTTTGGCATCTTGTATGCAGTTAACTTGCGACGCTGCATCAATTGTTGCCGCGTGTTTTCATCAGCAACATAATGCACTAACGGATAGCCTTTTTCAATTGTGAGTTGTGGATAATAGCCAGGATAAAGCGTTTTTTCCCCAGCCGCGATCTTATTTTTTTGCTGAATAAACTCATACAAGTCACCCATCTTGAGTTGAAAAGCATCTGATTTCAAATCATTTTGATGAGCATTCCAAAAAGTGCGAATGTCATCATCTTGACCGATAGACGCGATTATTTCAGCTAAGTTCGCCTTGTTAGCGTATTGTTTTTGAAATTGTTGCAGGACTTCTGATAAATTTTGCATATTAGTTTTTCGTCTTTATATTCTTTAATTTAGCCAAAGCTGCGGCTACATCTTGTTCCGACTTCTGTGGTGTTGTAGTCTCAGAACCACTCGCTAATTTAGGTTCAATACGTTTATTTTGACGTTTTGTCGCACGTGGATTATTAGTTTTAACAGCAGGCTGATACTTTTCAATTGCATCAAGTGCATTCTCCGCTGAATCAACTTTTAATTGCAGCCATGAATTAGCAATTGTTTCGGCAGTGTCAACATTCACCGTGTCACGATTGCGTTTGACCAACTCATACCAAACAAGCATGTTCACAACTTCAGCTTTTAAACGAATATCTCTGATCATCTTGTTGATAAAATAATATTCATTTCTCGTTACAAAGCCGCCGCCCTTTTTAAACTTAATGTCCTCAATGAAGGCGTTGGGAGCCAATGTCTGCGCATCTCGTATCAGTTGTAACATTTCTTGAGAGCGTTTTGTAGTAGCAGCAACTGGATGAACCATTTTATCATTGAACAATTCTGGTTTTTTGGTCACGCGACGTGAGTGAAGTATTTCTTGTAGTCGTTTTTCATCTAAATCATGCGTATCCAGCGTCATGGCTTGCGTCACGTAACCAGCCAACGTTGTTTCATTCAAACCATAGATAACGTGAGTCGCTGCAATAAAATCGCGATGTTTCGCCAATTGCGATGTTGTCGTACCGCGTACTAATTGAGAAAAGGCATCAAAATCAAAAGTGTCTTTTGCTTCCGGCAATGTTGGTGTTTCTGCAGCTGGCATGCTGGGTAAAACAGTGTTTGCTGCTGGCTTAAATACTTGTAAGAAATGTGCCGAAATATTATCCCCTTTGATAACAGGTTGTCCGTGGTGCCCATATCGTTCTTGTAAAGTGACAAAGCGCGCTTCACCAACAAATTTAAAAAGCAATCCTGCTAACAATTGTTCCTGAAAGAATGCTGTCGCATCAAGTGGTGGAAACATTTGATAGGTGTATATTTCACCTAAGCTATCTTCAGTAAAATAAGTTTTGATGAGACCGACGGCCTCTAAACGGCGCCTCACTTTGACAAAATCAGGCAAGCTCATGTTAAGACTATCGAGTACAAAATTATGATCTTCACGGTGATGCAATTGCGTATTGTAAGGTACTTCATTTACCAATAAGTGATATAAAGCATAACCCGTGGCACCTATGAACGGCGTGTAAAGATTGAAAGTACGATCTAAATCAGCCGAAGTAACCGGTACTTGTGATTGGACGAAGACACCCGCTTTTGCATGAAATTCAATTTTTCCATCAATTGGTGTTGTCATTGGCAGCAATTTCCTTTAAATTTTCTATCAAAGCGGCCACTTGTTGTGTCAGTGATTTTTGATCTTGGTTATTGTCGATAACATAATCAGCTTGAGCTACTTTATCTTTGAGTGGCAGCTGCGACCGGATGCGATTACGCGCTTGTAAATCAGATAGCTGGTTGCGTAGTTTCAATCGTTCGAGCTGAGTTGCCTCATCAGTTGCAACCACAATAATTTTATCTATTTTACCATCTTTTTCGTAATGTCTTTCAAATAACAATGGTACATCCAAAATTAAAATTGGCACTTGTTGCATACGCCAAAAGTTAATTTTGTCCGCCATTGCACGACTGATGGCTGGTTGCATAATGTCATTTAAACGTGCTAGTTCTTGACGATTTGAGAAAACGATATCACCCAATCGTCGACGATTTAGGACACCATTATCAATGACGCTTGGTCCAAAAGCCAATTTGATTTTCTCAAGTGTCGTTGTGCCAGGTTCAACAACTTCACGAGCGACCACATCTGCATCAACAATTGGTAACCCTGCATCCCGCAGCATACCACTAACCGTTGATTTACCTGTTGCAATCCCGCCTGTCAATCCTACTAAAAGCATGCTATTACCTCTTAACTACCTTATCAATCTAATTTAACCTGACAAAATGGGCAAAATGTTGTGCCGCGTTGGCCAACTTTTATTTTTACCATCGATGTTCCGCAACGCAGACATGGTTCACCTACTCGCCCGTATGCCTCTAACTCGTTTTGAAATTTACCAACTTCGCCAAACACATTGCTAAAACTATGAACTGTCGTCCCGTGGTGTTTAATTGCCCGTGCTATTTCCGAAATGATATTGGAACGCAATACCGCCAATTGTGACTTAGACAATTGATTGGTTGGGGTTTCTGGGTGGATTTTGCTCTGCCACAATACCTCGTCTGCATAAATATTACCAATACCGGCTATCTGATTTTGATCTAATAAAAAAGTTTTGATTGGTTTTTTTGACTTTGAAAAGGCGTTAATCATATATGGCAATGTCAAATCAGCTTCAGTAGGTTCTGGTCCTAATTTTGCCAATGATGGTGAAACAAGACTTTCATGCCCGGTAGTAGCTAGTACCATACGTCCAAAACGGCGCGTGTCATTGTAAAACAAAGCACGATCATCTGCTAGTTCAAATATAATTTCTGTGTGTTTGTAAGGTGTAGTACCAATCGGTTCAACAGAATATTGCCCCTCCATTCTTAAATGGGAGACAATTGTGTGTTGATTAGACAAACGCAACAACAAATATTTACCGCGTCGATCAATTTTCGTAAACGTAGATTGCATGACACCCGTCACGAACGCCTGTGAATCACCGGTAATTACCTTTGGATAGGGCACATTCACAGCAGTTACTGTCGCACCAATAATTAATTTTTCTAGTCCGCGACGGACCGTTTCAACTTCGGGAAGTTCTGGCATTGCCACTCCTATATACTGTCAATTCTATATACTTATTTTTTAGAGCTAATTTTGATTTATCAAACTTAGCTAAACCTATTTTAACACACTGGTACCTACCCCTTCAGGCAAAAAATTTTGATGTCAAAAAAAAGACCAGCATTGAATTGCTAGTCACGCTTTTTAGCCCATTTAGGCTTACCTTTATTTTTTGAGTGCTTGGCCCGCTTCTTTTTTCGCTCAGGCAAATCATTTTTTGCCGCTACTTTGACAGGCAAATGTTTTTTTGATGGTGATGATGTTATGCTGGGCTTTTTTGCACTGTCACTTTCCGCTTTTGATGAAACCACAATTGCCTGTTGCTTATTAGCAACTGTTTTTGTAGATGATTCAAAAGTATTGTCAGCTTTGACCAACGTAAACTTATCACCAAGCTCACGCTTTAAGTTACGAATATCATGATCATTACCTAAGTTCAAAACCCTACCGTTTTTACCCATACGACCAGTTCGACCGGTTCGATGAACATAAGTTTTCAAACGTTCAGGCAATTGTGCATTGACCACTAATGGCAAATTATCAATGTCAAGGCCACGTGCGGCAACATCTGTGACCAGTAAAAGGACCACTTCGCCTTTTTTAAACAGTCTCAATGCGTCAGCACGTTGCACTTGTCGTTTGTCATTACTACCGATGCTCATAACACTGACATGTGCATGGCGCAACGTTGCCTGCATTGATACGAGTGCACTAATTGTATTAAAGAATACTAATGCTTGTTGATTATGGCGAGCTAATTGAATTAGTATTTTTTCTTTTGCACGTTGGTCGACGTATTGAAATTCATGTTTGATGTTAGCCGGTGCGTCAGTCCCAACCGAAATTGGATGCACCTTTTGATTAAATACAGTGTTTACGTACTGCAAATCTGCACCAGAAGTAGCTGAAAATAACCCCAATTGCAAATTTGTTGGTAACTGATCGGCTAACGCCTCTAAACTGGCATGCCGTTCTTCGGTCAACATCGCATCAGCCTCATCAAAAATGACAGCCTTTATGTTGTCTAATTTTAATACCCCACCTTCAAGCATTGTTAGCACACGTCCAAGCGTCCCTACAACAATCTGTGGTTTATCTTTTTTGAGTTTTTCAGCTTGTCGACGTCCATTGGCGCCGCCAATGAGACTAGCAACACTCACGCCCACCAAAGCGCCCCACTCTCGCGCTACTTGCGTTGTTTGCATGGCTAATTCTTGACTAGGTGCTAAAATTAAAACTTGCGTTCGCTTTAAATTAGCGTCAACTTGAGATAACATTGGCAAAACGAAAGCTAATGTTTTCCCCGTCCCCGTTGGGGCCAATCCAAAAATAGAATCACCATCGATTAAACGTTGCCAAACAGCATTCTGGATGGGGGTTGGCTGCTCAAAAACAGCATTAAATTTTTCTAAAAGTTCTGGTCTCATATTAGTCCTTTATATCAGCAGGAAATACAATACCAGCTGATTGTCGTAAATCAAATAATGTTTGATTAACCTGCTTAGCAAGTTGCCACCATTGTTGATAACGAACATGTTCATTTATGGGATCAGTAATGACCCGTGCAAAATCTGATGCTTCAGCAACCATTGGATTACTTGTCCCTGCCACCCCAATGTTATCCGCATTACCATCACCATCATGGTAGGTTATGGTGTTTAGTTCTGCAATATTGTTTGTTGAAATCGTCTCTTTCAAGCCATAAATTTCGCTTGATAGATAAGAGTTGGCATTTTTTCCAAAAATAACTGTCACATTAAATTGATCATAGAATAGATTAGCGGTCCCGCGCCCGTCTGCACCATTATTTAAAAGTGTTGGCAAATATTGTACCGCCCTTGGTGCACCAAATAAAGCAATCGCCGCATATATAGGATAGACACCCAAATCATACAATGCACCGCCACTAAATTCACGTGTCAAAACATTGGGTTCTTGGCCTTCCAAATAAGCATCATAACGTGAGGAATACTTTTGATAAACAAATGTAGCGCCCTGCACTTGTGGCAATTCAATCATAGCCTGTTGCATCAGCTTGAAGTTTGATTGATGAACATGACGTGCTGCCTCAAAAACACGTACATTTTCATGTTGCGTCAATAGCTCTTCAATTATCGCAAATTCCGTTGGATTGCTAAATGATGGCTTCTCTACAATTACATGCACATCTGAGGCAATCGCTACCTTAGCTTGTTCAAAATGCAACGCATTAGGAGACGCAATATACACCACATCAATATCTGTGTATAAATCACTCAAAGTGGTGACCACCGCTACGTTATCAGTGTCAGTGTCGAGATCAGCCAAAAAAGCGTTCCCTTTTTCTTCTGTACGTGAGTACACTGTTGTCAACGTATAGCTACCAGTTTGCAGCGCTGCCTCAACGAACATTTTTGAAATCCAGTTAGTGCCAATAATACCTAATCTAATCATTTATATGCCTCGAATTGTTTCTTTGTGCCATTGAAGACTGACGTTGGCATTTTGACTGCTTTCAAACCTGAACCAATTGTACGATCCTCATCGTACTGTATAAATTGATTCTCTGCTGCCTTGTTATCGGTATTGTCTTCAATCAACCAGTATTTGGTATCTTTAATTGTGTCAGATAGTTGCTTTTGAACCGCAGGCGTTGTGTAAATCACAATGTCATGGGTATAATGTGAATAAAGTGTCTGAATGAGCGATGCTAAACGCTGTGCATCAGTTGCTGTTGAAATTTGGTCATCTGGCACCTGAATTGCGATTGGCAACTCACCAATCTGATTCCCAACATTATCAATAAAATACTGTGCTTGCAAAGCTGCTGTGGTGTTTGAGCTATAAACTTGAATAGCACCGACTTTCAGTTTAGCAGATCTAGCACGTGTATAGCTGCTTTTATAGCCATCGTCAGCGAAAGAATTACCTGAGGTAGCACGCAAATAAGCAAAATCAATGCCGTTATTGGCTAAATTTTGAAAGTCCACATAACCTGAAGTCTGATTAATCGCCACACCTTGTACAGCAAAACCCGTTGGTGTCACATCAGTATTAACAATGACAGGCTTGGCAAATACCCAGATTACAAAGGAGCCCACGATTCCCACAAGAATAAGTAACCAGGTCGTAAAAGTTAGTGATTTTTTGGTTTTATATGATGATGATTTTTTCGTTGAATTATCCATAGTCATTATTATACAAGAAAAAACGCTACTGCGCTGATTAAGCTGTTCATTTATATCATACGATTTTTGCAACAAAAAGCTTGTAAATAATTATTATTCATGGGAAAATGAGCAGATACACTAACTTTTATTCAGGAGAATACCATGTCATTAGAAACGCAACTCAACAAGTACGCTGAACTCATTGTCAAAAAAGGCGTCAATGTGCAACCTGGTCAAACAATTATTTTGTATGCTGCCGTTGACGAAGCTTACTTTGCTCGCAAAATCGTGGCCGCTGCTTATGAGGCTGGTGCCCGTGAAGTAGTGATGGAATGGTCAGACCAAACAATTGCAAAAGCATTTCTTGATCATGCACCAGAAGATCGTTTAGCAACGGTTCCCAACTATACCGTTGCCAAAGCAAATGAATTGATGGATCAATACGCTTCACGTATTTCACTTGTATCACAAGATCCTGATGGTTTAGCTGGTGTTGATGCGGAGCGTCTTCACACATTGACAAAGGCTAACCAAAAAGCTTTGGGTCGTGTTCGTGAGGCAACCATGAAAGATGACATTTCATGGTTGGTAGTTGCCGCTGCTGGACAAGCATGGGCGGAAAAAGTTTTCCCTGACCTCAAGGGTGAAGAAGCAGTCAATCGCTTGTGGGCTGAAATTTTGAAAGACGTTCGTGTTGATGATGAAACGGACGCCATTGCCAACTGGGACACGCATATTGAAACATTGAAAAATAAAGCCGATTGGTTGAACAGTCAAAACTTTAAAGCATTACATTATCATAATGCTAAGTCAGACTTTACAATTGGTTTAGCAACAGGTCATATTTGGGAAGCAGCTTTTTCGTACGATAAAGCTGGTAACGTCTTTATTCCAAACATGCCAACCGAAGAGGTCTTCACAGCGCCTGACAACCGTAATATCCAAGGTCATGTGGCAGCAACATTACCACTTTCATATCAAGGTAACTTGATCGAAGACATTGAATTAGATTTTGAAAATGGTCGTATTGTGAAAGCTTCTGCCTCAAAGGGTTTGCCTGTTTTGCAGAAACTAATTGATACAGATGAAGGTGCCAAATCATTGGGTGAGGTCTCACTTGTGCCTGATCCTTCACCAATTGCCCAAGGTGGTGTGTTGTTCTACAACACGTTGTTTGATGAAAATGCCTCTGATCACTTGGCGATTGGCGCTGCCTATGCTTCAAATATTGCTGGTGGTAAAACTGATCAACCAGAAGATTTGGCAAAACGTGGTTGGAATATTTCAGATGTTCATGTTGACTTTATGGTTGGTTCAGCCGATATGTCAATTGATGGTATCACGCAAGATGGTCAAATTGTCCCAGTCTTTAGAAATGGTGATTGGGCTTAACATCTATTTGGGAGAAGCTTCAAGATGATCAATAATTTATTAGACAAATGGGATGGCGGTCGTTCATTAAAAGAGCGGCTTTATGACTTATTTTTCATTGCTATTATCGCCGCCATTGGTCATCTTGATTTTTGGCATACGAGTCCCAAGACAAGTATGGCAACAGCTGTCACGATTATTATGGCAACTGTGATTGCACTGCTCTATCTGTTGCAATTACCCCGCCTGAAAAATAATTCTGATGTTCCTTATAAATTAACATTTTTCTTTTATGTCATTTATGTCATTAGTACATTTATTTTGACCAGTACGTTGACGCGTGATGTACTTGCATTGAGCTACTGGCCACGTTTAGCAACTTTTGTCATTATAGAGGCAATCATGATGACACGTGTCATGCATGATCATTAAAAAGCAAGTTACCGTTGGTAGCTTGCTTTTTATTAAGGCGTATCATTCAATGACCAAACGACATTTGCATGCAACTGTTTCTCTAATAACTCTGGAGTAATCACAATGTCCCTATTCAGCCAGATGTTAAAATTTTTAGAGGTATCATAATTGAAACGAATGTTGGTTTGACTATTTGCCCCACGCCTTGCCAAAAATTCACCTCTCCTGCTGACATGTCATCCGTTCCGTATTTGATTTTCAAATCAGATTTTGTAATCTTTTCAGTGGTATCGCTTGATTCCCAATCAGACGTTTGCTTGACGGTAATACGGTAATTGACGCCATTTTCAAAATTAGACACGTTCAGTTGACCAACACTCATGTTAGTAGCAATTGGTGATTGATTATTACGAAAACTCGCTGCACTTAGAGTACCAAATTCAATATTAGATGATAACTCAATAATTGGAGCTTGTGTCCATACATAAGTTACAGGACGAGTTGCGCCGCTTACCCACATTTCTGTTGGTCTGATGGAATCACCTTTAGGATTATGCACCGTTCCAGAACCCACAATTTGCCAACTTGCTGCCGTTGTTTTATAAGTTTGTGTCCCATCATTAATAATTGTGCCTACAGTCGGTGTCTCTGGCACGTTTGGTGTTCCCGTCGTCAATCTTGTGTTGGTTCCCAAAGTAAGCTGCCAAAGATTAGTAGCCCCAGTAAACATATTAGAGCAGTTGGTAACACGGGTGGTATCCCAGCTACTCAAGTCCAACTTAGTAACACCCGAATTGGCAAACATACTACTTGTGTTATCAACCCATTTCGTACTGAAATTATAGAATACCACACTAGTCAACTTCGGAGTATCAGCCATCATGTGAGACATATCTACATTAGCGATTGGATCAAGATCGTACCATCTCCACTCTCTAAGGTCTAAACTATACAGTTCTCTCGCCTGTGCAAACATGCCCTCAAAATTAGCCACCTTACGAACGTCCCAAGTACTCAGTGACAACGCCTCCATGCCAGTATTATAAAACATGAATTGCATATTAGTTACATTTGATGTGCTCCATTTGGCTATATCAAGTTCTTTCAAGCTGACCGTATCGTAAAACATACACGCCATATTGACGTCCGTAGCCGTACGTCCCTGACCCCACTCCGTCAATTTTAAACTCTTTAGTTCCGACATATGGTAAAACATATTTTGAAATGATTTCACTCTAGGAACTTTCCAAGTAGACAAATCTAAATTAACGATTGGTGTCCCAGCGAACATAAAGCTCATGTCCGTCACTGTATCTATCCCAAAGTTAGCTAAGTTTAACGTCGTCAGGTTGACCGCATTTTCAAACATGTGCGACATGTCAACATCACGATAATTTTCCGGACGATTGGCACCCCAATTAGATAAATTTAATGTTTTTAATTGGGGTGTCCCCGCAAACATATATTCAAATTTTGTACTAAAATTAACGCCCCAATCAGACAAATTTAAATCTTTGATCCCCGTTAAATAAAACATAAAATCAAATCGCTTCACCCTATTCACTCGCCAAGCGGTTAAATCCGTAACCGACAATTCTGAACATTCCATGAACCATTCAAACATTGTTTCAACATTGCTCGTATCAAGATTTTCAGGTTTAAGAAGATTCATGAAATGATGTAATTGAGAAAATAGTCCTGACACATCATCTGGTGCAACAACCATAGTTTCGAATTCAATTGTTATGACATCGTCTGGGTCGACACCTTGTTCACTTATATTTGATTCAATTCGCTCGTCCAGCTACCATCTTTAAAAGTCAGCTTATGATTATCAGGGTCAAAAATCCATGTAGACGTACCATTCGTACCACTAATCATCACTGAGGCGCGCGTTTTGGTTGATGATGCTACGACCATGTCATTACTATGTGATTTTGACATATCAGTTTTGGCATCTTGCTCGTTTGAATTCTCTGCTGCCGTCTCAGTGATTGCCGTATCATCTGTGGCCACTCGCTTAATCAACACTTGTAAGTCAGAACGACCGTTATTTGGAAGATTTATTTTGCTATTAAGAGCCGTATCAACATGACTTGCTATCGTTGACGCACGAACTGTAGATAATGGTTGTATTAAGGTAAACATTAAAACGAGTATTGTGAAGTAGAATTTTTTTGATAAACGCATGATTTTTCTCCATTGATAGCCTAGACCCTCATTCTACTAGGGGGGGTGGAAGACCAGACGAATTTTTGGTGAACAAATTGTGAACTGTTTGAAGAAAAATCTATTCTTGACTCGTATTATATTTTGTAGGATAAAAAAACTCGTAATAGATTGTTTCTACTACAAGTGTTTAAACTTTTCATGATGCTCTTGGTTCAGATTTGAAAGCATCGCGCATTTGGTCATTCGTGTTTTTGAGGAATAAGTAGTAACTCAAGTTAGAAACCGCAAATATTTCCCATATCCACCAATACTCGTCATGATTGAATCTAAAGAATATTAACAAGTCTTTGAGTATTTCAGCAGTCCACTCATGACTAACCTCATCAAGTGACACCGTATGTGTCACTAGGCCAATCACAATTTGCAATATAAAAATCGCAATCCAACCGACAATGTAACTGCGTCCGCCACGAGAATAAAGTGCACGTTCATAAATTGGTGATTCTTGATGATTTTCTTTGACAATATATTTGGTTGGCTCATCGTGCACTTTAATAGCAAAATCACGGGTTTGATACCATCCAATAAGACAGCTCATCACAAAGACAACCACCAGTAAAGTCGCATCGAAGGCATTTTTGATACTAACATTCGTTACAAATTGGAACGCCCCAAAAGCAGGTATCATATAATACCTGACCTTGGAAACCTTCTCAAATTCAAATTGTTTTTTGATGAAATACACCGTGATGATCAGTGCACCAATAGTCAAACCTAAATGCATTGTGCTACTCCTTTTTCTAGGAATAGTATACCAGAATTGTCACATTTGGACAGATAAAAAAAACCATAAAAACGCGTCCTCTATAAATGAACTCAAGTTTAATTTAGAAAAAATAAAAAGGCACAAATTCTGCACCTTTTTAACTACTAATAATGATCTAATTTGTTGTTAATTGCTAAGCTCACTGACAAAGCTATAGTGATTAATAGTAAATTTTGTAACGTGAGTTGACCGATTAAAATTGCAACAATTAAGACGATAACTAAGCCACTACTAAATGTAATTAAGTTCTTGTTGAACTTGGTCATTGATAACCTCACATATAAATCAGCTCTGCATTAGCCATCATCAGACCGATTTAAATAGTATACAATTGCCAATGAAATCAACACAGAGACGATGGTTATTAATTGCCAATATTGCGGTAGCCATGTTTCCGACGCCAATGATATTAAAGCAATAATTAAAACTGCAATTAATATGTTAATTTTTAGCATTATTGAGAACCAAAATTAACTATATTCCAGCGACTATTAAACTCAAACCAAGCACCACGATCTGCTGGAATAAGAGAAATAGCACCACCGACACCAGTAGCAATCATTGCAGCTGGTGCACCAGTTATTCCTGCTGAGGCAATAGCGCTGGCTACCGCTCCAGCAATTGCTACAGCCCCAGCTAATTTAACAACTTTAACTAACGCAGAATTAATGTACAGTCGCGTATGCCCATTGCTATATGATTTTACATAAGTACTGCCTTGACGCAACTCATCCATACTAATTACCGCCTGCTTATCTGAATCAGATAGCTTTTGATAAGCGCTATAATCATTTTCTTTGATATAGTTCAAAACGGCTACTCCAGAAATATAGTGACTTGTTGAAGAACTATCTAAGACCGGATTATTTGGATCTAGCCCACCAAAATCAGTAGTGGTAGTTAATTTTGCAGTATTCTGTGTTGTAGTGTCCGCAAATACACTTGTTGCTGGTATAACAGCAGTTGTTAAGTTTGCTGCTGTTAAAACACCTAGCGTCATTCCAATAATATTCTTCATAACAAAACTCCCCTTTACTTGATGATAAAATATTTGCAATTTAATTCATAAGCTTGTCCCCTGAGTACAACCCGAGTATACTACTTTTACCCGTTAATGTATACCATTTATTTGAAAAGTCTTATAAATAGGCACTATAAATACTTTTAATACCATATACCAATTTATTTATTCACCCAAAATAGACCAAGAGTCTAAATTAGGAAGATAAAGAAATACTCATCAGTTAAAGAATTCAAAGGCGCAAGTCAATCTTGAATCATATATGATAACAATGGTCAAATTTAGACAAAATTAAAACGGCTAGTTGTCGTTATTCTACCGTCAACTAGCCGTTCTAATTATTAGTTAAATTTCACTTTAACTTTTGAACATTCATCAAAAACGCGCTTTTTTATGTTCAACCTTCAGATTCAATCAATTGTGACCCAAGTTCATAGTTATGTGAATAATCAACAGGAATATCAACGACCACAGGACCTTCCGTAGCAAAAGCCTCGTCTAATATTTTATCCAACTGATCGGGCGTTGTGACGCGCAAACCTTTAGCACCAAAACTTTCAGCATATTTTACAATATCAATATTACCAAATGTGACACCAGCAGATTCACCGTTATATTTCATTTCTTCTTGGAATTTAACCATGTCATAATGCGCGTTATCATTCCAAACAATGTGAACAGTGTTCAATTGTAAACGAACCGCTGTTTCTAATTCCATAGCTGAGAAGAAGAAACCACCATCGCCTGATACAGAGACAGACTTTGCATTTGGCCGAACCATAGCAGCGGTCAAAGACCACGGCAAACCAACACCAAGCGTCTGCATACCGTTAGAAATTAAGAAGTGACGTGCCACGTAAGATTTGAAATGACGTGCCATCCAAATATAGTGCGATCCAATATCTGTTGAAACTGTCATATCATCTGTAACGTGGGCTTGAATTGACTTAATAACATTAAGCGGATGGTTCAAGTTACCTTCAGCAGGTGTGTAAGATGGTTCGTCAGAAGCACGCAAATCATCTTTTAATGATTTCAAGACACTTTGACTTTCAGCAGGGACTTGATAACCATTGATACGCTCTGCCAACAAATCCAAACTCTGTGCTAAATCACCAATTAATTGACGTTTTGGTACAAAATTGTTGTCAATTTGAACATGTGTCGTGTCTAGCGCGACAATATTCAAATTATTTTCCTTATTCCAATTTCGTGGCTCATATTCAATGGCATCATAACCTAATGTCACCACTAAATCAGCTTGTTGCAAAAGCTTATCACCTGTTTGGTTACGGAATAATCCGATACGACCAAAGAAAGTTTCAGGTTCGAGGTCTCGAGAGATAACCCCTGCACCTTGGAATGTTTCAACAACTGGTAACGTCGTTTGTTTAAGCAAATGATGCAAAGCCGTCACCGTTGCATCATCAGATCCGCGCGCACCCACAAGCAAAACTGGTAGCTTAGCTTGTTTGATTTGTTCTGCCAACCAATCAATGTCAGCAATAGCAGCAGCACCTTGCTGTGCCTCAGGTACTTGTGGCAATGCAGAAATTGATACTGGTGCATCATCAACATCTTGTGGTAATGATACAAACGCCGCACCCTTTTTCGCACCATTCGCTGCCGCAAAAGCGTTAGCAATGATTTCTGAAATATTATTAGGATCTTGAATTTCTGAACTATAATGAGTGATAGCGTTAAAGAGTGATACTGAATTCGTTGACTGGTGTGTCAAACGGTACAAATCGCGGCGTGGTACTTGACCACCAATGGCAACAACTGAATCACTTTCAGCGTTAGCTGTCATCAAACCGGTTGCTAAGTTACCAACACCTGGTCCAGAAGTCGCAATCACAACGCCTGTTTTACCTGTGATACGTGCAAATGCTTGCGCCATAAAGGCGGCATTTTGTTCGTGACGCGTCACGATTAACTTAGGTACTTTTTGACCAGTTTTAGGATGTTCAAGTGTTTCAAATAAGCGATCAATTTTCGCACCTGGAATACCAAAAACAAGGTCAACACCATGATTAACTAGACTGTCTGTGACAATATCTGAACCATATTTTTGTTCTGTCATTTAAAGTTTGCCTCTTCTTGATTTAATAATGTTATCATAGCACTTTTCACATGAGTTTTGTACTGGTTAATTGTGAAGTTTGTTTTAATATCAATGATACACAATTCACAAACTCAACGTTTTTAAAGATTGTGAATTATTTCGCAACAAAAAAAGCTTACCTCATCAGGCAAGCTCACTCACTTTTAATCACTAAATTCAAACACAAAGTCAGAATTATTAATGCGCACATCATCACCATCTTTGGCGCCGGCTTCACGTAGCTTATCATCAACGCCCATATGACGCAGTTGACGCGCGAAACGCATAATAGTTGCATCTCTTTGAATATTTGTCATTAAGAACAACTTTTCAATTTCTGCCCCACTTAACAACCAACGCTCCTCATCTTCAACCCATTCAACAGTAAAGTCGTGTGTTTCAGGTGTAAAGGTATACGTTTTCTCAGTCACTTCGTTTTCCGCTACTGGACGATAGCTTTCAGGTGCAGGCGCAGTGGCCAACATATCTGCTGTCAAACGCATTAGGTCTTTTACACCATTTCGTGTAATTGAAGAAATCGGCATAATCGTGGGCATAGTTGGCAAACCGGAATCTGCTTCGACTGCTGATGTGAATTTTGCCAAATTTTCGTTTGAATCAGGCATATCCATCTTAGTAGGCACCACAATTTGTGGGCGATTTAAAATCGTCTCATCGTATTGTTGCAATTCATCTAAAATTTTGCGATATTGCGTATAAGGATCAGTTCCTTCAATGCCTGACATATCAACTAAGTGCAAGATTACCTTAGTTCGCTCAACATGTCGTAAAAATTGAAAGCCTAGACCAACGCCTTGCGCAGCACCCTCAATCAAACCCGGCAAGTCCGCCATAACAAAGTCACGATCATCATCCAAACGCACCATACCAATATTAGGAGATAAAGTTGTAAAATGATAAGCAGCTACTTTGGGTTTCGCATTTGATACAACAGACAATAGCGTTGATTTTCCTGCAGAAGGGAAACCAACTAGGCCTACATCTGCTAAGACTTTCAACTCTAATTTGAGATTGCGAATTTCACCTGGTTCACCGTTTTCGGACAACTCTGGTGCAGGATTAGCAGGCGTAGCAAAATGGATGTTACCGCGACCGCCACGACCGCCTTTAGCAACAACAAGTTCTTGTCCATTTTCTAGCAAATCAGCTAATACTTCGCCTGTGTCAGCGTCGCTTACTGTTGTGCCTTGTGGCACTTTAATATACCGGTCATCAGCAGATGCACCAGTCATACCTTTTGTGCCCCCATTACCACCAGGTTGTGCCTTAAAATGACGATTGTATCGGAAGTCCATTAATGTCCGAAGACCTTCGTCTACTTTAAAAATGATTGACCCACCGTGACCACCGTCGCCACCAAAAGGTCCTCCCATTGCCACGAATTTTTCGTGACGGAAAGACACGATACCATCGCCACCTTTTCCGGCTTTTACTTCAATTTGTGCTTGATCTACGAATGCCATAAATTTGTCATGGCGTTGACCTCAAGTCAGTCGCCACTTTTCTCCTTGTCTGCACACCCTGTGTGCTTGCGTATGTTAAACACTCTAGTTTACCATAAAAGCATGAAATTAGCTATGTTCCCCGGCATTAAGCGACAGGTGAATTACTCGCGCTAGTTTTTCGTTGATACCAATTGCCGCCAATTCATCAATGCTTGCTGCCGTGATTTTTGGTAATGACCCAAATTCACGCAATAATTTTTGGCGCGTTTTGGGTCCTACACCTTGAATTGTGTCGAGTCGAGACGCTAACGAATGCTTGCTCCGTAATTGGCGATGGAAACTAATGGCAAAACGATGTACTTCTTCTTGTACGCGTTGAATTAAGAAAAACCCCTCAGATTGTTTATCCAAAGTCACAATTTGTTCTGTGTTACCATCGATTAAATCAGCCGTCTTGTGCTTATCATTTTTGACCATTGCGGCAATCGGAACATTTGTAAGCCCAAGTTCGTCAATCAATACCTCTTTAGCTGCATGTAGCTGAATTTCACCACCATCCATTAAAATCAAATCAGGTAAATCACCACCCTCTTTGAGAACACGACTGTAACGTCGACGGATTACTTCCTGCGTTTCAGCCCATTCATCAGCGTGAGGAGTAGACTGAATTTTGTACTTGCGATAAAGATCCTTGTTGGGTACACCATCATCAAAGACAACCATCGCACTGACAATCTCGACCCCTTGCGTATGAGAATGGTCAAATGCTTCAATCCGATGTCCCATCGGGATATGCAAGGCGTCAGTGATTTCTTTCATGGCACCAGTTGTTTTTCGTTCATTTAATTGCATCAAACGGAACTTTTCTTCTAAGACGATTTGCGCATTTTTGGCCGCCAAATCAAGCAAATCTCGCTTTTCACCACGCACTGGTATTCGAACTGGTACATTCAATATTTCTGAAAGCGCCTTGGTATCAATGCCTTTTGGCACCAATACTTCGCGTGGCTTCTGAATGTTTTTTTGTGCATAAAACTGTTGTATGAAGCTCGTGACTTCTTCGTCAGCCTCACCTACAATCGCAAAGGTCCGTTTAAATTGACGAATGAGACGGGCTTGGCGCAAGAAAAAGACTTCAACCGTCATCCAACCTTTATCCAAATAATAGTTGAATAAATCTCGTGGTGTCGTATCGCGTGATAATACCCGTTGGCTTTCGACTGTTTCATCAATATATTTTAACTGATCACGTAAATCCGCCGCATGTTCAAATTCCAGCGATGACGCTGCTTTTTGCATCTTTTCGGTGATTATTTTTCTCACTGCCTTAGTGTCGCCATCTAGAAAATGCTTGATACGTGCGATTTGTTGATCGTATTCAGTTTTAGGCACTTCATGCCAACATGGTCCCAAACACTGCCCCATATTGTAATACAAGCAAGGCCGTCCTTGAAACCCATTACAGCGACGTAAAGGATAGTTTTTCTCTAAAAATCGTAATGTTTCTTGCGCTGCATAAACGTTTGGATATGGTCCAAAATAAAAACCACCATCTTTTTTAACTTCGTTGACTAGCGCCATTTTAGGATCACGTTCTTTGGTGATTTTGATGTAAGGATATCCCGTACCGTATTTGAGGCGAATATTATAGTAAGGTTTGTACTTTTTAATCAATTCATTCTCAATTAAGAAAGCTTCCTTATCAGAATTGGTCACAATAAAATCAAAATCAACAATATTGGCAACCAATTCAGCTGTCTTGCCATCGTGATCTTGTTTAAAGTATGATCTTACTCGGTTTTTGAGATTTTTTGCCTTGCCGACATAAATAATTTTACCGTT
Organism: Leuconostoc sp. S50; assembly: GCF_016624925.1. NCBI lineage: Bacteria > Bacillati > Bacillota > Bacilli > Lactobacillales > Lactobacillaceae > Leuconostoc > Leuconostoc sp. S50. The sequence continues at coordinate 172,045 of NZ_JACVUE010000001.1, read as the reverse complement.
AGCATCTTTCATTTGATAAGAGCCTGGTTCAGCCGGTAGCAAGGTTAATTTTTGTTCAATATGTTGTGATGGATTTGCTAACATAGTTTCATTATACCAGTCATGTCACGTACTGCTATAAAAACGGTCATGACAAGCGATTAAAAATCCTACCATTATAGATGATAGGATTTTGAGAATAATTATTTTTGGTGCGCCAAGGAAGCTGCCACAAAATCATGGTAGAGGCCTTCTGGACGATCAGGGCGTGATAAGAATTCAGGATGGTATTGCGCTGCAACGAAGAAATCATTTTTAGGATATTCGATTACTTCCATCAAACGATCATCCGGTGAAGTTGCCGCAAAGACCATACCAGCTTTTTCAAATTCATCGCGGAATTTGGTGTTAAATTCATAACGATGACGATGACGTTCTTCAACCTCAGGCTTATTGCCATAAGCTTTTGCTGTCAATGTGTCGTGCAAAAACATAGCTGGATACAAGCCTAAACGTAGTGTGCCACCGCGGTTTTCAACATTTTCTTGATCTTTCATCAAATCAATAATTGGCGCTGATGTCTCTGGATTTAGTTCAGTAGAGTTGGCATCTTTGTAACCCAAAACATTTCTGGCAAATTCAACAGATGCTAACTGCATGCCCAAGCACACACCAAGGAATGGTGTATTATTTTCACGGGCATAACGAATCGCTTCAATTTTGCCCTCTGTACCGCGTGCGCCAAATCCACCTGGTACAATCACACCATCTGCGTCTTGCAACAAATCGTTAACATTATCAGCAGTGACAGTTTCTGACTTAATGTGATTGATGTTAACTTCTGCTTCTTGCGAATATCCAGCATGTTTCAAAGCTTCATTCACTGAAATGTAAGCATCTGGCAAGTCTGTGTATTTACCAACTAAAGTAATGTTAACTGCTTTTTTAGGATGCTTAATTGATTCAACCATTGTTGACCAAGCTGTCATATCAGCTTGTGGTGCATCAATTTGTAACTTATTCAAAACCACATCGTCCATGCCTTGTGCTTGTAAGTTCAATGGGATTTCGTAAAGGGTTTCAACATCGCGTGATTCAATGACAGCGTCAGCTTTAACATCAGTGAAGGTTGATATCTTACGTTTGAGTCCTTCCTCTAATGGTTCTGATGTACGTAAGACAATCATGTCAGGTTGAATACCCAATGAACGCAATTGTGCAACCGAATGCTGCGTTGGCTTTGTTTTTGCTTCACCAGCTGCAGTCAAGTAGACAATCAAACTGGTATGAATGTAAAAGACGTTTTCGTTGCCAAGATCAGACTTCATTTGACGCAATGCTTCAATGAACGGCAAGCTTTCAATATCACCGACCGTACCACCGACTTCGACAATAACAACATCCGCATCCGTCGATTCAGCAGCCTTTTTCATTTTGTCTTTGATAGCATCTGTGATATGCGGAATAACTTGAACAGTGCCACCGTCATAGTCACCACGACGTTCCTTAGCCAAAACTTCGGAATAAATACGACCTGTTGTCACGTTAGAATACATGTTGGTATTGATGTCCATGAAACGCTCATAATGACCCATATCAAGATCTGTTTCCAAGCCATCCCCTGTCACAAAAGTTTCACCATGTTGATAAGGTGACATCGTTCCGGGATCAATGTTGATATAGGGATCTAGTTTTTGAATCGCTAACTTGAGCCCGCGATTTTTTAGCAAACGACCTAAAGATGCCGCCACAATTCCTTTACCAAGCGATGACACAACGCCGCCGGTAACGAAAATATACTTCACTTGTTTATCTGCCATGATGCCTCCTCATGATTCCATCTGCGTTTACAACCACAGAAATGACGTAACAATTAGGGGTAAAATAAAATAGAAAAGCTCCCAAGAAAGTCTTGAGAGCTTTTAACGTTTGTCCCAACAAATGGGAGCCCTAATTTATAATACAGAGTTAGTCCTCATTTGTCAAATTGAATTATCTTAAACACCCATTCAATGTCCCTGTCCATCAAATTCGTCTGGATTGATTGAAAATTTGATTTGGATCATATTGCTTTGCAATTTGATGAAGACGACGCCCGGTTTCACTTGGCCAAACACGCTTCGTTTCAGCTTGGCTAATGTCACTAGAATAGGCGCCATAGACCCCTAGGTTTTCCAAATGTAGTGCTTTAAATTGCTGATTCAAGTCATCTGACATTGTTGGATCACACCAAACTGCAATAAAAAATTTAGCCTGTCGATGTGCCCACGCATTAAAATTAACAGCGCGCATATTTATAGCACCATCAATAGCACGAATTTCAAGACCCATTACACTATCCAAAGCGATTAATTTAGCTAATTTCAGCACAATTTCAGCATCTAATTGATCGACCAACACATTTTTGACATAAGCATCTTGATCCCCCTTGTTGTCCAAATGTGGCGCTTTGACTAAGTCAGCATAACTCATCTGTTGCCATTCATATTCGACAACTTGGTCAAGATTCTTGCTAGCACGCAATAATGTTTTCATTTCGTCTGTTGATTCACCAATCCAGACATTTGTTCCTGTCGCGACAAGCGAATTCCCTCCCTCCTGCTTAGTAATCATCAAGAGACTAGACAAATCATAGTCACATTTGGCAAGCCATTGCTGCCAATGACGCAAAAATAGCAATAAATCTTTCAAATCATAACTGATCTTTTGATACATAATTGGGACAGCTACACCTTGTGCTGTTTGAGGCACTTTGTCAGCCTGAAACACAAAATTAGTCACAACACCAATTTGAGAACTACCACCCCGTAATGCCCAAAACAAGTCAGGCTCATGTTCCTCAGAGACAACATGCCGATTTCCATCACTTGTTATAATGGTTGCCGAAATAATACGATCGATCGTCAGTCCTTGTTTCCTGACTAATAACCCGATACCACCAGCCGTTGCGAGACCGCCAACGCCAGTATCGCCAAAGTCACCACTTGATAAAATCAGCCCAGACTGACCAATTTTTGCAGCCACGTCTCCCCAAACTGCGCCGCATTGTGCCTCAAATATGCCTTTTTCAGCGTCCAAAACAGTCACACGATTCATCTGAGATAGATCTAGTATAACGCCATTTTGATTAATAGACTGCTTAGTAAGGCCATGCCCGCCGCTTTTAATTGAAAATGGTACGGCATCTTTTGAAAGACGTTGCAATTGTGCCACGTACATAATAACTTCACTCACGTGGGCTTCAGTTTTTGCAACAAATATTAACGCAGGATGACCAACTTGAAAATAATTAGATTGAAAACGGCTGTACTGGTCGTCATCAGAATCCAAACATATTGATTGCAGCTCTTCTGGAATTGGTGGCCAATCTTGCGTGCCATTTTGTTTAATATTTGTCATTCGGAACGTACCCCTCTTTCAGCTTGGTGTGCAGTAATTATCATAAACAACACGTATGTCAACACAGCAAATCCTGCAAAAAACAGAAATGGTAATTTAGTATTAATTTGATAGATAAATGATCCAAACAATGGGGATACAATTCCAGCAATTGCTTGTGTCATAGCAACAGCGCCGGCAACCGCACCTTGATGTTCTTGAGAAACTGTTAATGAAGCGCCTGCTGATAATGAACTCATACCTAACGCCGCACCAGCACCAATGAAAATATAACTGACAATCATTAACCAATAAGCATTTGCAGAAGCAATGAGTAATAACCCAATCACAATGAGCGGAATACCAATCAGCATCATTTGTCGCGCTGAAAAATTAAAGACTTTGATTTGAAGTATTTGAACAATCATCAACGTAACACCTAAAATAACAAACAAAAATGATGATGTTTTGGCACTATGGATGACGCTTTGCCCGATGTTGTCATGTAAATATAATGATGTGAGTAATTGTAAGCCGACAACCACAAACATCACTGAGCTACCAACCAACAACCAACTCAATAATTGCACCGAGAAAAATTTGTTTTTTTGCTTTTGGGTTGTTTCTTCATTTTTTGCATTGTCAATTGTGATTTGCTGTTTTGGCAAGATACCTGTCATAATCACTGCAAAAATTAAGAGCAAAACTATCGTTGTGTAAAAAGGTAAATACAAATTGCCTGAGGCCGAAATTAGACCACCAATGATAGGACCCAAAACCATAGCTAGACCGGTAGCAAATCCCAATGAAGACATATCTTTTGCGCGATCTTTTACTGATGAAATGTCTGCCATATAAGCATTAGCGGCCGTTGGCGTTGTAGTCATAAAAATACCTAACAAAAACCTAGTGCCCATTAACGCGTATATTAGCATCGAGCTGGCTGTCGCCGTTCCAATCGCCATGTGGAACAAGGCAACGTATAGAATGAAAAACGCCCCCATACCCAATAGACCAATAATCATAACGATACGTCTGCCAAATGAATCACTCAACTTTCCCAAAATTGGTGCAAAGAGCAGCATGGCGAAAGCACCTAACGAAATCATAATGCCAATTTGACCTGGCATTAAATGTGCTTTTGTTGAAATGGCTGAGAGCACTGGCATCGTAATGTAAATTCCTAAATACGACACAAGTGTTGCCACAAAGAGTTTCTTTTTCATGAATAGAACTTCCCTTCCTGTTGATTAACTATTCTGTTAACTAATCTAAAGAAGTTCTGCTGCTTTTACTATCCTTTTTTGACAAAAGTAGCCCTTTTGAGTATTTTATAAAAATTAACGGCTTAATTGATGTTGTAGAGTTGTCGATACTGTTTTGGTGTCATCTGTGTTTTCTTTTTGAAAATGGCCGAGAATTTACTGACATTACCGTAACCAACTCCAGTTGCAATTGATAGTATCTTGGCGTTGCTATTTTTGAGTTGATCGCATGCTTTATCAAATCGCTTCTCAGAAACAAACTGGTGAATTGTCTGTTGATAAGTTGATTTGAATAATTTCTGTAATCTCGTCTGACTAATATGAAATTGATTGGATAGTTGCACAATCGCTATTCTTTTGTCTAAATTTTGTAGCAGAAAATCATGTATCGCATTAATTTTTTTAATATCTTTAGTGGCAAAGTATTGTTGTGGGAAGGTACTTTGATATGTTGCGAGATATAGCAACAGTTCAGCAACTTTTAATCTTAAAAATTGGCGTTGATTATGGGTTTCAACTTCCGCAATATCTTTAAAGAGACGATCAATAAATTCAGTTTTCATCAATCGAAAATTTTGATTTGTTAATTGATTTTGAAAAATTTGTTGGCAAATATCAGGATTGCCAACTAAACTAAATAATTCTTCGTCAATTTTTTCTGGATTAACTAAAAAAGTGACACCATGATAATGTCCATCAATAATATTGTAGTTTCTTTGCTCATCTGCTTCTTGAGAAATTTTTAAAAATCCGGGTTCTAAAAAAACTGCTTCCTTATGATTGTTAACAGCATGAACATTGCCAGCATAAGCAAAGTCAAGGCGCAATATTTTATTTGGAAAATTAATATTGGCACGATAATGTGCAATATCATAATCATGTAAAATAAAATCAACACCTGGCAATAATTTAATTGCTTGCGGATTAATTGTGGCTGACTGATCAAACAAGAATCGTTTGTAATGGTCCAAATTATTCGACATTTCATGCCATTTTGTTTCTAACATTACGTCTCTTCCCCACCTTTGCGACATTTATTTAGTAATATTATCATAATAACAACGATCAATTAAAGCAAATAAAAAACAGCAACTTAATGGTTGCTGTTTGAACCTTGCTGCATTTTCTTAGCATGCCAAGCACGTGTTGCAAAGAAAACAATTGTCATGATGACTAGAAAAGCCAACCCAACAAGCAATGGTGCTCGTGTATCGGGGTTAATCATCATAAATACCAACGTCACCAATAACATCAAAATCGCAAAATAGTTGGTGTATGGTGCAAAAGGCATTTTAAAAGGATGATCTGCCATTAATGCCGCATTAGCTTTTCGGAATTTGATTTGGCTCACTAAAATGACAAACCAAGGCACCATACCAGGCAGCGTACTGGCTGAATAAACCAGTACAAAAATGCTAGAACTACCATGCCAAAACATTGGCAAAACTGCGTTTAGAATGATGCCTAACAAGATACCACCAGAAATCGCTAACACAGGCAGCGTTGGCACACGGTGCTTAGATAATTTCAAAAACTTAGGTGATAATTCTTTTCCCAAAGCCAACGTGTACAGCATGCGACTTGATGAAAAAATTCCCGAATTCAACGCAGACATCGCAGCCGTCATCATGACAAAATTGATGATCCCCGCAGCAGCTGTAATACCTACTCGTGAGAAAGTCTCCACAAATGGTGATCCCACTTGATCTAATTTATCCCAAGGATAGATCGTAATGATAACAAAAATAGCACCAATATAAAATATTAAAATACGCGCAACAATTGATTTAATAGACTTAACAATAGCAACTTGAGGATTGGCGGCTTCACCTGCTGTAATACCAATAATCTCAATTGCTTGATATGATGTAATGACAATTGATAATGCAAAGAAAAATCCTTTTATCCCACCAGCAAAAAATGGTCCGTGCGCCCACAAATTTGAAAAGCCTAACGGTTGCCAATGATTACCAAATCCTAGTAAAATCACGAGCAATCCTAGAATGATCATGAAAATGATAGTGACAACCTTGATTAACGAAAACCACGTTTCCATTTCTCCATAAGCTTTCACCGTCACTAAGTTAGCTGCTGTCAACATCGCTAATACGACAACGCCCGTCACCCAATCGGGAATGTGTGGGAACCAAAAGTCTAAGTAAATGCCCACAGCAATTGTTTCACTAACACCAACTGTCAGCCATTGAAATACATTTGCCCACACCGTGAGATATCCAGCTACGGGATGAATATATTTTGTAGCGTAATTTGCAAAAGATCCAACTGATGGATCAACATATAACATTTCTCCCAAAGCACGCATCACCAAATACAACACTAAACCAGCCAATGCGTATGCCAACAGGACAGAAACACCGGTCCATTTAATAGTTGCTGAAGATCCCATGAAAAGGCCGACACCTATCGTGCCACCTAGTGCAATCATCTGCATTTGACGTGATGATAAATCTCGATTCAATTCTTTTCCTGCCATAACTCGTCCATCCTCTTTTTTAAACAAATAAAAGCGCCCTCGAATAAAAATTCAAGGGCGCTTTTCGCGCGGTACCACCTTAGTCATATCAGCCGTCATCAAAAATAGCCAATTCATTTCACTCTCATTGGAATAACGACCAATGACACCGGTCATACTTTCACTTGCACTACTCGTATGTCACTTCGGAGGTAGTTATTCACCATCATTGCTTTGCCACTCTCACCTAGTATGGCATCTCTTAAACAACAATAATAGTTACTTGTCCTCTTCAACGTTTTCATCAATAATACACTAATTTGCTATTTTAAGCAAATAAAAAACAGAATTCCTAAGAATTCTGTTTTTTGTGGATCACCCAAGGTCGCCTGATTAACTCAGTGCTCCCGCTCGGATTCGAACCGAGGACCTTGGGATTAAAAATCCCCTACTCTAACCAACTGAGTTACAGGAGCATTTCTTATGCCTTAGCACATTTATATATATTACAGACTTTTCTAAAAAAAAGCAACCCCTTTTTTCAACTAAATTGTATTCCTTTTACAAAGCTGACACAGGTTGCTTATGCTTGCAAATTTCAGTAGCTATAAATGTCATAATACCACCTATTTTCAACGTTCAATGAACATATCAGATAAATGCTATATGACTTGTTCTTCATCCTTTTCAGCCAAATGAAAGACGTGCCAAATAGTAATGGCAATAATCCAAGCAACAACAAACAAACCGACCAAGATAATACCCATTTGATTAAAATCCAGCGCGTTTGCCCATCTCGTTAAACCATTTTGCCAGCTAAACATGACGGAAAATGATTGAATAAAGTCCACAAACCCAATGAATCCAGCAGCTAAAATAGAAATACCTGTAATCGTCAAATTATAATAGACTTTCCGATACGGTGATGAAAATACCCAATGATATGTTGTACTCATAAAGAAGCCATCAACAGTATCCATCAAACACATCCCCGCAGTAAACAGCAACGGAAAAGCCATGGTCGAATACCATGGTATTCCCTCATTAGCAGCGGTAGCAGACGTGGCCAAAACCGCAATTTGTGTCGCAGTATCAAAGCCTAAACCAAACAAAAAACCAACGATTGCCACTTGCCAATTATGCTTGATCATGCCCAATAACTTCAAAAACAAACGATATATTTTAGAGGTGTTAACTTGTTCCTGCTTATCATCCACACCATTGCGATGATGCATTGCCGTAAATTTCACCCAAATATCACGCAAAATAAAACTATTGACAATAGCTAACATTATCAACATAGCAGCTGCAATCGAAGTCCCTAAGGCGCCACCGATATGTTCAAATACCGGCATGGCATGTTTGGCCCACTCGACAAATAGAACTGTTGCCATTGCCATCAATACCACAACCATTGAATGACCAAATGAAAAACTGAAGCCGACACCGCGTGTATTTTTACCATCATTTAGCATTTTACGCGTCATGTTATCAATGGCAGCAATATGATCGACATCAAATGCATGCCTTAGTCCCATGGTAAATGATAAATAAGCCATTGCTATCATTTCAGGATACTGCGCAGCACTGGTCATTAATAACATTATTCCTGAAATTAAAAAAAGGACGATTATTGCACCATAGCGCATTGCATCTGACTGTAACGTTGTTTGTTTTTGTGTGCTTAACATCATGTTTTTTCTTCTCCTTGCACTGTAAAAATAAGATTATCATAGGATATATTCTCTGGTAAACATAGCGAACAAATGGTGTCCTTAGTAGACACAATATGTCCTTTTAATATGCTACTTTTACGAGAAGGTGATCGATAATCGCTGACTACATTTGTTGCTTTGAGTGCATCAACACAAAAACACCCCAACCATATTAAAGTTGGGGTGTTTTTAATGTTGTCCCAACTATCTACCAAACGATTTTTGTTTAGTAGATAGTCACTCAAAGAACCTACTAGACCTCAATTGAGAAGTAGGTAGAGGAGAGAATGATTGACTTGCTTCATTGTTTTATGCATAATTTTACCTCTTTTTTTGTTATTTATTTAACAATACAATTAAAAGTATATTATTAAATTTTCATTTTGTCAAACGTTTAATAAATTAATATTGTTTATCATTGCTTGATTCTTATATCCCCATCATTTGTTGATATGATATATTTGCCAGTTGTCCCTTTATAAGCATAGGTTGACTGATCATCCTCATGCTGATTAAAAGCCGAGATGTCGCCATCCTGCGTTTTAGCAACCACACTACTTTTTCCAATAGCAACTGCAACATCACCATCTTGTGCCGTGATGTTTAGTTCACCTGAAAGCTCATTACTTAACAAATTAATATCACCATCTGACACATTTATTTCACCAACATTCATGTGGTTTTGATGTATGTTTAGATCACTATCTTGAAGTTGAATCGTCGTTCTATCGCTAATGTGCGTATTTTTTATAGTTACATCCCCATCATTACTTTTAATCGTGGCTGTGGATGTAGTAATGTTGTTTAAATCAGTGTCCTCAGTATCATCGAGTTTTAAGTCATGATTGACTGTCATGTCTTTTAACTTTGTATCTGCAACATGTTGTAACGTTATTTTATCTGCTTGAATACCTGATAGACTAACATCGCTGCTATTCTGACCATTAATTTGAAGATTAGACAAATTTTGTGATTGCGGTACTGTAATCACAATTTCTTCTTGGTATCTCTGGCTATGGCGCCGCCAAGTGAATCCAGTAATATTAAATTCAATATTAACCTCGCCTCGAGAAACACTGCTAGTCTGTTTATCAGTAATTGTTAAATGACTTTGTTGATAGTTCATTTCAGGTAACTTGTGATAAGTGAATACCTTAACAGTGGCTTGCTTAACATCACCCGTGACAACGCGTACAGGTAAAGCTGTTGAAATATTAATGCTTTTTACATTGTCAAAAATATATGATTTTTGCGATATTTTGCTTTTTTTTGTTTTTTGATCCATAACTTTGAAGCCACGATCCCAAGTAATAGCACTAGAACCCCCACCAAAGCAAATGCCAATTAGTGCCATTACAACACCAATAACAACCAATGTTAATCCAATCTTAACGCCACGTTTCATGTTACATATCCTCCTGATGTACGTGATTTTTATCAATGAAACGACGATAAATTAACTTGCTAAGCTTCGCCGTTTTATTAATTAGCCACCTCAAAAGTGCAACACTAGCTGGTATTCCTGCCACCATAATTCCCAATATCGTCAACCCACAGCCAATATAATAGAGGCCCGTCCAAGTTGACTGCAGCAATACACCAACGCCACTAATAACTGCCAACATACCTGTCAAACCAAGCACAATTATAATCGCAATCAAAGCCGCGACAAGCGCAAAACAAACTGCAACTAGCGTGACCAAAATAATAAACACAGGTAACGCTAACGGTGACGCCAACAGTGCCAAGGCAATCCACCAAATTAGCTTAATATTTGACCGTGAATTTTTATTATTGGTATCATCTGCTGATTTTTCATCAGCCTTAATTGAATAATCAGCTAAAATTTTTCGTGAGAGTTGTTTTGGTGTACCTAATTCACCTACACATGCTTCATATGTGATTAAATCTGCATCCATCAAATACTCACGATAGAAATTCAACGCTTCCTCTTTATCTGAATGCTGCAACCGGTTTAGTAGCTGGTCTAATTCAGTCAAATAATTCTCCATCTGCTTATTTCTCCTTCAATAATGTGTTGACATTGGCTTGAAATATTAACCAATCTTGTCGAATACTAACCAGTTTGTCACGACCCTGCGCTGTAATTTGATAGTAGCGTCGATTTCTACCTTGATAAGGTTGATCATAAGTAGTCACATATTGATTATTTTTTAATCGTCGCAACACCGGATATAGCGTTGATTCTGAAACAGAAATGGTGCCTTGTACTCTCTGTGTTAACGCATAACCGTAATAATCTTCTTTATCTAATATTGCTAACACGCAACCATCTAATAATTCTGAACTCATTTGAATTGCCATACTTATTTTCTCCAATACTATACGACATATAATATATGTTCAAAAATATTATATGTATTTTTAATTGTTATGTCAACAAAAAATATCTCAACAAATGTCATCGTTGAGATATTTTTGTTGCCTAATCATCGTTTAATAACCCGCAATCAATAAGAAAGAAGTCATAGTGGTAATTTGGCTTTTAACTGTTTTATGCAATTTTTTAATAATAAAATCCGTGACGATAATCCCATGACGAGAAAATATCACTCATAATTTTCATGATTTTGTCGACATCTAATCCTTTACGAATAACGATTGCTGCTGGTTGAACACCAACAGCGCCATTTTGTTCTGGGATAAGCTTACCTGCTTCGTCAACCATTGATACCATCACACCTTGTTCATAACGTGTATCCAGCGTCTTATCAGGTTGAATTGATGCCACATAATCATCGGCCTCAATAATTAGGTCAGCAGCATTTTCAATTTGATCACCAATACCAGCTACCAAACCACGGTTTCCCTTACCAGAAGGATTAGCTGAACTTGCAAATGAGAACTTGCCATACTTTTCCCACATTTCTTTGGCAATATTTTCACTTGGTGTGCCAAACTTGATAACAAAACAACTCGTTTCACGTTGATCCATCATCAAATCTTTTGTCCCGTCATTTGGTATCTTGCTCTTTGCTTCTTTTTGCCATGGCAAGATGCAACCCAACAAAATGTCCTCATCCCAATGTTGTTGATACATTTGTTCAATTTCTGGTGCCATTTGTGCTAGTTCTTTCACTTGTTCTACTGAACCGCATAATACGACACCAGGCTTGTTACGCTTACGATTTTTGGCAGCAAACTTTCTTTCTAATCCTTTATCGTCTGAAGTCATGATAATGTAACCCACTTTTGTTGGGCTAACAATCATTCCCCCATCTTCTTTCAAGATGTTGATTGCTTCGCCTTGGATACCACCGTTCCAATGAATCTTTGTTGTTGCTTCTGTCATGATAAAATACCATCCTTTTTAATATATTGCTTTTTGTTTCTGATTTATAAATGATTTGCTCGTTTATCCGAAATTTGGTCGTTGCTTTTCAAACGCTGAAATCAATTTTTCATATTTCATCGTGTTATCAATATCGTCTTCACCATTGATAAACTTTTCTTTCCATTGTGAGTTGATGTCAAAGTGGAAAATATTATTTTTATAAGTCACAGTTTGTTCGGGTAAATCAATTTGAATATTTTCATCTGCTTGAATGCCTCGCAATATTTTCCGATTTTCTTCAGGCAAAACAATTGGTAGCAAGCCATTCTTGGTTGAATTCATGTAAAAAATGTCTGAAAATCCGCCGCCAATTACTGCTCTAAATCCATAATCCGTTAACGCCCATACCGCATGTTCTCGTGATGAGCCTGATCCAAAATCATTGCCTGTAATCAAAATTGAAGCACCCTTATGTTCTGGTTTGTTTAGCTCAAATGCCTCATTTGATGAGCCGTCGGTATTGTAACGCCAATCATAAAATAAATCTTTTCCAAATCCAGTTTTCAAAATGTTTTTCAAAAATTGTTTAGGCAAGATAATATCAGTATTAATGTTGTCATTTGGAATCACAACCGCTCTGCCTGTCTCGCTTACAAATGCTTCCATGTTATCCCCCTATACAAATTCATCTGTCGTAATATCAACAAAGTGACCAGCGATTCCTGCCGCAGCAACCATAGCTGGAGAAGCCAAATGCGTTCTTGATCCTGCACCTTGGCGTCCAATAAAGTTTCTATTTGATGTTGACGCAACATGTTTGCCAGCCGGTATTTTGTCAGGATTCATTGCCAAACATGCCGAACATCCTGGCTCACGCCATTCACAACCAGCATCTTTAAATATTTTAGCAATGCCTGTTTTAATTGCACGGTTTCTAATGGCACGACTACCTGGCACGATCCACGCAGTGACGTTGGGCGCTAAATGATGCCCTTTCATCATATTTGCAGCAATTTCAAGATCTTCGTAACGGCTGTTCGTGCATGAGCCAATGAAAATGTAATCCAAATTAATATCAACTGGCTTCATATTGGGGTGTAAACCAATATATTCATAGGCATTAGCATCATTTTCATCTTTAATTTCTGGCAAATACTGATCAACAGCTGTTGCCATGCCTGGATTTGTTCCCCATGTCACCATCGGTTTCAAATTTGATACATCAAAAGTCAGTATCTTATCAAAATCACTTTCATCATCTGTATAAAATTGTGACCAATAGTTTTTAGCAGATTCAAAATCTTTTGGTGCTTGTTCACGGCCTTCAATATAGTCAAATGTCGTTTGATCTGGCTGTACCATACCAGTTCTTGAACCAGCTTCAATTGACATGTTACACATCGTCATACGTGCTTCCATTGAAAGATTTTCAACAGTTTCTCCGTAAAATTCAATCGCATAGCCGACACCAATTGACACCCCATATTTAGCAATGATACCCATGATAATATCTTTGGCGTACGTATTTTTAGGCAGCTTCCCAGTAACCTTAATCCCCATGGTTTTTGGTTTCACCTGCCAAATCGTTTGAGTCGCTAGCACGTGCTCAACTTCGGAAGTACCAATACCAAAGGCGATTGCGCCAAACGCACCGTGAGTTGCTGTATGGGAATCACCACATACGATTACTTTTGCAGGCTGTGTTAGACCGCGTTCGGGTCCCACAATATGCACAATGCCTTGCTTGTCATCACCAATTGATGCTAAGGGGATGTTAAATTCCTTCGTGTTTTTGACCAATGTATCCATCTGTAATCGAGACATTTGATCTTGCACATTAAATATATCTTTCGTTGGTACATTATGATCCATGGTTGCAAAAGTTAGATCTGGTCGTCTCACCCGGCGATTTGTACTTCTCAATCCATCAAAAGGTTGAGGCGAGGTCACCTCATGTACCAAATGCAAATTCACATAAATCAGTTGAGCCTCACCAACTTCCCCAGTAATGACGTGTTTTTCCCAAATTTTATCAAATAGTGTTTTGCTCATTTTATATCCGCCGATTCATATTTTTTGATGTAATCAATCATTTTTTGTGTGACTTCATCGGTCGTCATTGTGCCACCCATGTCTGGCGTCACATAGTGATTTTCAATAATGTAATCTACTGCTGCAGTAATTTTGTCTGCAATCTTTTTTTCATCAAAGCTTTCCGTCAACATCATAGCTACCGTATTCACCATAGAAATGGGGTTGGCTATGCCTTGACCAGCAATATCAGGTGCTGAACCGTGAATTGGTTCATACAAATTAGGACCGCTTTCACCAACTGACATAGAAGCTATTTGTCCAATGGAACCTGTAATTTGTGCTGCTTCATCACTTAAAATGTCCCCAAACAAATTAGGTATAATCACAACATCAAATGTTGCTGGTTTTGACATAATAGCCATTGTCATCGCGTCAACATAGTAATAGTCGATTATCACATCCGGATAACTTTTGCCAACTTCATTCGCAATCTTTCGCCAAAACTTTGATGTAGCCAACACATTAGATTTATCGACAATCGTGACATGCTTGCGCCGCTTTTGCGCCATTTTAAAACCTTGGTGCATAATCCGAGTCACTTCTTCTTCGCTGTAATACATCGTATCAATGGCTTGATACGCTTCCAGCTTGCGTGGCTTTCCAAAGTAAGCACCAGAGGTCAGTTCACGAACGATAACAAAGTCCGTATTTTCAACATACTCTGGCTTCAATGGTGAACGGTCAATTTGCGCTTGAGTGACTTTTGTTGGCCGAATATTAGCAAATAAGTTAAGTTTTGATCTAATTTCTAATAGACCTTGTTCTGGACGTCGTGGCGCGTTATCCCATTTTGGCCCACCAATTGCACTAAGCAACACCGCATCAGCTTGTTTTGAAACATCAATCGTTGCCTGTGGTAAAGGGTCACCGGCGCGATCAATACCATCACCGCCAAATGGTGCATCTATCAGTTCATAAGCAAATGTTGTGCCCCTTGTCGCTGCGTCTAATATTGCCAAACCTGCTGACATGATTTCTGGACCAATATAATCGCCTTTTAAAACTACTATTTTTTTAACGGATGTCATATTATTGATAACTCACCATTTCTTTTTCTTCAACAACTTGCATAATAACCTTTAATTGATCATCTGTAATCAAATCGGACTCTTCGGCAACTGATTTAAAGATTGGGAAGATTGCTTTCATATCATCACGCGTCACTTCATAGCCTAAGCTATTTAGTTTTGACATTACCGCATGCGACCCCGACAATTTACCTAAAGGTAAGGATGCCGTAGCACCAACCATTTCTGGCTTCAAAATTTCATACGTTTCTGGATTTTTTAAGTAGCCATCTTGATGAATACCAGATTCATGAGCAAAGGCATTG
Source organism: Leuconostoc sp. S50 (assembly GCF_016624925.1). Classification (NCBI taxonomy): domain Bacteria; kingdom Bacillati; phylum Bacillota; class Bacilli; order Lactobacillales; family Lactobacillaceae; genus Leuconostoc; species Leuconostoc sp. S50. Next base: position 156,513 of record NZ_JACVUE010000001.1, on the reverse strand, counting down.
CGTCCCATAATTGGTTTATTACCCGCAACTGGCATGCGGGTTGCGCGTGCGACAACGTCAGAAATGACTTTGGACTGAGCTAAGACAATATCTGTTTCAACATTAAACTTTTCATGACGCACTTGAATCGCTGCGGCGGCTTCAATCATGTCAACATTTCCAGCGCGTTCACCAATACCATTAATTGTGCCCTGAATTTCCGTCGCTCCATGCGCAATGCCTGCCAAAGCATTAGCTGTTGCCATACCCAAATCATTATGCGTATGAGTTGACCAACCAACTGTGTCAAAACCAATAATATTTTGACGTAAGTTTTCAAAAACTTCGCCATATTCCTCTGGTGTATCATAACCAACAGTATCAGGTATGTTAATCATCGTCGCTCCAGCGTCAATAGCTGTCTGCACGCTTGCTACCAAAAAATCAGGTTCAGTTCGTGTCGCATCTTCAGGTGAGAATACAATATCTTGCATATACTGCTTAGTGAAAGTAACGTCCGCCTTGATTTTTTCCAAAATCTCCTCTTTGGTCATGTGTAACTTGAACTCACGATGAATTGGTGAAGTTGCAATAAACACGTGAATCATTGGATGCTTTGCATCCTTAGTTGCCTCAATAACCGCATTAATGTCATTTCTGACCATTCGTGCCAAACCGACAACTTTTGCATTATCCACAACTTCTGCAATTTTTTTAACTTCCTCAAAATCTTTCTGAGAAGCCGCAGGAAATCCCGCTTCAATGGCGGCAACGCCATAATTATCCAGTCCTTTTGCTATTTCAATCTTTTCGTCAATTGAAAAGTTAACCCCAATTGTTTGTTCACCATCACGCATTGTTGTGTCATAAAAAGTTACTTTGCTTGCCATAATTTTCTCCTTAAATTAAAATCCCGGATTAGTCAATATGACTAGTCCGGGATTATGCACTCACATCCTTATATTCACTAGCCATTAGATAAATACCTAACAACTAGCTCAAAAGCTCAACTTGTTAGGGTAGTCTAAGCAAGTTGAGGAGAAGGGCTGCGTTTGTTTTATTAATTTGTACTGTGGCCTGATTTCTCATGTGAAACACTTCCTTTTAATTTAATAATCCAATCATAGCGGGTATGTCATTTATCGTCAATTTTCAGGTGTGTTTTATTCCAAATTTATATAATTTTGCCACGCTATAATCCTAACGCCATTTTAGCGTATCGTGACATTCTATTGATTTCCCAAGCCGGTTGCCAAGTGAGTTCAACTTTAGTGGTCTTAACTTCAGGCAAAATTTTTAATGCGTCATCAATCATTTCTTCCAACACACCAATCAGCGGGCACCCCATTGTTGTCAATGTCATATTAACAGTGACGTCACCGCTTGCGCTGATAGCAACACCGTTAATTAGTCCCAAATTAACGATATCAACTCGCAGTTCTGGGTCAATGACCGTTGTCAAAGCATCCATAATACTTGCCTCAATTTTTTGATTCATAGCTTATCCTACCGATCCCACCATTTCAAATTTCATTAATCGATTTAACTCAACCGCATATTCCATTGGCAGCTCTTTTGTGAATGGCTCAATAAAGCCCATAATAATCATCTCTGTGGCTTTTTCAGCAGAAATACCACGTGTCATGAGATAATACAATTGCTCTTCGGAAACACGTGAAACTTTTGCCTCATGTTCCATCGACACATTGCCATTCAAAATTGTATTATATGGAATCGTATCGGCTGACGATTTATCATCAACTAAAATTGTGTCACACTCGACGTGAGCAAATGACCCATCAGACTCGCGACCAAATTTCACTGTACCGCGATAATCTGTGGCACCACCATCATGTGCAATTGATTTTGAAATGATAGACGACGACGTATTTTTGGCATTATGAATCATTTGCGCGCCAGAATCTAAATTGACGCCTTCGCCAGCAACGGCAATTGATAACATGGTGCCTTTTGCACCCTCGCCCTCCAAATACACTGACGGATATTTCATCGTCGTTTTTGAACCAAAATTACCATCAACCCATTCCATTGTGGCATTTTCATGTGCTGCTGCACGTTTTGTTTCCAATGAATAGACATTATTTGACCAGTTTTGAATCGTCGTGTAGCGGCAATAGCCATCTTTTTTAACAATCACTTCTACCACAGCAGCATGCAGCGCATCCCCTGAATACATTGGTGCTGAACACCCTTCAACATAATCAACATGTGCCCCTTCGTCAACAACAATCAATGTCCGTTCAAACTGACCCTCATTTTCAGTATTAATTCGAAAATAAGACTGAATCGGTGTCGTAACATGAACCCCTTTAGGCACATAAATAAACGTTCCACCAGACCAAACTGCCGAATTTAAGGCCGCTAATTTATTGTTGGTTGGTTTGACAAGTGACCCAAAGTATTCTTGAATAAGCTCGGGATATTCTTGGACCGCAGTATCTGTGTCGGTAAAAATAATCCCTGTCTTAGCAAATTCTTCTTTCATGCGATGGTAAACAACTTCGGACTCATATTGTGCAGAAGAGCCGGCTAGCCACTTCCGTTCAGCTTCTGGAACACCCAAGCGTTCAAAGGTGGCTTTCAATTCCGCTGGCACGTCATCCCAGTCACGATATTTGTCATTGGTTGGCTTGTTATAGTAATAAATATCATCAAAATTGATTTCGCTTAGGTCCGGTCCCCATTGCTGCATTGGCATTTTGAGATATGTTTGATATGCCTGCAATCGGTAATCTAGCATCCACTGCGGCTCATTTTTTTTAGCTGAGATTTGACGGATAATATTTTCATTTAGTCCTTTACCCGTTGAAAAAACTGCTTGATAATCGTCTTGAAAACCTAATTCAGTCGCCTTATCATTTGAAATAACTGTCTTTGTTTGATCAATAGCTGCTTGTCTGTCTATTTCCATGCTTGCACCCCTCTTATTTTTCTATTACTAATAATTCCGCCAAAGCATGCCATGCTAAAGTTGCACACTTGATTCGCGTTGGGAATTTAGTCACACCTGAAAGAATTTGCGCTTCTTCAAGAGATTTATAATTTCCCGCTTCGCCACGAACCATTTCTGAAAATTGATCTACTAGCTGAGCAATCTGGCTGGTATTTTTCCCGATAACTAAATCCGTCATCATCGAAGCAGAAGACTTTGATATGGCACAACCATCTCCATAAAAATGAATATCAGTCACAATATCATGATCTATATTAAAAGCCAAATCAATGACATCACCACAGGTCGGATTATACTTTCGAATATGATAATTTTCGGTTCCCAACATAGGCTGATAATGATGCGGATGTTTCGCGTATGCCATAATCGTTTGACGGTACAAATAATCTAAATTATGCAAACTCACGGTTAAAGTACTCCTTAATTTTTCCTAAGGTGGCAACAAAGCGATCAATTTCTTGACGTGTATTATAGATGTAAAAACTAACACGAACAGTCGCAGCAACATCTAAATAATGCATCAGTGGCTGTGCACAATGGTGTCCTGCTCGTACCGCAATACCTTCTTGATCCAATGCAGTCGCTAAATCATGCGCATGAATACCCGCTATATTAAATGCGATTACACCAGTGTGCTGTTCACTTTCTTGCGGACCATAGACAGTCAGACCATCAATACTTTTAAGCTTTGGCAAAGCATAATCAACAAGTGATTGTTCGTATTTCGCTACCTCAAACATCCCGATGTTTGTTAGATAGTCCACAGCAGCTCCCAGACCAATAGCACCAGCAATATTTGGTGTCCCCGCTTCAAAGCGCCAAGGCAATGGTTGAAACGTTGCTTCATGTAAATCGACAAATTCAATCATTTCGCCACCAAATTGTGCTGGTCGCATTTGATTTAACACATCATACCTGCCGTAGAGCACACCAATACCGGTTGGTCCCAGCATTTTATGACCTGAAAAAGTAAAAAAATCAACACCCATTTCTTGCACGTCTATTGCCATGTGAGGCACTGATTGTGCCCCGTCAGCAATCATGATGGCACCGTGTTCATGTGCCATCTGAGCTAATTTTTTAATTGGATTGACCACACCCAACACGTTCGAAGCATGAGTAACTGATACGATTTTGGTTTTATCAGACAGTTTTGCTTCGGCATCCGCCAAGTCTAAGGTACCGTCTTCTTTAAGATCAATATATTTCAAGCTAGCACCAACCCGCTTGGCCAACTGTTGCCACGGGACAATATTAGAATGATGTTCCATGTACGATAAGAGAATTTCATCTCCTTGTTTAACATTTTCTACACCATAAGTACTTGCCAGCCAATTCAACGATTCAGTTGTGCCACGTGTGAACAACACTTCTTCTCGCCTTTTGGCATGTATCAATTTTTGGACCTTGTCTCGCGCTTTTTCATATAAATTGGTAGCACGTCGTGATAATTCATAAATACCACGATGCACATTAGCATTGTCGTTTTGATAGTAATCAGTGATGGCATCGATGACAAATTGAGGTTTCTGCGAAGTTGCAGCGCTGTCGAAATATATCAGAGGTTCGCCATTAATTTTTTGGTTAAGTATTGGAAAATCAGTTTGATTCATCTTCATGTTTTAACTTTCTGTCAATTTCCGTCACTACCTGCTGTTGCGCTTCCTTTGTTGGCATTTTTGCTAATACTTCACCCATAAATCCGCGAATAACCAGTTTTCGAGCAACTTGTTCACTAATGCCGCGACTCATTAAGTAGTACATTTGATTCTCATCAACACGACCAACAGAAGCGGCGTGACCAGCAGTCACATCATTTTCATCAATTAATAATAGCGGATTAGCATCACCGCGTGCTCGACGTGATAACATCAAAACACGTGACTCTTGTTGTGCATCTGAGCCCTGTGCACCTTTAATAATTTTGCCAATACCGTTAAATACTAGAGTTGAGCGGTTTAAAATAACACCTCGCTGGAAAATATGCCCTAATGTATGCCGCCCACGATTCAAGATAGTGGTCACAAATCCTTGTGTTTGCTTTTTAGTTGTCAGCCCAATGACATTGGCATGTGAGGTAGCCCCCTCACCATTCAATTGGCTAGCTAAGCGGATTATCGCATTGCCATCACTAAATTCAGCATTTTGCCAGTCAACTGTTGCATGGTCTCTCACTTCAGCTTCACGATTAATATAAGCTGTTGTTTGGTCGTTAAAGGCGTCAATATTAGCATAAGTTACTTGGGCACCAACATCAGCGATGACTTCAACAACAACTGAAGCTTTGGTTTTTTGATCGCCTATCGTGTGTATTTCTTGCAAAATATCTACCTTAGCATTTGTACCAATATAAACAAAAATACGCGCAACCAAATCTTTGCCAGAGGCAGCCAAATGATTTAATGTTAAATGCAAAACGTCATCAAATTGGACGTCTTCTGGGATATATACAAAAATTCCTGTATTAAATTGCGCAAAATTTTGTGCAGATAAACGATCGGTTGTCTTAGTAATGACGGTGCCAACCATTTTTTCGAACAGTGCCGGACAGTCGGTTTTTGCTTGAACCATGCTCATCAAAATCACACCTTGAGCTGTCATCGCCTCGGTCAAATGTTGGTAGGTTGTCGATAATCCACTCACTTCGATACCATTGCCCTTATTTTCCATAAACAATGGTGTCGTGGCTGTTTCAGTGGCTGGTATCATATCATCTAGTTGCCACGCGTTATACCGTACTTTGGCAAATGTAGGCATCGGTAAAGATTGTATTGTATGAGTATCAGCCATATTACTTCTCCACAAAATATGAGTTCACATCTTCGTCAGTTAACTGAACACTCAAACCCAATTCATCTCGAAGGCCAGCATAGCCTTCAGTTTCCAGCTTTTTGGCTAATTCGGCGCCACCTGTTTTGACAATTTTTCCGCCCATCATCACATGAACAAAGTCTGGCACAATATAATCTAAAAGTCGCTGATAGTGGGTAATCATTAACGCACCAAAATCGCTAGATCGCATGTCATTGACGCCTCGGGAAACAACTTTCAAAGCATCAATATCTAATCCTGAGTCAATTTCATCCAAAATCGCAATTTTTGGTTCAATCATCATCATTTGCAAAATTTCATTGCGCTTTTTCTCCCCGCCTGAGAAGCCTTCATTGAGATAACGTTCCGCCATTTCTTCAGTCATAGATAAAAATTCACGTTTTTCATCCAGTTTTTCAATGAATGACATAACACCAATTTGATCATCTTCTGGACGACGCGCGTTAATGGCTGCCCGCATGAACTCAGCGTTGGTCACGCCTTGAATTTCTGATGGGTATTGCATGGCCAAAAATAAACCGGCGCGTGCGCGTTGGTCAACTGACATGTCAGCTAAATCTTGATCGTCAATGGTAATATGACCTTGAGTCACCTCATAAGCTGGATGTCCCATAATGGTTTGCGATAGTGTCGATTTACCAGTACCGTTTGGTCCCATAATGGCATGAATTTCACCAGTATTAACAACCAAATTAACCCCTTTCAAAATTTCTTTTCCTGCCACTGAGACATGTAAGTTTTCAACCTTGAGTGTTGTCATTTTTATTTCCCCCTTTGCGTTGACTGAGCTTTTTTAGGATAGCTTCGTTATTATGTATTTTAGCAATTACACGCGCATTTTCAATCATTTCATTGACAATAAATTTTTGACTATGCCACATGCCGCTTGCTTGCACCAATTGCCAGAAGAAGTTTTCCAAAAAATAGGTGCTATCATCTGCGTGTGCTAAGTCAATCCCATAAGTGGCTACATCATTGCCACTTGATAGTTTTTCATCAACATCTGATATTCTGCTAGTAGATAGACAATTGCTTCTTGACAACCGGTATGGTCATTGACAGCATTTGATTTTTGATGACGCCACACGTCTTCAAACGCTTGTTGCGCCTTGGTAAATTGACCACAATGATAATAATAATGACTGGTTATCGCATAAAACAATAATTTGTATTGTTGATTGAAACACGCAATATCAATATGCGATACCAATTTCTTCGCTTGACTATCATCTTGCAACAAAATTACCGTATAAAAGTATTTGGCGATTTGATAGGTTGACAACTCTTTATCAAGCATTTTATCCAGCGCTACTTGTTCAATATTCTTTTTAAATTGCGTAACATCTTGGTAAAATAGTGCTCTTAAAGCCTGTGTCAGTAACTTTTCATTGTGTGTTTGATGTGAAGAAACTGCTATTGGAAACACATCATTTAATGTCAATCCTATTCTTTCACACAGCGCGACCATAATCTCAAATGATGGAATCTGTTGATGTTTTTCAAATTTTGAAAGCGTGGCTTGCGTACAAATACCTGCACAAAGCGTAACCTGCGATATTCTGAGATGTTTTCTCGTCTTAATAAATTTTTCTATGTTAATCATGTTTCTCCCAAAAGCTACAAAAAAGCACCTAACTGTCAAAACAGTTAGGTGCTTAATCCGATATCCCAACCGTCTACTCTATTTCTGAAAGAAAATAGTAGACGATTAACACAAAATAGCCTACTAGTCACATGAGGACAAGGAGGGCAAAAAATGTATTGTTCAATTGTGTTGTTATCTTATTCATAATATTGGTACTAATTGTATGCTCATTATTTACCAATGTCAAATCAAAAAATTATTTGTATCACATTTTTTTATCATGAAACTATTTAGGGGGCTGTTCAAAATTTTTAACCAATCAATGTAGCACAATAATCAAGTTTATACGAAATTATTTTTGACAAATAGCTGTTCAAATCGTTCTGCTAACCAGCGATAGACAACAAAAACAACTATCATTGTCATCACACAGTTAATCACAGTTGGAAATAAGGACGATATTGTTGCTACTATCGCAGGTTGTATGGTCATGCCCTTGAACAAACTCATCACAAAATTATGCCCTGTTGTCATGACTAACTTGGTAACGACAGCCGCCAAAATAACCACAATTAATTTAACGCTCGTACCATGTTTTTTATAGTGAACCAGTGAAAATACATAGGTAGCAATGCCGCCAACGACGAAACATTCAAAAAAGTAATAAGGGGCTTCCATCACATAGCCATGAAATAGATCAAACAATGCTAGCCCAAAACCGCCAGCAAGCGCACCACGTTTAAATCCTAAAAGTAGTACTGACAATAGCACTGCTGAATTTCCCAAATGCACAAAAGGTTTTCCAATTAATGCCGGCATCGGCACCTGTATACTGGTTGCAACAAAGGTAATACTAGTGAACAATGCCACCAGTACAATGTTAATAACGGCGCTATTATGTTGTTTCATAATGATTATCTCCCTGCCAAACATGACCTACAAATTGGTTTAATTGAATCGCATTAGCAACTGCTTGAAATGTAAATTCTTTGGCTTCTTTAACTGAAGCACTGATTGCATTATTTTTAACCATATTAGCAAGAATTGCTGCCGAAAAAGTACATCCTGCCCCATGATTATAATCTGTTTTGATAATTTCATTCTGGAATAGTTCAAAATTTGTCCCATCATACAATAAGTCCGTCGCTAAACCGTCAGCAAATCGGTTCCCGGATTTAATCACGACATTTTTGACGCCGTAATCATAAATTTTCTTTGCTGCTTCTTTCATTTCAGAGACATTATTGATTGATTGGACATCCGTCAACAATGCTGCTTCCAAAACATTAGGCGTCACAATGTCAGCCTTCGATAATAATTTCTTTTTATAAGTTGTCAAATCAATCGTTTTGTCATGATCAATGGTCAACTTTGTAGCCATCACTGGATCCACCAGCAACCAACCAAAATTAGCCGTTTCGAGATAATCAATTAAAATATTAAAATTATTGATATCTGAAATCATGCCTACCTTAATACCCGCTAGCGAAATAGATAATGTCGTCTGCAGTTGGGCTGAAAAAATTTCAGTTGGCATTGGATATTGCGCAACATGCCAGTTGTTTGGATTCATAGTGACAATATTTTCTATCGCCACTACGTTAAATTCATCATATCTTTCAAACGTTTTAATGTCTGCCTCTATGCCCCCGCCGCCACTCGTATCTGAACCACCAATAGATAATATTTTTTTCATAATTACCTCGTTTTCAATTAACTATATTGTTATTTAAAAAATGTTAATTTAGTGTTATCTCATTTAATATACACTACTTCAAAAAATATTCAACATTCACTATTTATTTAATGAATATTATGTTTTGTCAGAAAGTTGATGTTCTCATGATAGCAAAATAAGCAGTTAGTTATCGCGCGTGTCCCGATAACTAACTGCTTATTGTAGATACTTTTTAAATGATAATCATCCAACTTACTGTTGCCAGTTGAGCCAACTATCTCAAATTACTTTTCTTGATCACCATCACCAAGATCGTCAAGATCATTACCACCAGTTAATTCAGTCATGTTGGCATCAATTGATTCATCTTCACTCAAATCAATTTCGTTGGCATCGTCATCATCGTCGTCAACAGCCACATCATCTTCAGAATCATCTTCGGCGTCATCATCATCTTCAACTGTTGTGAAATCTTCATCTTCTGGATCATCATCGTTATAATCGATAACATCATCATCAGATGCATTATCAGCGAAGACATTGACCTTCTTTTTAGCTGACTTTTTACGCTTAGGTGCATCTTCTTCATCATCAAGTTCATGAATTGATTCATCAATGGCATCAACTGGATACCAAGCACGTAATGCCCATTCATTATTACCAAGTGAAATGAATGAACCATCTGTATTTAAGTCCGTGTAAAATTGTGATAAACGTGGCTTAAAAGTTTCTGAATCAATTTCCAAAAAGTCTTGAATCTCTTGAACGAGTGAGCTGAAAGGCATTGCTTCTTTATGTTCGGTCAAAACAGCAGTTGCTATTTCGACAAGTGCTAATTCTTCTTTAGGGTGATTGCCTAATGTTGTAAGTGACATATTGCACGTCCTTTCGGGGTTTCTAACTAGTCTAGCATACTAGATTTGGCGCTAAATTGCAACCGAATTTCGTATTGTCCGACAATTTGTTGATTGGCATATAAAACATAATCCACGTCAACTTCACCTCGCCAGTTTGCCAAATCAAAGTGAGTCGCTAATAATGTTGTTAACGTTTCAATTTGCATTTGTCCGGCAGGTGTTTGATACAAAGCCGGAACACGTTGTGATTTCACAAAGGCTAATTTGGTTGTTGTCTCACCAGAGCGATTTAAGCGCACGCGTTCATCATCAATTTTGAACATGACTTGTGTTGTCTGATCGTCAATAATCTCTGTATAACGCAAATAAAGTGCGCCATTTTTTAACAATAACTGACCATCTGTATCAAATTGAAAGTCTTCGATATCATTTCCCTGACGAATTTTCGTTTTTAGGTGAACTTTTACGTCCGATTGCCCGTTAATTATCATAATCTGCCCCTATTTCAATCTAAAATCTATTATAATATAAGAAAGCACAAAAGGGCATACTATATGATGTTAGATAAAAAAATTACTAATGAAAAAGTTCTACGCGATCCTATTCATAATTTTATTCATATTCAAGACCAAGTTATTTTGGATTTGATTAACACCCCTGAATTTCAGCGGTTGCGTCGCGTTAAGCAACTTGGTATTACCAGTTCAGTGTTTCATGGGGCGGAACATTCACGTTTTGGGCACTCTGTGGGTGCCTATGAGATTGCTCGACAGATTACCGAACACTTCGATCAATACTATGGCGATGTGTGGGATTCAAATGAGCGCTTAGTCACGCTTGTCGCTGCCTTACTTCACGATGTCGGACACGGTGCATTTTCTCATACATTTGAACACCTATTTGGCACAGATCATGAAGCAATTACACGGGAAATTATCATGGGTGATACGGCCGTACACACGATTTTGGCACAAGTATCAACAGATTTTCCTAATAAAGTGGCTAGTGTTATTGCTAAAACTTATGAAAATCCACAAGTCGTGCAATTAATTTCTAGTCAAGTTGACGTTGATCGTATGGATTATTTATTACGTGACGCTTATTTTACTGGTACTAAATACGGTGAATTTGATATTGATCGTATTTTGCGTACCATGCGCCCAACCCCAACCGGCATTGCCTTTGATATCGCCGGTATGCATGCCGTTGAAGACTATGTTGTGTCACGTTATCAGATGTATTTACAAGTTTATTTTCACCCTGTCTCACGTGGCATGGAAGTGCTGTTAGAACATATTTTGACACGTGTTCGCGAGCTTTATCAAGCCAGCCATCACAATCCTGTGCCTGAAAAAGACTTCGTCGGCCCACTTTTGGCGCCACTATTTGATGAAAAGCCATTGGAATTAGATGATTATCTCAAGCTCGACGATAATGTGTTTATGACTTATATCAATATCTGGCAATCTCACCCCGATCCGATTTTATCGGACTTATCACAGCGTTTTCTTGGACGTCGCCCACTCAAGTCAATTGCTATCACCAATGAAACAGCACCTTTATTGGGCGAGTTAGAACAGCTTGTGGATAACGCGGGTTTTAACCCTGATTACTACACAGCACGCAACGATGCTTACGACTTACCATACGACGATTACAAACCCAACGTGGCCAAGCCGCGAACGCAAATTGACTTTTTGTTAGCTGATGGGACCCACCGCGAACTCTCTGATTTATCAACACTCGTCGCTGCGATTAAAGGCAAAGCCTCACTTGATCAGCGATTCTTTTTCCCGAAAGAAATGTTAAATATTGAGCCAGACGAATTATTTGCTGATACTTTCAAGACCTTTCGTAGTTTCATTAGAAATAATGCGTTGACAACGCCTAATCCTGAAACTTAAAAATAAATCACCGTAAATCAAATTACGGTGATTTTATTTTGTTATTCATTCATTTGTTTTGAGATATTAGCCAAGGAAATTTCCTTGGTCTCAGCAAACCAAATGTTTGGTTGAGCCTCTTTAGCTGCTGTACCAATGCCCAGTGCCGTTTGTCCTGCACCTTTGATTGCCTGCACGCCTGCACTGGCATCTTCCAACCCAATGATTTGTGTTGGTTGTAGCTTCAATAACTCCCCTGCTTTGGTAAATATTTCAGGATCTGGTTTGCCATGTGATAACGTGGCTGGATCCACAATGCCGACAAAATCAGCCATGATGCCTAATTTTTTGAGTATCGTTGGTGCATTTTTTGAAGCACTGGCAACACTCGCGACGTAACCTTCACGTTTTATTTCGGCTAGAAATTCAGTCATTCCGGGCAAAATATCTGCCGGTGTCAACGCTTGAATTAATGCAACATAATGTTGATTTTTTTGTGCCGCAAATGCTGATTTTTCATCATCTGTGTAGTCATTTTCATGACCACCTTCAGCTAAAATCATATTTAGCGAATCCATACGACTAATACCTTTAAGTTGACGCCCTAATTCGGCCGACCAAGGCACATTCAAGGACGTAGCCAAATCATGCCAAGCTTGCTCGTGAAACTTAGCGGTATCCGTGATGACACCATCTAAATCGAATGTAAAGCCTTTTATTTCTGAAAAATTAACCATGATAAGACACCTCTTTTGCCTCTCCAGCTACCAAATCAACCGCTTTGCCATAAACGTGAACAGTTGTTGCTTGATCACTCATCAATACCATGACAGTTGGCTTGATATCAATATCAATTAAGGCACCACGATATTGCTGTGTAAAGTGTAATTCAGCCCACTGTTTTGGTAATCGTGGATTAATGGTGAACTGACCGTGTAACAAATCAACTCCAGCATAATCATTTTGAATGACTGATAATGTTTCGCCCATGACACCCATGTGAACACCCTCTGCGGTTGTACCACCTTGAATATCATAATAATCAGAACCAATTGCGTCTGTCAAAAAATCGTACGCTTGTGTTTCAAATTTTGTATCACCTTGTCGCGCCAACTCGACATAGATACCAGCAAATACTGGGCGAGAAGTCGTTGAACCATGTGTTGTGCGGTCTAAGTAATAAGCTGTATTTTTTGCTAACCAATCATCGGATAATTGATACCCAAGTTGATGAATCAGTGACTCTGTCTGTTGCGCACCTAGGTTATACAGTAGCATTAGAAAGTCTGCCTGTTTAATGACCTGATAATCATCAGGCGACTTGCCCTCTGCCTTGAGGATCCTATCAATTCGATGAATATCACCATACTTAGCTTGATATGCTGAAAAATCGAGTTGCTCAAGTTTGAAGAAACCTTCATATTGTTCGACAATGCCACGATCATCAATGGATAACTTCAAATGATGACGGATGTCTTCTGCTTTTTCCGCTTCATTTTTGGTATAGCCGACTGCTCGTGATGCCGCATCAAAGTCAATCTTGACGTTCTGCGATAAATCATGCAGATAGTTCAACAACCAAACCACCATAACGTTTGTGTAAGCGTTATTTAGCAATCCGCCAGCATGAGCGCCGGGAATTTCTTCATGGAATTCGTTAGGTCCCATAACGCCTTTAATTTGGTAACGGTCACCGATCTTCTCTGCTTTGTTAATCCAAAAACGCCCAATTTGGATTAACATGTTTAAACCGCCTTTATCAAGATGGTCATAGTGTCCTGTCACCTGCTGATAAACCCACATATTATAGGCAATTGCTAATGAGATGTGGCGTTGTAATCTAGAATTATCTGGAATCCAAGTGTTATCAACTGTGTTTAAATGAATCAGTTGACTTTGCTCGTCACCATACATGCCTGATTGCCAAGGATACATCGCACCTGATTCGTTCTCTGATATAGCATTTTTTTCAGCCGCTGACAACCGCTTCGTGCGATAATTCAAAACAGCACTAGCCGATTTGGGTTCGTTTGCTGAGTAATATGGTAGTGCAAATAATTCATCCCAGAAAATATGACCACGATACCCCTCACCAGTCAAACCACGAGAGCCAACCGAAGCATCCAAATATGGATTTGCGTTTGGATTAGCCATCTGATTAAGGTGAAAAATATTCATACGTGTCAACTTTTGCATGGCATCGTCGCCACTAATTTGAATATCTTTGGTTTGCCATAATGATTGCCAATAATCATGACTCTCTCGTTGAATTTCGTCAAAAGTCGTGTTAGCTGTTTCATTTTGAACAAATTCAGCAAGATCGCCGTTTGTCTCTAAACTGCTTGCAACTGCCATCACCCGTTCAATTGTGAACGATTGTCCGGCCTGACAATCACGTTCGATGTGTGTTGTCACCTGATTTTCAGTTTTTATCGTTTTTTCAACACTTTCACCTATTGTTTTTGCTGCTAAAGCAACAGTAACATCAGTTGTTCGTGTTTTGATGATCATCAGATCGTCATGAACTGACTGGACATCAAATTCTTGTGAGTCAAAATCACGATAGCGTGCCACATTTTTGTTTTCGACGCTGCCATCAATAATCGCATCAATCGCAATGTGTGCGTCATAATTTGAGGTGATTTGAAAACGTAAACCTAACTGATGCCAATGAACCGGATTAATCACCTTAACCGTTTTAATGGTGACAAAATGTTGTGAGTTTCCCGCCACCTGCACTTGATAATCATCTGTCAATTCACCCGTTTTAAAATTAAGACTGCGTTTTAGTGATTCGATAGTTGAGTTGTTGATTAACAGAGATTCACCATCAATTTGTACCTTGATTAAGGCTATATTGGGCAAATTCACAAGGTCTTCATTAATGACGTCGCGCCCTGCAACGGGTGTTGATGTTTGGTTAAAAATACCAGCGCCATACAACCCGGGATAAAAATCATCATCATAAGCGTTTGTCACAAGCGCACCACGCCAGCCCAGAAAGCCATTTCCTAAAGTTAGCAAACTCTCGCGACCGTAATTTTTAACACCACCAACAATGTCGTTGTAAGTTAATAACCAATTTTCATTTGTCATGTTCACTCCTTAAACAATTCTCACTTTACTTGGCAACTGCGTCTTTAAAGGCGTTCTTCTTTTCAACAGTCTTAATTTGACCTGTATCTGAATCTTTAAATCCGAAGAAGTAAACCATCGCAAATGACACCGCAATTGTCGCAATCGAAGCCACCCAGAAAATCAACATATTATTATCCGCACCTGTTTGACCCTTTGGTACCGCAAATGATGGGAAGCCAATCAGTGATCCTGTGAATCCGTACATATTCAAGTTGAACAAACCGGCAATTAAGCCGCCGACAGCACCACCAATGTTAGCCATCCAAAATACACGGCCATACTTCAAATTAATACCATACATTGCTGGCTCTGTAATACCTGCCATCGCAGATAGGAAACCAGCACCAGCCAATCCTTTAAGTGATGGAATCTTGGTCTTAGCCCAAACCGCCAAAGCACCAGCACCCTGTGCAATCATAGTAAAGTTCACAATTGCATTCAAAGTAGAGTGACCTGTCTGTGCAATTTCATTAGCAATCAATGGCACAACCATCCAGTGCAAACCGAAGATAACGAGCGCTTGATACAAACCACCAATAATCAAACCAGATAATGGATAATTTAAGTGCAAAAGCCAGTTAACAATTGTTGAAATACCTTGTGATACCAAAGTGATAGCTGGTCCAACGACAACAACAACGACTGATCCCACAATTAATAGCGTTAGCAAAGGTTGGAAAATTGAACGTAATACTAATGGCAAATGCTTTTTGAGCCAATTACCTACTGGACGTGCCAACCAAGCGGCAAAAATAATTGGGAAAATTGAGTATGCGTAACTTGGAATATTGATGGGTAAACCAAAGAAACTTGAATTAAGGCTTACACCAAACAAACTACCCAGCGCCTGTGCTGGTTGCACAACTTTACCATCAACAACATGCGCCGTTGTCAAATTGATAAAGTCAGGCTTCACCAAGAAAGCACCAATAGCGGCAACTACGAAAGGATCACTTTTAAGCTGTTGCGCTGCGGAAAAGCCAACTAAAATAGGCAAAAAGTAGAACGGTGCCATGGCCATTGACTGTAAAATCGTAAACGTACTTGATGCCGGATCAATGAAATAAATCGCTGGAAACGACGCTTTGTTTGAAAACAAGCTCAAAAATCCATTTAGCATACCACCAGCAGCCAATAAACCAATGATTGGCATCATTGAGCCAGTTATGGTACCGATGATTGCTTGAAATGCATGGACCAAGGGATTCTTGGAACCTTTTTCTTGCTTGGTTGCAGCAACTGCATCTGCCGTTGCCGCATCATCTACAACACTGCTGCCAAGTTGCGCTACGACTTCATCATAAACATCGGTGACTGCCGGTCCAATGACAACTTGATATTGTCCCAAAGAATCAGCATAATTGACACCGGCAACCCCATTTAGAGATTCAATCTTGTGATCATCAGCGACTGTGTGGTCCTTCAAATAAAACCGCAAACGCGTGATACAATGAATGACCTTGTCCACATTTTGTGCACCGCCAACGCCTTGAATAATGTCTGCCGCTAAAGGTTCGTACTTCGTACCATTTCCTTTTGCTGGTGTTGATGATGTTACCGGTTCAATAGTTTTGACAGTAGCGTCAGCAACAGTCTCACCAGCTGAAACATTCTCTTTACCAGAAATCAGTGTTAATTTGTCTAATACGTCAGCCGTATTGGTAAAGACAACCATCGTTGTTGTATCAAGATGTGCTGCTTTGATTTCTGCTAAATCAACATCCCCAACATGATCGCCTGCGTTGACCTGATCACCTTCTTTAATTCGCCATTCGAAAGGCTTACCATCAAGACTGACGGTTTCCAAACCAACATGCGTCAGTACCTCTAAACCGTCAGAACGTCGAATGCCAAATGCATGACCTTGCGTGGCGATAACGACGCCACTAACTGGGGCTACAATATCATGCCCAGTGGGTTGCAAGGCGAAGCCATCCCCCATGGTTTTTTTACTAAATACTGGATCAGCCACATCAGCAAGTGAGATAACGTGACCTGCTAGTGGCGCTAAAATTTTTGTATCTGCCATTTTTTCTCCTCAATACAATTAACAGCAACACTCAATGTCGCCTTGAAAATTCAACGCTTTTAAATCGATCGGCTCGGTGTCTGGACTCAGTGAAAGAGATAATTCGACCATCATTCAAAAATGTCTCTGATCTAATCACAACGATTGGAATGGACTCAGCTAACCCCATTAATTGCCTGTCCGTAGCATTGGCAGGTTCAACCGTAATGGTTTTCTTAGCATAACTAATCACCAATCCCAATTGCTGTTCAAACAATTCAAATAATGACACTGATTGCGATAACTTTTTGATTTCAGGCACAACATCTTTTAAAACGTAATCGTGATCAATAATCACCGGTTCGTTGTCCAAATATCGAATTCGGACAACAGCAGTTGCCGGCACTGCAGTGCCGTCACCATACTCAAATACCGATGGCACCTCACTATCTGTAATCGACAACAACTGTGTTCGTTCATTTAATTTCAGACGCGCAGCCAACTCACGATAACTTTCAACGTGTGAAATCGGAAATGAATAGCGATTTTGATTAATGACGAACGTGCCTCGTCCTTTAATTCGCATAACATATCCTTCATCAACTAGCATTGCCACAGCTTTTCGTGACGTCTCACGAGCGACGTGGTAACGATTCATTAACGCAAAATCACTTGGTAACATCGCATTATTAGGATATTTACCATCGTTAATTTCTTTCAGTAGTTCATCGTGGATGATTTGATATTTATTCATTTTTAATCTCCTTCACTGATGTCTACAACAACAATATACCATCTGTTGAAAGCGTTTACAACGCTGTTTTAAAGGTTTTTTAGAGATTGTATAGACAAGTAGCCCAGTGTTAGTATCTGATAACCTTTTGACGACTAGACAGGATATTTATTCATTTTGGTCGTTCAGTTATGCACAAATAAAAAAGTGTAAAAAAAAAGCAACGAATAGTTGCTTTCCGCTTCATGTCATCATTTGTTAACAAATGGTAAATCAATTTGACTATTGGCTAAATCTATCGTGTAAATAATATCTTGATTACCGCGGACAGTCATCTCGAAATCAGTCGCATACAAAACAACACCAAGTTGGTGCCCTGAACGCATTTGATAGTGAGTTGGCTGTACAGTCAATGAGACATTGACAAACTCGTCTGCTTGCAAATCATCACTTTGCCACGCATTGGTTCGATTTTGCAAATTAATGTGACCCAATGTTACCATTTTCTGATTCGCCTTGGTCATTTCAAAAGCCATCAAACGCGTTGGGCTAAAGTTTCGTCCGCGATCAACTGTGGCTTCCTGTGGTGTTGGTGAAACTTTCAGGTATTGATCAGTCCCATAATCCACAATCATAGCGCTTAATAAACCAACATTTTTTGAGGATTTGACCCGCAAATTTAGCGTGATTTCACCATCAATCGTCTGAGCGGTGGATAATGCTTCTGTCTTAAAAATCTGTGCTGTTTCTGCTATTTTTCCTGAAATAATTGCTTGACGCCAAGCATTGAAATGCTTGCCATAATGGTTGAATTGGTCCTCAGGTAGCCAATCCCTGAAGCTTACTTCACCAGCTGATTGTGAGCTACGCGACAATTTTTTATCCGCAAAATGATAACTGAGTTTTTCACCAATTCCCCAATCTTCTAAGGCATGCCAAGCTTCTGGATTGGTGTTATCTTGCCATGTCACTGTTGGCAAGGCAGTCGTGGCGTCCACATGCAATCCTAATAATTTTTCGGAAAACCAAAGATTAATTTGATCAGAAAAATCAAGGGAACGGTTATTATTGATGTTGATATGTTCTCCCTGATGCAAATATATCTTTTTAACATGATTATTTTGCTTTAAGGCAGACCAAAGTTGATAAACCTGACGAGGTTTAACATTCCAATCATTCAAACCATGGACCATCAGCATATCGATTTTGATATTTTGTACATGGTTCAGGTAATTACGCGAATCCCAATAGCGGTCATAATTGCCGTTATCACGTGCCATCAGATGTGCAGTTTCTGATTGAAAAGCTTGCCACTGAGAGCGTGTTCGCCACCAATCTGCCGGATCTTTCATTCTTGTGTAGACCAATTCAGCCAACACGTCCATATCTTCTCCCGGAAAACCACCCGGTGCCACCACTAAGCCATTATCACGGTAATATTGATACCAATTCGAAATAGCAGCTTCAGACACAACTGTTTCTAGCCCTTCAACGCCAGTTGTTGCAACAGCAGTTGCTAATGTGCCCAAATACGAACGCCCCGTCATCGCAATTTTGTGACTCGACCAGTCAGCCGTAATTGCCATGTTATCGTATCGATTCGTAAAAGCCACTCGATTACCAGCAAGCCATTCGACAACATTTTTCATTGATTCGACTTGCTCTGGCGACCCCGTATCTTGCATGCCATCAGCGTGCCGCGTGCCGACACCTGCAGAATAAGCAATCGCAAAACCACGCGACAAAAAGTACTGATTAAGATCAACTGGCAAACCAGCTTCAGCTGTAAATGAAACTTCCGTTTCAGTTGCGTGACCTGCAACTTCTCGCGGTTTAGCAGTCGACGCCGATAATCCTTGATACGTCACGTCATTTTTATCAACTTGAGTTGGTTCTTTCCGCTGCAAAGGCACATTGACCGAATGAATTTTAGCATCATTTTCTTTGACATTCAGTCCCTGATAATATGGAGAAGCAGTGAACAAAACGGGCAATGGTGTCTCACTTTTTGGACGAACAATGTCGACTTGTACTAAATCAAGCTGGCCATCGTTATCAGTGTCAACACTCGTTTCTACCCAGACAGACTCGCGAATCAAATCATTTGTATCAAACGTCGGTAATGACTTGCCATTAAAAATGAGACGTTGATTGTTTTGCGGTAAATAACCTTGGCTAACTAATGCATCAATCAACAATAATCCAGTGCTATTATGAGTATTTAGCAACGTATACCAAGCATGGGGGATATTATCAACCGCAACAATCGGCAAGCCCAGTTGTTGAAATGTCGCCACACCGTCTAAGTTATTATTGGCCAATTCATCATTAAAACCTAGTAGTTGTGCCCCAATACGATAAAAAATTGCTTGATCTAATGCTAATTTTTGTTGGAAAAAACTATAAATATCTTGTTCGGTCGTTGCCAAATGCAACCGCAACCAATCATTTTGAGATGACATAGAGTGAAAGCTAGGCAAAGCCTGTCGTAACAGCGTTTCAAAGTTTTCACTGTTAAATCCTAATGCTTTTAATTCCTGTAATTCAGTCGCCAAGTCTACCTTAATTCGCCCGTATTGATTAATCATATTTTTTTCCTTTAATTGTTATTATTATCTCATTATACGACAAAAGCACCCGCCTGACGACGGGTGCTTTTATTTTGTTCGGACTCTATTCGTCAACACGAATGCCGGTATTAAGATTAAGACAACTAGAATTGCTGACCATAAAAAGCCTCTTTGAAAAGCAGTAGTAAGTCCTGATAAAGATGTCACATGATGAATAGTATTGTATGACGTAACAATTGTCGCTAAAACTGCAGTGGCAAAACCTGACCCAATTTGCTGAAAAATGTTCGAGCTCAAAGATGCCGTAGCTGAATCTGATTTTTGAATGCCAACATAAGCATCAACTTGAGTTGCTGATTTTATAGCGGCGCCGCCAATACCACGAATAAATATAACAACAGCAATCAACCAGTAATCACTAGATTTATTGAAATAAATAAAAGGTATCGTGCCAACCAAAGTCACGCCAACGCCAATAATCGTTACCCAACGAGCGCCCCATAAATCAATCATCTTGCCAATTGCGCCACGTGATATTAGCATACCGATTGACTGTGGAATCAACGCCATAGCAGCTACGATGACACTATCCCCACGAATTGATTGGAAAAATAACGGCAACAGTAACATTGGACCGGATGTAACGAATCCTGATAAGAAAATACCTATCATTGATCCTGAAAAGTTTCGGTGGGTGAATAGACGAAGCGGCATGACAACTTTTTCTGGTTGCTTGTTTGCATATAGAATATACCCAACTAAAGCTACTAAACCGATACTGGTAAAAATTAGCGTTTTGGAATTATTAAATGTTCCAACATTGCTTGCTTGTACGATGCCATACACAACTGTTGTGGACATTATAATTAGGAGCGTTACACCGATAAAATCAAATGATAGTTGTTTGTTTTTAGGTGTCGTTTCTGGTACCTTTCGTATTAACAGAAAGGCAGCAATCGCAATAACTGGCACATTTAAGAAGAAAATGAACCGCCAAGTTGCATATTCAACAATAATGCCGCCAATAATAGGTCCAAGCATTGGTCCTAAAGTCATCGGCACACCAATAATTGCCATAATTCGTCCCATTTTGTCACCACCAACAGCATCAACTAATAGTGTAAACATGACTGGCATAATTAAGCCACCAGTAAATCCTTGAATGAGTCGGAATATAATGAGTGATTCGATATTCCATGATATGCCTGCTAATAATGATGCAAATCCAAAGCCGATTTCCGCCCAGAAATATACTTTCTTTCCAGAAAAATGGGCTACTAGCCAACTAGAGAAAGGTGCGGCGGCACCCATAGCTAATATAAAACCAGTGACGGTCCATTGGACAGTCGCTAAATCAGTATGAAACTGATTGCTAAGTTGATGCACCGCAATATTAATCATAGTTGAATCGAGCATTGGTGCCATTAATCCCAACACCATGATCCAAGCAATAATAACTAAGGAACGAGGTATTGGTTCAAGTTTTTTTGTGTCGTTTTTCATTTATAGAAACCTCCTGACTACATTTTAGTTACATGTTGTATCTTTAAACAAATTAAACTATACATCATTTAAAATTGAAACGCAATGTTTTAAATACAAAATGTATCTATTAATAATTCATTCGTATTTATGGTATAGTTACGTTATCTATATAAATAAGGATAAAAGCAGCTGATGGTAAACAAAAAAAGAGCACCTCGCAAAACAAACGAAGCGCTCAATAAAGCTATATTTCAAGCAACTATAACACTTTTAAACAACGAAGGTTATGAGGCGGTTACTTTTTCAAATGTAGCACGCTTAGCTAAAACAGGTCGCCCAGTTTTGTACCGTCGTTGGCACTCTCCCTTTGATTTGCTCCTAGACGCACACAACTATTTTTCCGAAGACGAAGTCGATGATTATACAAACATCGATTTTTCAGGGGCTACTATGCGCGAAAACTTAATTAGAATATTAAGTCATTTCAATGCTTCACCACAGTTCATGCGTGCTTTTCTATTTGAGCTAGGACAAAATACTTCAGCAGTTCAAAAATTTTCAAATCAAATGCACCGACAAAATTTATACCTAATGGAAAGACTTTTATCACAAGCACAACTTGATGGCGAAATAAAACACACCGTCACCGACGATGTGAAATTATTACCATTTAATTTATTACAATATCAGGCAATGATGACACCAAACGGTATGACACCCGAATCAGTGCAAACATTTGCCGAATCAGTTGTTGACCATATTGTTGTTCCCGCAATATTAGCTCAACAATAAAGGTTATCACTACATCAAGTGTGCTTCAACAAGCAACTCTTCTAACCATGTCCCTTTAATTTTTTTCATACCAACTTTTTGAATTAACTTAGGAATTGGCAAATCCATATCCGTAATAGCTTTTTTATCGTTCATATAATACATGGCGCGTAATAATTCACGAATATCATAAATTGAATTAAACACTTCCGGCACACCGCGTTCAACATCTAGCAGACTATACACGGCTTCCATTGCTGTACGGACTGAGTATTCAGTCGTAAACACTGTATCGCGTGATGGCGACTCCGCAAAGTTACCAATGAATGCCAAATTAACCGACCCGTCAGGAACGACTTTTGGTCGATCGCCCATTACACGTGGCATGAAGTAACTTGTGATAAATGGCATGTAAACCGGCACAGTATTAATCGACTCTTGCTTGGCTAATTGCTGAATTTTACTTTCTGGCACGCCAAGATGATAAAGTAATTCTTGCGTAATTTCTTCGCCGGAGCAATCAACAATCGTCTTTTTCACATAATTGCCAGGCACATCAGAATACAAGCCATAAATCCAGACAGTTGTTTCATTTGGCTTTTGTGTTTTGAAATGTGGCTGACGATGTACAGCAAAACTCATTAACCAATTAGAATCTGTAATTGTAATAATGCCGCCAGTATTGATTTTACCATCATGCAAATCACGTTTCGTCAAACGTTCAATATAGGGATCAATTTCTGTATTTTCAATTGTGGCGGTCGCTGACACAAACCAACTTTTTGCAGGTAAATCTTGGTAAAAGACCGATGGATGACCAAATTCATCAGATTGTGCCGCCAAATTTTCCCATAATTGCCATGATCCACCCGGCTCATTGGTTACTGGTGCTGGTTCAAAGTGGCTGCCATAAGTTGTACTTTCGGTGATAGATCCGTTGGTTACAAACACCAAATCATTGGCAGTTAATGGTCTTGTTTCGTGTTGCCCGCTAACGGTTAATTCTAGTGATTTAGCCACCTTTTGACCATTATCAAAATCCACAATAATGTTATCGACCGTGGTATCAAATTGTACATCAACACCATGATCCTCTAAGTAATGAATCAAGGGCAAAACCATCGAGTCATATTGATTGTATTTATTGAATTTCAATGCTGAAAAATCTGGTAATCCATCAATATGATGAATAAATCGCATGGCATAGCGACGCATTTCAACAGCAGAATGCCATTTTTCAAAGGCAAACATCGTTGCCCAGTAAGTCCAAAAATTGCTTTCAAAGAACGCATCTGAGAAGTAATCTTCAATCGTTTGGGTACCCAGCTTGGCTTCTGGTGTCATAATCAGTTTGATAATTTCTTGTGATGATTTACCCAAAGTATAGTCACCGTCATCTGGCACACGATTACCGCGATCGTAAATCAATCGGCAATTTGAAGAATTGGGATCATCTTTGTCTAACCAATAATATTCATCAAGATATGAAGCACCCGGAATTTCAAGTGATGGAATTGATCGATACAAATCCCATAAGCACTCAAAATGATTTTCCATTTCACGACCGCCACGCGTTACGAAACCCACATTTGGGCGTGCTATGCCATCTAATGAACCGCCAGCTAACGGTAGTTCTTCTAAAATATGAATTGCCTCACCTTTCATTTGACCATCTCTAATCAAAAATACCGCAGCCGACAACCCCGCCAATCCGGAACCAACAATATACGCTGACTTTTGATCGACCCCCTTTGGCTTTCGTGGTGTGGCAAATGCCTCATAATTACCATTACTATAATACATGCTAATCTCCTTTCAAATTGGAAACGCTTTCAATACACTTATATTTTATCGCTAATCGTATCACAATTGCAATTTTTTTGGCGTTGAATACTTGGTTAAAAAAACCTTGATAGTTCTGCAAACTATCAAGGTCACTCAGGTATAAATATTTTTTATTGTGTCACTTCAGCAATTGCTGCGTTGACAGCATCTTTCTCAGCTGCAACAAGCGCTACACGACTTGTAATCACACTTGTATCCATTTTAATTTCACGCGTCAATCCCGGCGTATCTAATTTTGGTTCAAAGAAAGCTGTAAATTCATCAAGGCGAGTTTGTGTCTTGAAAACATTCGCAATGACAGTGATATAGGTCGTAAACTCCATATCGCCACCCACTGTATCTTCTAACCACTGCCAGTCTTCACGCACCCAATCCCAAGCGGCTTGTTGTCCATCTTCGTTAGCCAACAGCCCATAGAACCAACCACGCAAATCTTGTGGCTTAATTGTGTCGGCATCTTCAAATTTGCCAACTAGTTGTTCAATCAGCGCCTTATCAGTTATGCTAGTGATGGCTGCACGCAAATCAGACTGATAGCTTGCATCAGAAGTAGCGTGATACTCAGCCAGTAACTGATTAAACAAATCAGCAGACCCAAATTGTTTCATTTCATTTGCCAAAATGAAGACACGTGTACCAGCAGAAAGGCTCGTCAAATCATTTTCATGGGTCATAAATATATCATGCGCCGCTGCAATTGCAGCTGGATTTTCAGCATACAAAGCTGCACTGATAATATATGGACGAGACAGTTGATCGTCATTTGACTCACCATCAATATCTTGCCAGCCTAAACGTGCTAATTGATCTTGACTCAGTTGGTCATACAACCCTTTCAAAGACTTTTCTTCATCTGAATGAGCGGTCACGAACTTTTTCAAATTCACTGCAACGCGGTAAAGTGCCGCTGTCACAACAGCTGAATGGCTATTTGCAAAACGACCTAGTAATGGCACTAATTGTGCATAAGAAATTTGTCGTCCTTCAGCTAATAATCTCAAATCTTGTAAAATTTGTAATTGTGAAATCGCATCTAGCTGATCTGATTGACTTAAAATATCTTGTAACAATGTCTCATCATATTTAACAATAAAATGAGAATTATTACCAACGTTCAAACGGAATGGTGCACCAAACTGTTCTCTTAATGCTTCATAATTACCAATCGTCACTGACTGATCTTTGAAAATAGCGGGTACGGCATCGTAATTACTGTTCAATGGAATGGCCCATTGACGGCCAACCTCTTTGCCATCGCCAATAAAGAACTGTTGTTGTGAAAGCGTCAATTGCCCATCAACCACAGCTGCAGTAACAACCGGATAACCAGGCTGTTCCAACCAAGAAGTCATGATAGCACTCACATCAATGCCAGAGGCTTGCCCCAATGCAGCCCATAAGTCAGCTCCAGTAGCATTGCCAAATTGATGCGCAGCAAAATAAGCTTTCAAGCCAGAACGAAGCGCCTCATCCCCAATCAACGCACGCACCATGACGAGCATGCGCGCACCTTTAGCATAAACAATTGCCCCGTCAAACAGTGCATCAATTTCTGCAGGATGTTCAACTTGGACATGGACTGATTGCACGCCATCAGTCGCATCTCGTTGTAAGGCAGCTGGTGCATCAGCTGTTTGGAAACTTTCCCAAATGTGCCAATCAGGTTCCAAAGCATCGATGGCGACATACTCCATCATATTGGCAAAACTTTCATTTAGCCACAAATCATCCCACCACTTCATCGTCACCAAATCACCAAACCATTGATGCGCCAACTCATGGGCAATCACAGTTGCTACTACCTGCTTGGTATCTAGCGCTATGTTGTCAGGATCAAGCAATAAGTATGCCTCACGATAGGTTACTAAGCCCCAGTTTTCCATTGCACCCGCTGAAAAATCAGGCAACGCAAGCTGCCATGAATGTGGCAATGGATAAGGCGTTTGGTAAAAGTCTTCATAAAATTCGATTGAGCGCTTTGCAATATCTAGTGCAAAATCAAGTTCCTTAGCCTGATGTGCTTTGGTTGCAAACACCCCAATTTGAACACCGCTCGTCGTTTTGGTCTCTTTCTTTTGCAAATCACCAAAAGCAAAGGCAACTAAATATGTTGACATGCGCACTGTTGTATCAAAATAGTGTACGCCATTTGCTTCACGCACTTCAGGCATGTTCGCCAAGATAGTTTCGCCTGGTTGTTCATCAAACTTAATGGCTAAATCAAAAGTTGCTTTGGCTTCTGGTTCATCAATACTTGGAAAAGCCTGTCTGGCAAAATTGGTTTCAAATTGCGTGCCAATGATCTGCTTTTTCTCACCATCAACTTCATAATATGAGGGATAAATACCCATCATCGTATCAGTCAAAACTGTTGTATAAGTAATGGTAACCTTTGTTTCACCTGACTTAGGTAATTCAATCCGAATAGCGTCTGCGTCACGATCTACCATAAACGTCACGTCTTGCTCGTCCGCTTGGACCGCACTAATCATCAAATCCTTTTGATGAATCGCAATCGTTTCCGATTTAGCAGTTCCAGTGATTGTGGTTTTACCACTGATTCGCTTCGATTCTCGATCAATATCCAAATAGATTTCATAATGTTTTGGTTGGAATGTATTATAAAATCTTGTCAATTCAGCCATAATATCTCCTATCAATTGTTAGAATAATTCCATTATACGCTTTTAAAATAAAAAACGTCCCAAAGCGGGACGTCAAAACAATGGTTATGCTTCTAGATGGTTAACAGCTGCTTCTGGCTGTTCGCCTTTAAGCACCCGAACAATATCATTGGTAGCATCAACTGCCATACGTGCTTTTGTTTCAATTGTATTGGAAGCAATGTGTGGTGTCAGCAAAACATTTTCTAAGCTAACCAATGGGTTGGTTACTGGCAAAGGCTCTTCTTCAAAAACATCTAATGCTGCACCGGCAATTTCATTATTTTTAAGTGCTGCCACAAGATCTGATTCGACGATAATGACGCCACGTGCCATGTTAATCAAGTACGCGTCATTTTTCATCATTTTGAACTCGGCTGCGCCAATTGAATGCTCTGTTTCTGGCAAAGCTGGTAAATGCACCATCACATAATCTGCTGTCTTGAAAACAGTATCACGATCAACAATTGATACGCTATCAGTTGATTTAGCAAATGGATCATAAGCAATAACTTTAACATCAAATCCGCTTAACTTTTTTGCAACTTGTTGACCAATTCGACCAAAGCC
The DNA here is from genome assembly GCF_016624925.1 of Leuconostoc sp. S50. NCBI lineage: Bacteria > Bacillati > Bacillota > Bacilli > Lactobacillales > Lactobacillaceae > Leuconostoc > Leuconostoc sp. S50. Next base: position 128,942 of record NZ_JACVUE010000001.1, on the reverse strand, counting down.
TAAAATACCAACCGTCTTGCCTTCAATATCGCGGCCAGGATGTGACTTACGATAATTCCAATTATCATCGTGAATGGCTTTAGCATCTTGATAGAGGTTTTTACTGATAGCTAACAGCTCTGACACGGCTGTCTCAGCTACTGAACCTGACAGAGCTTTTGGCGTGTTGACCACATAAATGCCGCGCTTTGTAGCAGCATCAACGTCAACAGCGTCATAACCAACCCCATTACGCGCAATCACTTTTAAGTTTGGCATGGCATCCATAATGTCACCATCAAATGGTTGCGTACCAATCAAGACAGCACTTGCGTTAGCGCCTTCGGTTTTCATCGTTTCACGGGCACGTCCAGTGCCAACAACCACTTCAAATCCAGCGTCAGTTAGTATTTTTTTACCTACTGCAGGAATATCATCTGGTAAATAAATTTGTTCTGTCATGTTTATGCCTCTTTCTGTTCTTTTGCTAAATAACTTGCCAATTGTTCTAAGGTTGGGTAGCCGTCATTGTCGCCTGTTGTTTGAACTTGCAATGCACCAACGGCGTTACCACGTTCAACTGCTTGTGCCATTGTCAAACCTTCAATCAAGCCAGTAATGAGTCCCAATGCAAACCCGTCGCCAGCGCCAACTGTATCCACTACTTTTTCAACTTTGAATCCCTGAACTGTGTAACTATCACCCGCTTTATTTTTGACGTATGCGCCTTCAGGACCAAGTTTAACAACAACCGTTTGCGTGCGTTCACTATTTGCCAAATAGAAATCAGCAATTTTTTCTGGATCACGCGAGCCCATTAAAATTTCACCTTCGTTAATGCCTGGTAAAACAATTTCGCCATATTTTGCCAAATCGTTAATGGTTTCAATCATTTTTTCTTGTGATTCCCACAAAGCAGGTCTTAAATTAGGGTCAAATGTTGTCCGAATACCACGTTGAATTAATTGTTCGGCAAAGTAACGAAATGCTTCTCGCGCTTGATCAGAAATAGCAGGAAAAATACCTGATAAATGTGCAATTTTAACACCATCAAAATCAATGTGATCAATGTTTGATTTGTCAAAGTGAGCAGCAGCAGAATTACGCCTAAAGTTAAATGTTGAAGGATCACCTTTATCAACTAACTCTTTCAATTGGAAGGCAGTCCAGTTATGGTCATCTGTTGAAATATAATGATTACCTACATGATACTTGGCAATTTCTTTTACTGCAAATTGACCCAACGGATCAGCACCCACTTGAGAAATATATTCAGTTGAATGGCCCAGACGTGTCGCACCAATCATCACATTTAACTCAGCGCCACCTAAAAACTTATAATAGTTAATACTATCAACTAGTCCCGCATTCAAGTCAGTTGATGTAAAGGTTACAATTGGTTCACCTAATGTCAAAATTTCACTCATTATTTTACTCCTTAAACTTTTGTTTTTAGTGACCGAAGAAAGCAAATACTAGCAGTTCATTGACAATTGAAACTGCCCACATAACTGGAATGCCCATCTTCAAAAATTCTTTAGTTTCTAACTTTGAATATGTCAATGCCCATGTGTTCCATGATTGTGTTAAATCAATTGAAACCGCCATGATGCTTGCTGTATATAGCAATGGCAATAAGAAAATTGGTTGGAATGTACCCGTAGCGGCCAAAACCGCAGCAGTTGCGGCACCGGCACCCCAAACATGCAAAGGACCACGGAATAACGCCAATGGTGCTAGAATACCAACTGCAATCGCCAACACAAGTGGACTACTTGGCAAGATAACTTCGATAATGCTTTTAAAATGAGGCACATTCATTGTGGCAGCACCCGCAAACATCACCAGTGCCATCAAAAAGATAATCAGTCCTGAAATATCATTAATGGCTTGGGAAACAGTTTTGTTAATAAATTCAACCAGTCCTTTATAAGATTTCATCTGGCCCGTCAAAAGCAACGCAATAATGGTTGCCAATAACAATGCAGGAATTGCATCCCAGTGGAAAAACATATTTAATGCAACTGGTAAGACTGGCACAATGAAAGTAATTGGATGAGTCTTTTTAAAATCAGCTTGATTATTGGCAGCAATCGTCTCAATTTTGCCATTTTTAATACTTTTACTATTAATCAAAATGAAGATGATCACACCAATCAATTGAACACTCATCGCTGCTAAACCAAATATCAGATACTTACCCGAGAAACTAACAGATGGGAAGAAAGCCTTAATTTGATTAAATAACACCACGTTAATGTACATTGGCGCACCAATTGCCATGGTAAATGCTGGTATAGCGACCTTTTTGGGAACGCCGATTGATAGCAAAATTGGAATTAAAATAACACCAATTGCGATTACTGATCCAACACCATAAGCAGATGAGAAAATCAACGCCGTGACCAATACCACCAAAATAGCAGCTAATATCGGTGCTTTTCGACCAACTTTTTCTGTCTGAGCCGAAATTGATCCGGCAATGCCTGAATCAACCAACACTCGCCCAAACCAAGAACCAAAAACAATATATATAATCGTTGGACCATAATTTAACGCTGGTGTTGCAATAACGTCTTGAATGACTTTATTGAATGGCACCAAACCAATAACTGACCAAAGTAATGCCATCACGAAGAAGCCAATCACAAGATTGCCACCCTTCACAATGTAATAAATGAACCCGACAAATGTCAGTAACAATAGGATACTAATAATAATGTTAGTCATGATTTGCCTCAGTTATACGCTTCTAGTGCCTGCACACCATCAATAATGACTTGCTCGCTAGCTGTCGGATACTCAACTGCGACTGGTACGTCTTGTGGCAAAATCGTCAATATCGCTTGCCAATTGATATCCCCGTCATTTAAAGGCACTGTCACAAGATTATCCCCACTACCTTTATCATCTTTCACATGAATGTAGCGAACGTAAGGTGCAAGTGCTTCAGCTGCGACGACTTCATCTTCGCCGACATAACGCCAATTACCCATATCATAGACATAGCCTATGTCGAGCTTAGCTGCTTTTGCAGCAGTCATAAATGCTTTAATGGCATCAATTTTACCTGATACCTGTGTTTGGTCATTTTCAATATTGGTTTCAATACCACGGTCTAAGAGAGCATTTAGTTGTTGAATATCTTCAGGCAACAATGTATCAAAATCACCTGTATTAAATTTGATCACGCTAACGCCAAGTTGCGTAGCCTCATCATAATATTGTTCCAATTTGGGATTGATACGATGATTAACAAAGACTTCATCCGGCACCGAATAAAATAAACGTAATTGATGTGCTTTTGCGTAATCGGCAATAGCTGGCGTTTCAGCGGCAATGTCATCAAAATATTCACGACGTAATTCAGCTGACTGAACGCCAAATGCGACCACTTTTTTTAACATATCTAATTGCTGCATACCATTGTCATGATCTTTAGCAAACACCAGATGATTCAAGACGATTTGAGATTTTTTCATGATTAACTCCTTAATACTGGTTTAAATCTTTTACATGTTCTAATAATTCGTCAAATCCTAAATCAGACAAATTATTAGTATCGTTTTTATCAAAATTTTCACTTTCAATCCTATTGAATTTTTCAACAAGGAAGTACGCCGATAAGTAGGCAGCCAATTCTTTTTTGGCCATACTTTCTAATTCCTTTGCATTAAAATCGAAGTTGAACGATTCAATGAATCTCAAGGCAAATTTTTCTGGATCAATGTGCATTTGTTCTTTAGCCATCTTAGTGTCCTTTTTAGTTTATCGTTTTCGGAAACCGGTTTACAAAATATATTGTAAACGCTTTCAAATATTTGTCAACCCCCAATTTCAATTTGTCGTATAATGTTTTTATGGATAAAAAAGTCACAATTAATGATATTGCCACCCAAGCAGGGGTATCAAAAACCACCATTTCGCGTTATTTGAATGGTAAATTTGATAATATGTCAGGCAATACAAAAGCGCGTATCGAGGAAACAATTGATAAACTCGATTATCGGCCCAATCGTCAAGCGCAAGCCCTAAAAACGCATCACTCTTTTTTAATTGGCGTTTCAGTCGCTGATATTTCTAATATGTACACATCACGTTTGCTCAAAGGCATTGGCGAATATTTTCAAAAAACACATTATCAGGTCTTGATTATGGACGCCGATAATAGTGTTGCGCGAGAATTAAGTAACCTTGAAAAAATGATGACTGAACAAGTCGATGGCATCATTTTGCAACCACTTGTTCATCAACCTGAACATTATCAGTTGCTTGTCGCCGAAAAAACACCAGTAGTCCAAGTAGATCGTTACACTGAGCCCTTCGCTTGGCCTGCTGTCGTGTCTGATAATTTTCAAAAATCAGTCGAATTAGCTAAAATTTTCAAAACGAAATCCTACGATGCTATTCTTGTTTTGGCCAACCACATCAATGGCGTATCTAGCCGAATGAATCGTTATAACGGTTTAGAAGCTGGCTTAACTGGTAGTGGTATCACCGTCAAACTAATTGAAATTGATGGCAGCGATTGGCAATCCTTATTACATGCGGAAATCAAACAGCACCAACATCCAGCCATTTTTGCACTCAATGGGCAAGTGCTTTGGTCTGCCGTGCGTTTTGCCAAGGCACGCTCACTCAATATTCCTGAAGATGTCGGTTTAATTGGCTATGATGACGACCAATTTGCCGATATGATCACGCCGGCAATTTCATCAGTGTCACAAAATCCCCAAAAAATTGGCCGTGTCGCAGCAGAGCAATTATTATCAAGTGTTAACGGTCAAGCCACACCACCAAAAAATACTCGTATCCCATCCGAAATTCAAATGCGTGACTCTCTTTAATTTGTCAATCAGAATGACTTTACCATGAATTGTCAGATAACAGCCTATATTGGTAAATACGGCGAAAATAATCGACTAGTGTTAAAATTGAATCATGTGGTTTTAAGCATTGCACGCCACATACATTAATTTCATGATTACTAACACTTATTAATGAGGATTCAAATGGAAACACTCTATACCCTTTCGCTACTGCTCATTGGCGTTATTGCCACTAATATTATTAAAGACTTCATTCCAAAAATACCTGAAGCATTCATTCTAATCATTGTTGGTGTTGCTATGTCATTTACACCAATTTTTAACAATTTTGAATTAGAACCCGAATTTTTTATGTTAATGATTATTGCCCCGATTATGTTTATTGACGGTCAAAAACAATCATTTTCCAAAATTAAAAAGCGATTTGGTGGTATTTGGACGTTGTCGGTCGTTCTGGCCGTAGTAACGGCCTTAGTGGTTGGTATGATTACCAATCACGTTGAAGTAGCTTGGACACTGCCACTAGCCATTACATTAGCTGCCATCGTGACACCTACTGACGCTGTTGCCGTCAAATCGCTAACTGCCGGTACTGATATGCCTGAGGGCGTCGGTGAAGCATTAGAATTGGAATCACTTTTTAACGACGCCACAGGCTTAGTCATGTTAGATTTATCCTTGTCCGTGCTCTCAAAAGGCACTTTTTCGGTGCTTAACGGTCTGGAACACTTCTTTTTTGTCGCTTTTGGCGGGGTTGTCATTGGCACTATTTCTGGGCTTTTAATTGTGGCATTGCGTGTCAATTTGCAACAACGCGCCTCTAATCCTGAAACAACCATCATCCCCATCAGCTTATTAACACCGTTTGCTGTCTATTTATTAGCTGAACACTTAGGCACATCTGGTATTTTAGCGGTCGTGGCCACTGGCATGGTCCACAACTGGGAATCAAGTCGTTTGCGACTAACTTCAACAAGTGTTCAGCTGACTTCACGAACTATTTGGGGTACCATTGCTGATGTTTTAAACGATATTGTCTTTTTAATTTTAGGTATTTCCTTACCAACTGTTTGGTCAGCCATGACTAAGATTGGGGTGTCTGGTACACTCCAACTAGCTGCGCTAAGTCTTTTAATTTATGTCGTTATGCTTGTATTGCGATACTTTTGGGCTTTACGTGACGATGATCGTAACAACCGCTCACGTCGTCATCGTCAGACACTTCCTTCATTCTTTGGTGATCGTAATGATCAAAATCATCGTTTTTATGCCCAAATTTTTGCTATCAGTGGGGTTCATGGTACTGTGACTCTAGCGATGGCTTTCTCATTACCTTATCAAATTGGCGGACGTGCTTTCCCATATCGTGAAGAGCTCATCATTGTTGCCACCATCGTCATTTTACTCAGCATGCTGATCAGTGCAATTGTATTACCACTTAGTTTGCCAAAAAAAGTAGAAGCTTATTCCGATAGTGATTTAATTCATATCCGTGATAAGATGGTCGATTATGCCTCACTCAAAATTTTAGATACTGTCACTGACCATAGCACACGTGAAGTGCTATCAGCACAATTACAATCACAAAAAAATAAACTGTTTATGATGGATGATAGGAAACGTCAATCATCTGAATTTATTGATTTAATTGCTGACACGCAGGATTTTATGATAGCTTATGTGCATGGTGATTATGCCTCTGCAACATATAGCTTGACTACCATCAACGCTTATACAAAAATACTGACTTATTCATTTAATAATGGTCAAAAACCAATGGGACATTTCAGTCATCATTTGAAGCATACTTTGAAGCGCTTTATGAGACAATCTGCTTGGCACTTAGCTAATGGTGCAATTACCAAAGCGCAACGTGACCGAATACGAAAAACAAAGCTTGCTAGTGACCCCAAATTTGCCGAAAGCGTTGAAAAATGGACTAATACAAGAAAAGAAATGTTGCGCTTAAATGAGGATGTAATCACTGCCACAGACAAACATTTAGATGATTTGTTAAGAGAACGACTCGATAATAAACGAAGCGACAACGACTATATCTATATGACTCGCGAAACAATGAATCGCTTCTTCAGTGCCATCAAACGTGATTACCGCCAACAAACAACACAAGTTGACAACAGCTTATACATCCAAGCATTTCAATTTGAATATGATTTTGTGCAACAGGGTGTCACAGATGGCTTTATTCCAACGTCAATGGCAAGTGTCTTATATACTGAAATTAACCAAGCACAAACTCTACAGCTGCAAGAAAACAATCAATTTGACGTCATTGGCGGCTAAAAAAAAGGACTTCAGTGAAGTTCTTTTTTTAAACGAGTTGTTCATAAATTAGTTTTAATGTTCTTAGAGCATCGCTTAATGCCACCACTAGGCTTTCAGTGCCCACGCGTTGATCACCTCTTGGTATCACAACGCCAATCAAAACCTCACTATGTTTAACCTCTTGATACCGTTTAACTAAGTGTGAATAGTCTGACAGGGGCACTGTTTCATTGACCATGTGGTCAGGACTAAGCCGATAACTGGCTGGTAAAGATAAAACCATATCAGTCACTGCTGTCATTTTATTGACAATGTCAGCAGTTTGTTTTGGCTTCATATTTTCTTCAATCGCCAAATAAAAATAAATATGATCAGCCCACATACCCAGCTCAAAGTGCGGCAACATTTTATACCCGCGTCGATTGGGCGCAAAAGCCACCCATGTATTATCCGGCGCATAGGTAGTTCGCCGCAAATGTTTTGCGACATGTGCATACCATTCTTGTCCATCTTCTTGCAAAATTGGTAAAGCTATGTCAGCAAATTCAACAAATTTTGGATCAATAATCGTCTTGATTTTGGCCATTCGTCCTGCTAACGTTTCATCATTAAAAACATCAAAATCACTGTCTTGAAACAAGATCTTTCCCCCATTTTATCTCAGTTATCCACTTTATAATTACATATCCCAATACTAAAATTGTTGCAATCAAATTTAACCAAATCAACAGTACAATCATAGAACTCACGGATTGATAGAAGTCATATTTCCCAATCGCAATCTTAGCATAGATGGTAAACCCTTTGTTCAAAGCATTTAGCATCAATAATTCTATGAAACTGCCAATCACGACAAATCGCAAAGGCGCTCTAGCATCTTTAGTGGGTAACAAAAAGTTCATCATGGTTAAAGCTAACCACATCCCCAACCAAATAAACCAACGTGTTTGGTGTTGCAAAAAGCTGGTCCATTGCGTATGCGGCAAGTGCTGCATAGCAATCGTTAGAACGTTACTCCCAATCATCAATAAAGCGAACGCTGCAATAATCACAAGTAACCATAGAAATGAAAACAAACGTGTCAACATGTTATTAAAACGTTCATCAACATCAGCAATGGCATTGAAAGACTTACGGAATACAGCAATCACGCGAGAAATTGACCAAATGGTGAAGATAACAGTAAACGAAAGTAATGAGGCACTTTTTGACGCCAAAACTGACTGCATAATTGGAATCACGATATTTTCAATATTTTTTGGTAGCATATTGCGCATGGCAGTCAATAAATCTGCTGTACTAAAGCTTGTAAAGGAGACAATCATTGCTGCCCCCATCAATATTGGAAACACTGTTAACAAAGCATAATAAGCAAAAGTCGGACCAACGTAACCGATTTGTGATCGCGAAAAAAGCTCGCCTAAGGTGGATAATTTAAAACGCGCATCGATCACACGCCATGTTTGCTTCATTTTGTTATTCATGGTCCCATTATCTCAAATATCAAGCCCCATGAGCAAGTCTATATCAAAACAATTTTCCAATACCAAAGTGAATGGCAACTGTTACAAGACCAATAATAATATTTCGGATAACGGCACGCTTAACAAGACCATTAGAAATTTTGGCACTCAAAAATCCAGTTAACGCAACCGCCACAACTGTTGCGCCAATTGTAGCAACAAATTGATATCGTCCTGTGACCAATATTAAGGCAGCTAATGGGAAAACGCCCCCAATCGCAGCACTAAATAGTGACGACCACGCTGCTGACCAAGGATTCATATAATGTCCCAACGTCAAATCGTATTTAACACTCAAAACTGTTTCGAGTGGTTTTTTAACTAATAGTTCATCTGCAATCGCTAGCGCTGTATTTTGAGATACCCCACGCTCAACATAAAAATCTGCCACGCTTCTTCGTTGTCCTTCAAAATCATCATGTAATAACTTTTTTTCACGTGCAACGACGACTTTTTCACTATCAGATTGCGAACTAACTGACGCATATTCGCCTGAAGCCATTGATAAAGCACAGGCTAACAAATCTGCTAAACCAGCAATAAATATCGCAAAATGATTAGTCGTGGCGGCTGCGACTGAAAATAACACACCAACAACGGTTAAAACGCCATCATTAGCCCCAAGAACCCCTGCACGAATCGCGTTTAGTCGCTCATCCATTGTCATACTTTTATTATTTCTTTGCTCTGACATTGTGTCCCCCTTTTATCGAAATAAACTACCAATGGCAAATGTCACAACCATCGTAAATATACCTGCTAACACATTACGCACAGCAGCATGTCTTTTATCAGCACCATTCAAATGTGCAGCGACATAGCCTGTTAATGCTAAGGCAATAGCAACGGCGAAAAAAGTCAACCATTCACGACTGCTTTTAGGTGACAAATGCATTGCTAACATCGGCAAAATAGACCCAACTGGAAAACTAATTAATGAAGCTAATGCCGCATCTTTGGCACTCAATTCATTATCTAATGAGAAACCAAATCGTTCACGAACTGTGGTTACAAGTGGCTCCTTAGTCATCATTTCACGAGTTGCTTGCATTGCAAGCTGCTCAGAAATACCATTATCTTCATATTTCTTTTGAACAAATTTGAACTCACCGTCAAAATTTTGTTCCAACGCTAATGATTGTTCTCGTCGCACTTTTTCTTGTGCATCATGTTGTGAACTTACGGACACATATTCTCCCATTGCCATGGAAACCGTTCCGGCTAAAGTACCGGCAAAACCTGCTAAAAGAATTGTGCCAGTATGACTTGTGGCGCCTGCAACACCCAATATAATTCCTGAAACTGATAAAATGCCATCATTGGCCCCCATCACTGCGGCACGAATCACATTGTTACGTTGCATCAAGCTTTGTTTTTCCGACATATCGATCTCCCCTCTTTTTAGAATCATTCTAATATAACAACATCATAACGCTATTGGTCTGACAATTCAAGTCGCTTGGTAGAATATTTTAGACGTGATATAATGAGGTCATATTAAATGGAGATGCTGATGCCTGATAAAAAATTGCGCAACATGTTGCAAGAACGTGGACTAAAAGCAACGTCTCAGCGTATGATTATTTTAGATTATCTGATGTCTCACAAAACCCATCCGACAGCTGAAATGATCCACGCTGACTTGCAATCAATTAGTTTAGCCACCGTTTATAATACGCTCGAAAAATTAATAGATACTGGTTTAGTCGTTGTTATCGACGTGAACGATGATAAACGCCACTTTGATTATTATGGCAAACCACACTATCACATCATTAACCAAGAAACACACGAGATTATTGATGCTAATAATTTTGACGTGCAGCCATTAATTGACGCGGCTCGTAAGGCAAGCGGTCTCAATATTTCTGGTTATCACATTGAGTTATATGGTATTGACCCTAAAGATGCAAAATAAAAACACAACTGTTATGAACAACAGCTGTGTTTTTATTTGTCATACTGATTCAAAAAGTTGGTCACTTTTTGTCGATAAGCTACGGGATGATCTGGAAAACTTTGCACATGTTTTGAACCACTCGTCACCCAAAGCTCTTTTGGCCCCTTTGTTGCCGCGTAAAGCTGATAGACCATACGTGTTGGTACAAACGTATCTTTGTCACCATGAATGAACAACATTGGTCGTTTATTTTTCGCGACCTGCTTCAATGGACTAGCCTCACTATATGAGTATCCAGCTCGTACTTTGGAAATGCCAGAGACAATGTTAACAATAGGAAACCAAGGTAGCCCGTACATATCTCCAGCCTCGTGTTTCACTTCTGCCAAAACGCTAGTGTATGACGAATCTTCGATAAACGCTTTCACTTGTTTTGGCAAATCATGTTCACCAGAAACATTAACAACAGTTGCTGCACCCATGCTCATGCCATACATAACAATATCAGATTGCTGCCCATTTTTCTTCAGAACCTGATTAATCCAACCCATATAATCACGACGATCTGTCCAACCATATCCAATTAATTTTCCTTGTGAATCACCATGTGCACGATTATCTGGAATTAACACATTATAGCCAAGATCGTGAAATAGTTCGCCGTAGATGGCCATCGTTGTTTTATTATTATGCCAACCATGTGCCAAAATTGCGGTTTTATTTGTTGGCCGACTAGCTGTCACATACCAAGCATCGAGTGTCAGCCCATCCGAAGTTTTTTGCGTCCAAGTTGCTTTATGACGTGCTAAAAACGTGTGCTCATAATTATAAACAGGACTGGATTTTGGTCTAAGTGCATCTGGTTTATTTGCAGCGGGATTGCGAACTTCTGCAACATGAAAAAAATACATCGCCGCTGATAATAATATCAGCATGACTACGGTTACCAGACCAATTAACCACTTATAGACACTTCTCATACTCACATTCTCCTCGAATTCAATCTTTTTATTTTACAACTTAATTGTATAGGGGGCAAATATGTTGATTCCTCCTATTTTGAATCCTTTCAAAAATTGCCATGTTGTTCTCCTCATAATCTCATATATCCAATTTTTTCAAACAATGTTATCATAAGGTAACGATAAAAATAAATTGAGGTATTCTATCATGTCTTATTCACAAACTTGGGATTTAGAAAGTATTTTCCCGGGTGGCATCACATCACCGCAGCTCACTCAAAAATACGATCTCATCACTTCTCAAACACAAGACTTCGCGACAAAAGTTGACGCATACCGCGCATCTGAAGATAAAGATTTTGACCAATTAGCTAACTTAGCTGATTTAGCACAAACAATTAGTGCCGGTATTGGCACAGCTGGTATTTTTGTTAATGGTTGGTCATCTGTTGATTATGGTAATAGTGTTTATGCACCTCATTTTGATAAATTAGGTAACTTGTGGGTTGCTTTTTCAACGCCACTCAACCGCTTCCAAAAGCTGTTGTTACAATTAGATGATGCGACCTTTGCTACAGCCATTAAAACACAACGCTTATCACCAATTGCTTTCTATTTGACAGAGCTACGTACGGATGCCAAGCGTCTTTTGGATGACAGCACTGAGTCGTTGATCAATCAATTTGATCTTGATGGTCAGCAAGCATGGTCTCAACACTATGACACTATTTCGGCTTCACTCTCAATGAATTACACTGACGAAACGGGCAAAATACGACAAATTTCCGCTGGTCAAGCGCTTAATATGCTAGATGGTGAACCAAATAATGAGACGCGTGCCAATATTATGACTAATTATGAGAAAATGTGGGGTAATGCAGAAAATCTCACTGCTGACACGCTGAATCATTTGGCTGGATTCCGATTAACTAATCAGAAAGCACATCAACGTCAAAATTATTTAGAGCAACCTTTAGAAATGAATCGCATGTCTGAAGAAACCTTAAAGGCTATGTGGCAAGTTGTTGACAACAACAAAGGCATGTTCAAGCCCTACTTTGACCGTAAAAAAGCCTTGCTTGGCCTCTCGCAATTAGGTTGGCAAGATCAAGTTGCCCCGCTCACAAACATCGGTGACTACAGCCCTAAAGAAGTCTCTTACGATGAAGCAGCACAATTTATTATCACGCAATTCGGTAAGTTTTCACCTAAAATGGCTGATTTTGCCAAAATGGCATTTGAAAATAATTGGATTGAATCTGAAAACCGCCCTGGCAAACAACCGGGCGGCTACATGGAATCTGTCCCTGATTTACATGAATCACGCATTTTTCTAACTTATACTGGATCAGTCAATGATGCCGCAACGATTGCTCATGAGTTGGGACACGCTTTTCATTCTGCACAACTTAATGACTTGCCGTTCTGGCGTGATGCGTATGCCATGAATGTCGCTGAAACAGCTTCAACTTTCGCCGAACTTATTGTCAATGACGCTAACGTAAAAGCAGCAACGACTGACGCTGAAAAAGTGGTCTTATTAGACGCTAAAATGACTAATCCTATTGCCATGTTTTTGAACATTCATGCGCGTTTCTTATTTGAAGATGCTTTCTATACTGAACGTCAAAATGGCGTTGTCACACCGCAACGACTGAACGAATTGATGGATGAAGCACAAAAAAGTGCCTTTGATGGTACGCTAGATACACGTCATCCACATTTCTGGTCTTCAAAGTTGCACTTCTTTATTGATTCAGTCCCATTTTATAATTTTCCATACACTTTCGGTTATCTCTTTTCAGCCGGTATTTATGCACAAGCACAAAAAGATGGTGATAATTTTGAGGATAAATATATTGCGTTGCTTCGTGACACAGCAAATATGACATCAGAAGAATTAGCTCAAAAACATTTAGGTGTTGATCTGACTAAGCCAGATTTCTGGCAAGCTGGTGCCGATTTGGTTAAAAAAGATATTGATGAATTTTTGTCGCTATCTGAACAATTTGTCAAGTAAAAATCAGATTAAAGAGGCTCAACGTGTTAAACATGTTGAGCCTCTTTTAATTTTTATGAATATTGTTGCCACTTTATCACTGCCTCTGCGACATTATCAGCTGCACTAATCATGCTAATAACAGCAACGCCATTGATACCAGTCGTATAAATATCATCTATATTTTCATTTGAAATACCACCAATAGCGACGATTGGCCAATGGCTAATGCGCTTAATATCGCTCAGTCCTTCGAGACCAATTGGTGGATTAGCATCAGCTTTTGTCTTCGTCGCAAATATTGGTCCAACACCAATGTAATCAATTCCCGATACACCTTGAACACGATGAAAATCAGCTTGCGTCGTCACGGAAACACCAACAAACATGCCATTGCAAGCACGAACATTTTCAATAATATTACCATCTTTTTGACCAAAGTGTACACCATCAGCGTGAATTTGGTGAGCTAATGGTATATCATCATCGATGATTAGAGGCACGTGATACTGGCGTGTTAAATCGCGTACACGCTCTGCCACACGGTATTTTTCAGCACCTTTTAATGCGCCATCACCTTTTTCACGATATTGAAAAGCAGTAATACCATATTTCAAAGCGGTTGTTAAAATATCAAAAAATTGTGATTCGTTTTCCACATTTTGAGTGCCTAAAACAAAATAACGTCGTAATATTAACGGATTAAATGTCATGAAGTACCTCAACTGTATCTTCTGTCACCAATTTGGTCCCATGGTTAAGTGGCCCATGCCCGTGTCCAACAGCAATGCCATCACGAATTGTGGCGTCAACGTATCTTTTCCCATGCAAAATCGCCACATCTAAAGTTTTGCCAAGCGCTAATTGTGCCGTAATCGCTGCCGAAATAGTGTCTCCAGTGCCGTGGGTACGCGCCGTAAGGACCCGCTGACTTGCCAACCAGAAATCTGTCCCATCAGCCAATAAGACGTAATCCTCAATACGTGATGACTGCCCATGACCTCCTTTCAATAAAACATTTTTGGCGCCTAATTTTTGAATCGCCTTAGCTGCACGTTGCATGTCTTGCCGATTATTAATCGCTTGACCACTTAAAATTTCAGCTTCTGGCATATTAGGCGTTACAAGTTCTGTCAGCGGTAACAATAAACTTTTCACGGCAGCCACTGCATCAGGATTAAGCAACTTTGCGCCACCTTTCGCAACCATTACCGGATCTAACACATATTTACCAAAATCAAAATTTTGCAAGCCTTTGGCAACAAGCGCTACTGTCTCTGCGTTACCGAGCATACCAGTTTTGGTTGCTTTAATCGCTAAATCATCAGCGATTGATTTCATTTGTGACCAAATCATATCAGGTGGGGTCATCAAAACATCTTGAACACCCAACGTATTTTGCGCTGTTAAAGCGACAAATACATTAGCACCATAGACACCTTGTGCAGCAAATGTCTTTAAATCAGCACTAATACCGGCACCGCCACTACTATCAGCACCAGCAATTGTTAATACTTGTGGTGTTTCATTGCTCATAAATATTGCACACTTTCAATCATAAACGTCGCTACTTCCTCGCTTGTAATTGCAGCAAGTTCATCTAGCAATTGCATACTATAAAAACCTGGTGTCGTAATTTGACGGCTGGCTTTGAGCCCAGCTAACTTAAAAGTTGCCATCGCGTACGTGACATTTTCCACAGTGAGTGATTCGGCTACAAACGCGCCAATCACAGACGATAAGGCATCGCCAGTACCCACATTAGTTGATAATAATGGCACATCTGTCTCAATGACGGCAGTATGATGACCATCACTAATAACATCTTTGGCGCCACTTAATGCAATTATGGCACCAGTCTTTTCTGCTGCTAATTGTGCGATGGCAATCACATCCCCACTACCAGTGGCATCAATGCCTTGACTGTCAAAATCAATATCGGCAAACCACGCTATTTCCGCTGCGTTGCCTCGAATGATATCAACATGCCCTTCTTGCATCAAAGTCTGCACGGCCTTACTACGAAAGGGCACTGCAACTGCCACTGGATCCAAGATAACAGGTTTATCTAAATTATTAGCGACCTTTGAAAGCGTTACAATATCAGACAGTTCATTGGCCTTAAGCGTACCAATATTAATGACAACGGCATCTGCAATTTGACATAAATCATTAAATTCACTAACTTCCCGACTCATAAGAGGCGAAGCACCAATAACATTCACGACATTGGCTACGAATTGTGGGGTAACAAAGTTAGCATAAGTCAGAACAAGTGGTGATTGTGTCCGTACATTTTTTATCGTCATTAGTATTGACTCCCTTTTTCATAGGCATTCCGCCAAAATTTTAGTTCAAATTGATATGATTTTTCAAAAATAGCGACATCCAGTTGACTGTCTGAATGGTCAACAATCTGCCAGTAATAGGTTACCAAATCATGATATTGTTTACTGGCATAATATTGCTGCCAACCATTGTTTGTTTGATGTGCCAGTGCTTTAGCTATAAAATAATAGGATTCTACACAAGGTAAGGTTGCCATAATTGCTGCCATAGCACCTTTTTGAGCTGCAGAACGCATGTGGCTCACATAAGATTGCCCCACCAAATCCAAAGGTTTTGGGGCAACAGCATCCACTAGACTAAGGTGTGCTTGTCCTTCATCGTCGCTTGTCGGCCTGGTTAAATGTAATGATTCATCAATTTGATTCACAATGGGCATAAAAGCTTCAATGTAGCTTGCATCTTGTGCTGTATAATAATCAGCTTGCTGCTGAGTTAATGAATTACTGCCAATAGCTTTCACAAAAGGCTCAGCCATGATTTGAGGCATAAATTGTTCTCTAATTGTTTGTAAGGTTGTCATGTTTTCTCCATAGTAGGACACAAAAAGGCCGCGAACCCACTCCAAGAAGATGCGTTCACGGCCAGTAATCAACATTTAAAAAACACTAGCTTGTGCAACATATCTCCCTTCGTACGTACTAACGTCATCAGGTTCAATGGGTATTTCTCAGCCGATTGGCACCCCAGATATTTTATTTAATTCAAGATAAGTGTAAACGAATGTCACCAGATAATCAACCCCACCATTCAGGATCAACATCTCTCATTTGATGCTTCAGTGACAATTGCGAATCACTTGTAACACGTTGATAAGTTGTGGTGTAAGGATTTTTCATCAAATTAATCATTTGCTGATACTGTGTACTTTTCAAAAAATCAGCTAATTGACTGTGATTTTGCCAAAAAGTCCATAACATATAATCTGCTTTGCCATTATCATTTTGAGCCACAACACCGGCAACATTTACTAACTTACCAATTAGTTTATCATTATCATCTTTAGCCTGAAAGGCAATTTGATGAATCACACGACCAGTTAGTTGATCATTAGTATAACGACTATCAAAGCCTAATGGCCGTTGAAATTGTTGGACAATTTCTGGTGCATCTAAAATCAAAACATTCGAACCAGCCAATTGTGATACCTTGCCGAGGTAAAACACGTTGTCTGGATTCGCTGTTTGAAGTGCTAATAATTCTGAAACTGACTGTTCTGGTGCAAGTACAAGATTAATTTTCATAAGAATGGCTCCTTTAACATTGTGACGACATCTGGTGAAAGCCGAACTGCATTACGCTGAATAAACTGTTGGACGCCTTTAAACGTTGTCAGATCAACTCTGGGTGTAATAGCGCCTGATGCAACTAATGCTTTTGCATAGACAATATCTGAACGCGTCATCATCGTCATGCCCCATGGCTCACTTAATAACAGGGACTCCCAGTGATCAGTTAATAATGCTTCAGCTCTTTTGAACCGATTGTCTTTGGCAATAAAACTACTCAGATCTGTTGGATTTAATTTCATAGGGTCAACACCTTTCCAATTTGATTAGGCAAACTGAGTTGTTGCTGTTCTGGCAGTATCCAATAAACACGACGATAATGTGACATAATCGGTGATGTTTCACCGTCACCATCAGTTAGGATAATCACTGTTGTCGTCTCACGAGGTGTTTTTTGTTTATCTAGATAGTCAAAAATACTTAGAAATGCCGTTCCTCCACCAGCACGGCGCTGCCAATGATTGATATTTTTAATCACTTCAACTGCTGTATCAAATGAAAACACGCGGACTTTAGCATCAAATTGTTGTGTTATTTGCATCACATTGGCTAGGAATTTACCCACTAGTCTATCACTAATAGAAGCTGAATTGTCGACAAATACCAAAATTTCATTTTCGTACTTACTAATTTCACCAAGTAAATCCATTCGATAGGCTTGGCGTCGATTAAATCGTGCGCGTGATGATTGCTTTTGATTAGGCACTTGGCTTACCCCTGCTTTGAAGATTTGACGCCAATTTTTTTTAGGCACCACCACCGCGGAAATCTGTTGTATGACAGCACTAGCCAAGTGACCTCGCCCAGATTTTTGTGCATCTTCATTAGCTTGACGAATGACTTGTTCAAGTGCCGATTTAGCCTCATCAGACTCATCGCCAACACTCGCCCACTCACCGTGGCCGTCGACGTCACCATGAGCAGGCACATCATCTTCAAAACGACTGATTAAATCAATATAAGTTTGCGAATCTTGATAAGGCGCAAACCATTCGCCGTACACATCAAACAACATTTGCAAAGTCACAGCCGTTGGTAACTCACCTAATTCCTTAGGTAAATATTGATTAATCGCCACATCAGTTCCTAGATCAACAACTGATTTTGCTTGGTGCGTTGCAGCATAGCGAACTGGGTGTTCCCAAATAACATGCAGTGCTTCATGTGCCAATGCAGCCGCAATCTGATTGTATGTGCTGAAATTTTCTGTTAAACGAGCTGGATTGATTACTAAGTACCAACGATGATTTTGCCATTTTAATGCCAAAGGATGCGGTGCTAACAGGTTCATTTCGCGGGTTAAATTCATGACAATGTTGCCATATAGGGGTGAAACATCTAGCAAGGTTTTAATACCACCTAATATTAAATTATCCGTTTCATCCTGCGTTATCATCTGGTTGCAATGTCCATAATTTGTTGATACAACACGTTTGCATAGTGTTCTTCTGAATTGTATAAATCATCTAAAATTGGGGCATTTGTCATTTGCTTGACCAGTGCATATTGCCCATCTGGTGCCACCAATTGTAGTAATTCACTAAAACGTGCAGCGTTATTATCGTGTGTCATATCTGCCGTCAATAACAATGTTTTCATCACTGTCATTTTTTGAATTTCTGAATAACTTTCAAATTTAGAACGAATGTTTAAAGGTACTTTAGGTCCGTCTGGCTTTGAGTCAAAAACCTCTTCGGCTGTGAGACTAGGCGTTTGTTCACGTACAAATCGAACAAATTGCGTGGCAACTACTTGACCTAAATCACCCGCCACAATATCAAATAATAAATCTTCTTGCTGACGATTTGATTGCTTCAGCAATTCAAAAAGATTATCCGACACACGTTGCCAAGCACGCGGGGTCGGATTCAAATCAACTTCACGCACAACAGGATATAATAAACCAGCATTTTCAGCGATAAATCTGCGCACCAAATCATGAATATTTGGCCGTTGGTCACCTTTAGCAGCCCATGCTAGCCAATCCTTCACTGATACGCTCATCACTAATCTTGTTGTCCGATCCTTAATTGCGGCATCAGAAGTTTGAACCGCATATTCAGATGTCTCAAAACCATGCATACTATCATCTGGATTTTCTGCCAAGATAAGGAAAACATTTTCAGGCAAAATTAGATCATTAATCTGTCGTTGTAACACTAAATTCATGAGTTCGGCCTGAACAGCTTGTGAGCCGCGATTAAACTCATCTAAAAACCAAATGATTGGTTGACTTGGTACCGATTCGGCATGTTGAATAATTTGAATCAGCGTATGTGTGTAGCCAAATTTAACATCAGCAAGTTGCCCATAATGCTTAGTTTCTAAAAATGCGCTTTCAGTCAAGGGCGGTATTGGAATCGCCAAATCGCCTTTTTCTGACAGAGAAACCACCGTTGTAAACAATTGCGCGTTCATTTGCTTTGCCACATCGCTCACTAAAGCAGACTTGCCAATGCCTGCTTCTCCAACAATATTAGGGACATTACCGCCTCGTAATATCAGTGGGACTGCCATTAATAATTGTTGATAAGTTAAACTCATAATGAACCTCATTCCTATCTATATTTTACCGCAATCCAAACAATCATGCTAAAATGAAAGTATGACAAAAAAAATTCTAATTCTCGGTGCTAATGGTCAAATTGCCAAATTAGTGGTTAATATGTTAGCCAATACCGACACACAATTAAAGCTCACCTCTCTTCACGCTAAACCAGCCCAACACATTGCCAATCTAGACGCGGCAAATGAAGCTGATTTGGTGACAGCATTAAAAAATATTGACATCGTATACGCCAATGTTGGTGCCGAAGGTCGTCAAAAAAATGTGGCTAATGCGTTAGTCAACGCCATGCATACTGCTGGTGTGTCTCGACTGATTTGGATCGCGACAATTGGCATTTACAATGAGTTGCCACCACAGCAAGCTGATTTATGGCGCAATATTTTGGGTACTCCCGAAAACGAAAACAGCTACATTGGTGATCAAGCCGCTGCCGCACAACGTATTACAGCATCTCAACTTGATTACACCATTATCAGACCCAATGAACTCACTGATGACAATAAAATGCAGCAACTTAACGTTCAAACTGATCCAAACGAAGAAATTATTGGTGGACCAATCACACGCACTAGTGTCGCTGAATTTGTCACACAACTCATCAATAGTCCCGACCAATATATCGCTGAATCCGTTGCGATTTCGTCAACTCATTAATCTTGATAATCATAAAAAGGTCTCAGAATGAATTGCCTTGACTAAGCAAATTTTTCTGCCTTTTTTATTAGCAATCATTATTTTTAGGAACATTCATTTATGAAACATACTTTAAAACGTTACACGCTTTCACCACTGGCACTTAGCTTTTGGGTACCACTACTGATTATGTTAGCCTATTTTGCCTATCGTCACATGGCACCATTTGGCACCAGCTCAATTTTAACAGTAGACCTTGGTCAACAATACATCGATCAATTTGCGGCATTCAAGCATACCTTATTACAGCATCCTAGTAGCTTTTTTTACTCATTTTCCAATGCCTTAGGCGGAGATATGCTGGGTGAATGGGCTTATTATTTAATGAGTCCTTTTAACCTTATTTTTTTAATGGTTCCTAACACCGCACTCCCCAGCGCTATTCTACTCGTCACTGTGCTCAAATTTGGGGCAGCTGGCCTGTCAATGGCTTATCTATTGCAAAAATTGCACCTGCAACAACACTACTATGTGACTTTGTTCGCTGTTAACTACGCACTATCTGGTTGGTTCATTGCAAACGACTTAAATTTGTTATGGCTTGATACAGTCATTTTACTGCCATTGGTAATTTTGGCACTTGAACGTTTGTTTTATCAACAATCTTGGTGGCAGTATAGCCTTCTGCTTGGTGCCAATATTGTTTGTAACTATTATATTGGCTATATGGTCGCCATCTTTATCGTGTTGTATTTTTCTTGGCGCTTGACTTGGCCAAATATTAAACATCGTTGGCTAATTCTAAGACGCTTTATTGTTAGTTCCGCTATTGGTGGTGGGCTGTCAGCTTGGTTAATTTTACCGACTTATTTTCAGCTGAAATTAGGTAAAACGCAGTACAATTCTGATTTTTCTTTCAAGTTTGATAACAATCCCTTACATCTTTTGTTTAAATTAATTCCAGGTAGTTTTAATTTTGACCAGATGCAAAATGGACAAGCAAATTTTTATGTGAGTGCTTTCGTTTTAATCACACTAATAGCTTTTTTCACGACACGTGTTATTAAATTACGCGTCAAAATCGGGGCATTTTTACTGTTAGCCTTCTTAATATTAGCCACTACTTGGGCACCACTTACTTTATTATTCCACGGTTTTCAATACCCAGTTTGGTATCCATACCGTTTCAGTTTTTTGATTAGTTTCTTTATCATTTATTTAGCTGCTATTAGTTGGCAGCCAACTTGGCGGCCACGCCTGATGACCATTACTACTTTGTTAATCATATTTAGTGCCATTGCAATCTATGCCACACTCAGTGATGCTAAAATCAATTACATCAATCGTTCAAGTATTGCTTTATTCATTGGCTTAGCCTTGCTAACATTGGCGCAGTTCACTTTTAAAGTTCATGACAAATTTTGGCTACCCATTTTAGGCGGCTTAACGTTATTATCACTCACAGCAAATGTTGTTTTCACGCTAGACAACTTTTCTTATTTAACAAATACAGAGTATCAAAATACGATCAAAGCACTCACAGCAGATAAAAAGTTTCTAAAAAAAGATACCTCTTGGTATCGTGTAGCGCAAACATTTCAACGCACTCGTGGTGATGGCATGATGTTTGACTATTATGGCGGTGCCCATTTCAGCTCCGCTTTACCAAAATCTACGCCAACTTTCTTTGGCAATTTTGGACAACCGGACGGCGATAATTATGTTGTGTATAGCAATGGCAGTCTCTTATCTGATGCACTGCTGGGCATGAAATATATGATCACCCCAAATGGTCAAGACAATGGGGATGCTGGTCAACCTAGTCAACATTTAATAGGTTATCGTCCGGACACCAGTAATTACAGTTTAAAAGCAACAACATCGACTACTAATATTTATCAGAATCAAAATGCCCTACCAATAGCGTTTGCAGCCAACTCCGGCGCACTTAATACCAAAATGCTCTATAATAATCCCTTGCAAAACCAGGGCAATCTCTGGCAAGGTTTGACTGGTGATTTAACTTCGACAGTTGACACAGACAATTTTCAAAAAGCAATTGGTCATAATGTCAAAGCACCAACAACAATTACAAATGCGATCATAACACGTCAAAATGCGAGTCAACCTGCTAGTTTGGACTTGCAATTTACCCCAACAACTAATGATAGCTACTATTTGACCATTGGCAGCGGTCTGGATATTAAAAACTTTGACCTCCTAATTAACGGTAAGGTCATTACACAATTTAGCTCTTATCGCCACACTGTTATTGTTAATCTTAATTCAAATGCCAAAAATAAGTTGCAGACAATCACTTTTAGAATGAAAGATACCCAAACATTAACCTTGTCTAACGTCACCCTCTATCATGTCGATAACAAGCGGATTGCAGATGATGCTAGCGGGTTAAAGCAAAATAGCCTTAAGATCACAAAACGTTCCGAACGACACATTAAGGGGACAATCACGACGACATCAACAAAGCCATTGATTATGACTACCATTCCATTTGTTGCTGGATGGCATATAGCGGTTGATGGCAAAACAGTTCAAGCCGACAAAGTGGCTAACTATTTTATCGGCATTAAAACAAAACCAGGGCGGCACACAATTTCTATGACTTATACCCCACCATTTTTATGGTTGGGTCTTGCTATCACAATCATTGCGACAGTTATATTAGTAATATTTAGCAATTTATCTATTGCAAAAAAGGTCACCACATGATATGCTTTTTTCGTTATATTTTGCGGAAAAACACGCAAATTGAAAGGAAAAACACTTATGTCAGAAGAAAAAACATATCCAATGACAACTGAAGGTCGTGATAAGCTACAAGCTGAATTAGACGATCTCATTGCTAACCAACGCCCAGAAATTACAAAACGTATCCAAATTGCGCGATCATACGGTGACTTGTCTGAAAATTCAGAATATCAATCAGCAAAAGATGAACAAGCCTTTGTCGAAGGTCGCATTCAAACGATAAAAAAAATGCTTGAAAACGTTGAAATCATTGATTCTAACGCAACTGCTGAGGACGAAGTTTCTCTCGGTAAAACCGTTACGTTTAAAGAATTACCTGATGAAGAACCTGAAACTTATACAATTGTAGGTTCCGTTGAGGCTGATCCACTAGCCGGTAAAATTTCAAACGAATCACCAATGGCAACTGCATTAATTGGTAAAAAGGTCAACGACACAGTCGCTGTGCCACTTCCAAACGGCATCAACATTAATGTTCAAATTTTAGAAGTTAAAAAATAACCAAAAAAAAGAAAGCGCCGTGCTTTCTTTTTTTGTTGATTAATTGTTTTTGCGATACACCATGAGAGACAATGGCATAAAAATCGCAATGATGATAATACCACTAATGATAACCAGTGTTGCTTCAGTATTCCAGTAACCTGTTTTCATGATTGCCCGAATAGCACTAATCGTTATGGTCACAGGATTCAATTGCACAATGCTTTGTAAAAATAATGGCAATGTCCTGATTGGAATAAAGGCATTTGATAGGAATGTCATCACCAATATAATGATCATGGAAAGGCTTCCTATCAATTCTGCATTTTTCACTAATAAACCAACCAAAACAAAGATCCAAGAAGTTGCCCATCCAATAAATATTGCTAAAATTAAGATACAAGCAATCATTATTAGATTGACAGAGGGTCGCCACCCAATTGCAAACGCTGTTCCTAAGGAAATCAAACCGGACAACAACAATCGAAGTGCGTCACCAATAAGTTGACCAGCTAGCGGAACAAATGCAGAAATTGGTAACGTTTTAAATCTATCAAAAATGCCACTATTAATGTCCTCTCGCAATTGCTGACCCGATCCCGCTGCCGCATTTAGAATGCTTTGAATCAAGATACCAGACACAAGCATTGGCAAATACGCATGCACACTTCCAGCAATCACACCGCCGAAAAGAAATCCAAACAAAAGCGTGAAGATAATCGGTTGAATAATAACATCACTCAGGTTATCTGGATTATGCCACGTCTTGAGCAAATTCCGATGCGCCATTGCTAAAGTTGTGCTCATAGTACTGGCTTTTTTTTGATTTTTCATGATATGTCTCCTCAATTTTTACCCACTGTCATTGATAAAAATACCTCATCTAAAGATGGTGCATCAATTTTAAAACTGCTTAGCATGATTTTAGATGCTAGGATTTTGTCCAAAATTTCAGACACTTTGTTAAAAGCATTATTGTCTAATATAACGGTTAGATTTCTATTTTCAACATTAACCGTTTTTCCTAAAACTTTTTCAATGATACGTTGCGTTGGAATGACTGACTCATTCTGCTCAACAGTCACTTTCAGCTGCAATCCACCGACAAGCTTTTTCAATTCACTTGGTTTATCCTCAGCTATTAACCTACCGTGATCAATCAATGCAATTCTGTCCGCTAACTGATCAGCCTCTTCCAAATATTGAGTGGTCAAAAGAACCGTGGTGCCATTTTTTACTAATTTTTGAATTGCTACCCACATTTGTGTACGTGTTCTCGGATCTAGCCCCGTTGTGGGTTCATCCAAAAATAAAATACTGGGATTACCGATCAGACTAATGGCTAAGTCTAATCGTCGTAACATCCCACCAGAAAATGTTGAAACAGAATGATCTGCCGACTGAACTAAGTCAAAATCAACTAGTAATTCTTCTGAACGTTGATGTGCAGAATCACGATTTAATCCGTTTAATCTACCAAATAAAAACAAATTTTCTCGTGCACTGAGTTCTTTATCAATTGTTGCACTTTGCCCAGTAACACTAAACTGTGATCTCACCTGACGACTTTGAGAAATTGTATTCAAACCATTAATCACAATTTCACCTTGGTCTGGGTGCATAAGTGTGGTCATCATATTAATTAAAGTGGACTTACCAGCACCATTTGGACCAAGTAATCCAAAAATTTCACCTTTTTTCACATCAAAACTAATATCATTGACTGCAACATGTTGTCCAAATTTTTTTGAAATGTTTTTAACGCTTATCGCTACTTCATTTTCCATAACATATACCTCACTACATTTAATCAGGGGCCCTTGATTATTATTGCAAGGTCCCCTGATTAATTTGTCAAGTAGAATAGTGTATACTAAAATAATTGAGCGGAGGTTAACATCAATTATGGAACGCAAAATCAAGTCAGAATTAATTGCCGGAAAATTAGCCGAATACGAACAATTAACAAAAATATATGACGATATCGTGCAAGACGTCAAACCAAGATTGACAGTAGAAGGTCAAGGGAAGGTATTACTTGCTTTAGCAGATGAGGATCATTTATCTCAAAGCCAAATTTCGTCACGACTTGAAATCTCACCACAATCTACGGGTGAATTTGTTTCAAAATTAGCCAAGCGTGATTTAGTATCATTGAGCAAATCTGAAAATGATAGGCGAATCAATCTTGTTAGCTTAACGACAAAAGGACAAGAAGAAATTGAATCTTCTTTTCAAGAAGTGCCAAAATTCATAACCGTCTTATCAAATGAAGAAATGGACCAATTCAATCGTTTAATGACCAAAATTATAGCTGCTATGTATGAAGATATTGATAAAGCTAATCCAACACTTGGCGTTAAATTCCATAAATTACTAGCAAACCGGTATTTAAAACAATATAAAAAGTAATTGCCGGCATGCCTCATTTTTATTAAGCGTATCAATGATGACTTAATTTATTTATATGGTTTTTGTACCAAGCAAACGAAATACACATATTTTTGTACTAAAAAACGGGCAAACAATGTTTGCCCGTTCATTTTTTATGCAAAACTATTAATATTACCAATGATGATAGCGCCAATAACAACTAATATTGTACCAATTGCAATCATCTTCATTTGATAGCTTGACTTCTTCTCACCCAACAAATAGATACCACCAAAAGTACCCACGATGATGCCTAATTGAGAAAAAGTTGTGGCAATTGTTTGTCCAATATCAGGATTTGCCGCAGAAATGAACATGAAAATATTACCAGTTGCCCAAACTAGACCTGTCAGAATGTTCTTCCAAGTTGACAGCTTGAACATAATTTCTGATTCTTTCAAGACAAACATCACAATTAAGAAAGCACCAACTACTTGTCCAATTGATTGTGGACCAACAATTGCTGTCATATAGTCAACACCATTGCCACGCGCCTTGATAGCATCTGAAATATAGCCAATTTTGTTCAAAAAGTTAGGCAAAACAAAGTAAAACATGAACCCAGCCGTTGAGATTGCTAAGTAGATCAGTCCCTTGGTCATACTTTTAGTTCTCTCTTCTGCTTCAATGCCATTACTATTTTTAGCTTTATCACGCGCTGAGATCAATGTAGCGCCAATAACAACAGCGATGATTGAAACTGCACCAATCGCCCACATTTTGCCAGTCTTCCATTCACCCAGAACAGCTGCAGCCATCAACGCATTGGTGACAATTTGACCAGCGGTTGACAATGGAATGGCTAAAGATACACCCAAGTCTTTAATTGCCAAAAACTGACCGGCGGTTCCAACTGCCCACACAAGTCCAGAAACAACGCCGACAACCCAAATATGACTATTGAGTTCAATGTGACGTGGCATCACAAAGAAAAACATGGTGGCTAATCCAAATATTAAAGCACCAAAAGTCATGCCTAATGTTTGTTGACCGGCGGTTCCGCCCATTTTTGTATTGACTAATCCAACCGATCCCCATGCCAATGCCGGCACCAAAGCCAGTAAAATTGCTGCGTTCATAACTGATAAAACTCCTTCTTATTTGTGATGCTTTAAATCATCATTTTTAACACTACTAATTGTACACTAGTGAAAACGTTTACACAAGCCTACAATTTAATTTCTGTAAACGTTTTCATCATTGATATTGTGCCTTTCATCACAATTAGTATTTGACCAAACAAAAAGACGCGTAATACCCCCGTTTTGAGGTAAAATTGCGCCTAATTGTTGTTTAGTCATATTACTCATTAATTAATGAGTTGGTACAAAAACTAATCTTTCAGAACTAGGAATTGTCCAATATTTTTCAATTTCTGATAGACCAACTGTTTTAAAAGTGAAAGCGAATGGCTGACTCACTTCAGCTGCAATAATTTCATTAAAAGATTGAATCATATCTTTAACACCAATCGATCCTTGTCCCGAACCAATTAATTGTAGCTTAACAGCTCTAAATGCTGCGCCTGGGATGGGTGCAGCTTGCCCAGCAATACTACCAATTTCAACCCATTTTAGTTCTTGCTCATCATGTGTTCTATTTGGAATAATAGCTTTCATTGCGTTGGCGGTAATGTCACCCCAAAGGTAATCCAAAACGACATCAACCTGCCGCCCAGCTGCTGCTAATTGATCTTGATAAGCTTTGACATCATCCGTGAGACGTATTGTTGCAGTAGCGCCTAAATCTAACAGTGCTTCGAGTTTATCTTGATTCCGTCCAACTGAGATGATTTCAGTTGCTCCCATACGTTGGGCAATTTGTACGGCCAGCATTCCTGCATTACCAGTTGCTCCTAAAATCATAACTCTTTGTCCTTTTTGAAAATGAGCACGGTATTTCAAGGCCATCCATGACGACAAAGCAGGATTCATCATACCAGCGATTTTTTGATCATCTAGTTGCTTTGGTACGCCGACCCAATGTCCTTTTTTAATCGCAACCTTTTCAGCAAATCCACCTTTACCAACAAAAAATGCTTTCTCACCAGTCGACAATATACCAACGCCATCAACACCTGGTACCATTGGCAAAATACCTTCGGCAGCATAATGAGTGCCTGTCGCGTCACCGCGAGCACGATTTGACAAAGCCGATGCCGTCACGTCAATCATCACTTGGTTTTCATCAACGTTTGGTTCGGCAAAATTTTTTTCATATTGTGGTCCTTGTTTAAAATCTCTTACAACTGCTGCTTTCATAATAATTATCTCCATTTGTTTTTTGTTTACCGGTAATGTAAAATAAGTATATAACTTAAATACTTTAAAGTCAATATTTATTACAGGTAATTAAAATGGAAAAACAGCAACAATTCGAAAAAATAAAACAACTTTTACGAGACAGCCATAGTGAAAACGACTTAGAACAACAGTGGTTTTTAAAGCACGCTCAATCTGCTGATGCGCGGACTTTTATTGCAACACAAAAGCGTTTCACACATTCTGAATTACAAATTTTGAGTCAACTGGTAGTCAACGACAACGTCACCACTTTTAAAATCTTACAACAGACATCTAATTTGTCACAAGGTATGCTATCAAGATATGTTAATCATCTTGCTCAATTAACTTTAGTCGAGAAATTTCATCCTCAAGATAACAAAAAAGAAATTTCCTTACGTTTAACTAATTTAGGAGAAGAATTAGGACGCTTACATTGTGAACTTCATCGACGTATCTCAGCAAACGAAAAACAGATACTTGGGGAGTATACGGAACAAGAAATCAATACTATGTTAGAGATTCTATCTAAACTAATTAATGCACGTCAACACATTTAAAAAAACTGCCAAAATTGGGCAGTTTTTTTACTTATCAAAACGCTGTAAATTCCATGTTTCAATTAAATTAATAATCAACGTGGGATAATTCGTATCAGTTGCATAAGCGTCTTTATAAAGCGCTTTAGCAGCTGCTTTATAATTTTTAGCGTTCAAGACATCTTGGAATTGAGTAGGATTCCAGGTATTACCATTAACCAAAGTTTCGGCATGTTCTTTCATACTTTCTTTCCAATCGCTATAAACTGCGAATCGGGCTTTTTGTGTTTCTGGCTGTCCATCAACATATTCAGTTGTCTCTAATACAACAGATTTGCCGGCAGTTTCATCCTGAGTCTTCACACCGAAATAGTTGTTGTATTTAGAAGATAGTACTGAGTTATCCCAATTTGATTCATGCGCAGCCTGAGCAATTGAAATAGACGCTAAAATACCGTATTTTTTACTCAAAGTCTGTGCATAGGGCGCAATTTTATTAACAAATGCCAATCGATGTTCAAATTCTTTTTTTCCTGTCGTTGCCATCAAAGTAATGACAGCAGTTTTGTTAATGCCATCGCTATTTAAATCCTTATAATAAGGTTTAAGCTGTTTATCAGAAGTAGCCAATAGTTGAGTAACCGCATCATTAATGGTGTTAACGCCATTCAAATCGTATGCAGCTGGATAAATATAGTCAGAAAGATTACCATCTGAGGCCATACCTTTTAACAAATCAGGGTATTTGATCTTCATTTTTGCAATTACAGTTTTGTCTGTAAAGGCGTTATTAACTTTAATGTTGGATAACTTAGTTTCATCAGCAACGTTTTTAGCAATTTGACTTTGGCTCTGCCCAGTGGCTACCAATATATAGCCCTTGCCTAACTGTGGTGCTACCCCTGGTCCCAAAGTCATTTGTTTATAAATCAACTGAACTGTTTGAGAGGGCGAAAATTTGTAAGTTCCAGCTTGAAGACTGGCAGCACCTTGTTTTTGGGCATATTTATTAAACGATTTTGCGCTTTTAATAATCTTTTTGTTTTGCAAAATATTTGCCATTTGGATTGAAGTTGATCCAGAAGCAATTTTCACTGTCTTAAACGTGGTATTCTTTGGATTCAAAGCAGCATACTGATCAGTAAACAACGCTTTTCCACCAAAGAAAACACCAACAACGATAATAATTAGCAACACAAAAGCAACAAAACGATTTCGTGTCCCACGTTTTATTTTTCGTGGTCCACCTTTACCATTTTGATAATCATCAGCAAACGGGTCTATACCAGCGTCTTGCGCTTCAGCGTTCTTAATTTCATGCTGATGTCGTTGTTTTCTCGACTCCATGCTTTTCACCTCGTAAACGTAATAAAGCGACTAGCGTTTCGAAACACTAGCCGTTTACCATTTTATCACACTATGCTTATCCTTTTAAAGATTCTACATCTCTAGCAATCATCAATTCTTCGTTGGTTGGAATCAACAATGCTTTAACTTTTGAATCTGATGTTGATATTTCGACTTCTTCGCCACGGACATTATTCTTTTCATTGTCTAACTTGATGCCAAAGTAGCTTAATTTATCCACAATCATTTTACGAACCGGTACTGAATTTTCCCCAATACCCGCGGTAAATACAATAGCATCAACGCCATTCATCTCTGCTACATACTGACCGACATATTTAATTACGCGATTAATAAAGATATTAATTGCTAACTTAGCATGCTCATTCGTATCTTGAACATCCAACAAATCACGCATATCACTGGAAATAGTTGAAATGCCAAGTAATCCTGATTTTTTATTTAAAACATTCAACATTTCATCATTTGTTAAGCCTTCACGTTCTTGAATATAATAAACTAGTGATGGATCAACATCACCTGCACGTGTTGCCATTGTAACACCAGCCAAAGGTGAAAATCCCATTGAGGTATCAAATGACTTACCATCTTTAATCGCAGTAATAGATGCACCTGCACCCAAATGTAACGTAATCAACTTAAGATCTTTTAAATCTTTTCCTAACATCGCTGCTGCACGCGCCGAAACATAACGATGTGATGTTCCATGAGCACCATATTTACGTGCACCATATCTTGTGTAGTATTCATAAGGCATTGAGTAAAGATAATTAACATCAGGCATTGTTTGATGGAATGATGTGTCAAACACAGCTACCGACAATGCATCTGGCAACAATTTCTGGAATGCGCGAATGCCCATAGCATTTGCCGGATTGTGCAGTGGCGCATAATCCGCCAAACGATCAATCTTAGCTAATACCTCATCTGTAACAACAACTGAATGGTTAAACCACTCACCACCTGCAACAACACGATGGCCTACACCTGTAATTTCTTGGAAATCTTCAATGATACCCAAATCTGTTAATTTTTGTAACATGAAGTTGATTGCTTGTTGATGATCTTTGATAGGAACAACATTTTCATACTTTTTGCCCTTACCATCTTTTGTGATTGTGATGTGGTCTTCATCATCATCTGAATGGCCAACCAAGCGTTCAGCTACAATTTCAGCGCCGTATTTGATTGTAACGATTGCATCATCCATGCCAATTCGTTCAATAACACCTTGCGCGATAACTTGTTCTGCCGGCATTTCCAATAATTGAAACTTTAGTGATGAACTTCCAGCGTTAACAGCCATTGTTTTAGCCATGATTTTCCTTTTTACCTGTCTTTCTTGAACTTGTTACACTTACGAAAACTAATTTGATAATATAATCATACGACTATTACACTTCTTTATCCAGTTTAACCCACGCTTCAATATCTTGCAAAAATTCTTGAAGCTTTTTAGGATTTTTCAAAGATGGATACTGCCCCATCAATACCTCTTTTTGGGTTTGGTCAGAATTTTTTTTCAATACTAAAATAGCTTTTGCTGCTCGTTCATCTTGGAAAAAATCATTTGGTAACTGTAAAAAAGCTTTTAGTTGTGTACGTGAAGTTACAAATTGTAACAATTTTTTGGCATTAACACCGCTTAGTAGTGCAGCTGGGACAATTAAATAAACCCAACCATCATCACTCACAAAAGACAATGATTTTTCGACAATCAAATTTTGTACCCACGCTTGCCCATTTGATGACTGAGTTTCAAATTGATTAGCATCATCAACCGAATAATAGCCGACCGGTACATCTGCGATAACGACTTTAGCTTTCGGTGTCTCATCTAAGGATAAGATATCTGCTTGATAAAATGTCGTTGGTGCATTTGGATTGATTAGTTCATCTCCTGCAGCAGCCAAAGCTAACTGGGTCTCATCATTATCAATGCCAATCTTATTTAAACGAAAATCTAAATTCTCTGAAACTGTCCATAGTAAATTGCCTGATCCAACCGTGATATCAATTATCGTATCATCATCGACTAAACTTGCTGTTTGGCTAATCAAACTAGCAAGTAAATAACCAATACCATCTGGGGTAATTTGATAGTTCGCCGGAGTTCTATCATCCCGGTTTGCTTGCAAAATAGCCAGTTGAACTGCTTTACGCTTATCAGTATCACTGGCTTGTGACCAATTCAAATGAATAGCTTGTTCAATTTTTTCAGCGACTGATTGACTGGGTCTTCCTAGTTCTCGGTGAACATCCCCAGCGTTAATATCATCAATCACCTCGATTAGGGCATCAACGTAACTCACATCGATTTCCTGAGATAATTCGTGTGAAGTACTGGATAAGGCGTCAAAATATTGTGCAACTTTTTCTTGTGTCATAAGTAACATTTTAGACGGTTTTCCAAGCATTTTCAATGATTATTTCACAAGCAGCGGAACCTTTAAGTGGAGACCTTGAATTGACACACAAATTTCCTGATCATCAACTGTTGCCGTGATACCATCAAACATCAATGATTTATCACCATTTGTCGCATATAATAAGCTCAGCCGAGCCTGCAATACGTTAATTTTCGTCAGTTGTATCAACTTTGCTTGCGCCCTTAATCGCTCATTAAAGGCAATGTTTTGTAAGACAAATACTGTACTCAACGCACCCAATATAATGACTGTAGTAACCAAAACGTAGGCTTGTTTTTTTCTCATGGGGTTGCCACCTTCTGTAAATATAAAATACCATGAATGGTGCGATGATGAATTTTTATCGTCAGTTTAAAAAGACTACCACTGGCCCTAATGATTAAATCATCGACATTTTCCATTAAAATAATTTGTCCACTACCTGCAGCACTCAACTGTAATTTATTGTTTCGCAACATTAACGTCATTTTTTTGCTGTCTGCACTCATCATATTAATAACATGATTATTATTATCTTTTACACTATATTTTTGGATTTCTAATTGATGCAAAGCTGTTTGAAATGTTGTCCTGTCGTCTGGTTGAGTCACTTGATTTAAATGAGGTATCAAAAACTGAATCGTAATCATAACCAATGCTGCCAGGCTTAAAGCAATCATTGATTCTAATAGTGTAAACGCTCTATTTGCCAGCATACTCTTCCCACGATTCCAAAGCTTCAATCTTTTCTTTTTGCAAAGTAGTTAATTCCTTATTGAGTTGACGCTGTTGCTTTTGAAATTGATGAACTTGATCATATTCAAAAACCACAAACGTTCCTACTAAACTTAAAGACAACATTGCTTCTGCCAAAACAAATCCTTTTTGTTTATGGTTATTTTTTAGATACACGAAATTCACCACCTCCTAAACTAAAAATAATCTTGATGTTTGGCGAACCATCAAGCGTTATGGTTATCGGTGCAACATAACCTGTTGGCAAAACGCTTATTTGTTGGCGAACACATTTTGAATAATTTTTCGGATAAGAAATGTGCTCACCATCTATTAACATCTCAGACCGATCAAAAATAACTGTCACCGAACGTCCTTGACTCTGAGCAGTTAGCCGCGCATTTTGCCACCTCGTTTTAAACGTTACCAACCATTGATCTGTATTTTTTCCTACTGTCTTTGGTGGTTGCGCGCCAACTACCAAGCATAAACTAACGATGAATAATGTGATTACTGACTCAACCAACGTGAATCCGCTATTGGTGAGCTTCATTATTCACAATTGTAATTTTAAGGTCTTGCACTTTTTGTAGTTGCTTGTCAGTTAAATAAGCATTTGCTTTTAGTTTAGAAATGGTCACCTCACTGTCATCTGGGTGATCATT
Source organism: Leuconostoc sp. S50 (assembly GCF_016624925.1). NCBI lineage: Bacteria > Bacillati > Bacillota > Bacilli > Lactobacillales > Lactobacillaceae > Leuconostoc > Leuconostoc sp. S50. The sequence continues at coordinate 94,948 of NZ_JACVUE010000001.1, read as the reverse complement.
TTGATACAAATCAATTTGTGTTTGTACTGTTGTCACCATTGCGGCAGCATGAGTTGTCACAGCATGTTTACGTTGTGCATTTAAGTTAGGCAAAATAATCAACATTAGTAAGCTGACAATAAATAAAACAATTGCTGCTTCAATTAATGTAAATCCGCTATATTTTTTTCTAAAAAGTTTCATTTATATAATCCTCCTATGGCATGATACATCGGTAGTAGCATGCTGAGATATAAACCAATAATCGCTATGCCAATGATGCCAAAAAAAATCGGCTGCAATGTACCGATTAACCGGTCGGCTTGCTGCATTAACAGTTTAAACTGTGTTTTTGCATAATAATCTAAATATCGCGCTAATGTTTTTGGGGTATAACCTCTCATAAAATACCCAGCCAATGATTGATTAAAAAATTGCTTAGACAAAATATAACGATCGATCTGTCCACCTGCTTTTAAAAATTTTTGTGCATCTTGGGCTAAATAAACTGAAGCTGAACGACTATTTTGGCATGCAATGGCGTTAATAATATCTGGTAGCGTTAAGCCACCTGATAGCATTGAAGCTATTTGTTGACTAGCTTGATACGACACAACCGTTTTAGTCATCAAACTAATGATTGGTATTTTAGACATAACATTAAGCCTTTTTATCCAGTTCATACGACGCCAAGATCGCCAAATGATTGTTATCAGTAGCAGTGCCATCATCAATATTGCAATGGCGCGACCATCATAAACCCCTGTTGCTTGAGACGAATTTTGCCATTGATTCAATATTGGGTAAAGAAAAAATTTAAGTCCTAATAGCATGGCACCTAGTATTGCTAACAAGATAATCGGATAATGCATCACTTGTTTCACTTTATTTTGTTGTTGTGCAATTTGAGATAAATTTTGTCCCATTTTCACCAAAGTAGTGCTTAAATCGCCATGTTCATGAGCTAAATTCAGCTGAACCAATATGTTTTGGTTCACATACATAGACATAACACTAGGAAAAGTCTGTCCCTCATGGAGTCCATCCTTAATCGCGCTTAATTGGTGCTGCCACTTCTGATGCGCATCTTTCATAATATTAATGCTTTCACTAATGCTATACCCGGAGGCTAGCAAATCACCAAGCTCTTGAAAAAATTGCACCTGATCACTTGATTTAAAGCGACTGAAATGTTGTTCGCGTTGCTGATGTAATTTTGCCTGCCAAAAATGCTTCATCAAGAACCTCCTGCCATTGTATTGTGAAACCAGTAGCCATCGTAATATCACTGCCACAAAGCACATCAACAATCGCTGCTTGATTGCCTGATGTCATTGGTACTAATCTTTGATAAGCTACCATTGTTAGTGCTGCCAACAATTGATTACGATCCACACCTAACTCTAGCAAGCGCAACACAATTTCTCGCGCTGACATGGCGTGTATCGTGCTGATAACTAGATGACCACTTAAAGCAGCCTGTATGACTGCTTTAGCCGTTTGATAATCTCGAATTTCCCCAATTAATAAAATCTCTGGACGATGTCGCAAAGCAACTTTTATTAACGCTTCGTAACCAATACCAGCTGCTTCGTTAACTTGTAACTGAACAAAGTTAGGATTTCTAATTTCTACTGGATCTTCAATCGTTAAAACTAGCTTGTTGTCGGCAATATTTTGCAACAACTGATAAAGCGTCGTTGTTTTTCCTGAACCAGTCGGTCCAGAGATGAGAAATAAACCCGACTCCGGTAAACCAAGTTGCATTTGCTCAAATTGCTTTGAAGATAGCCAATGTTGCTTATGCTGTTCAGAATAGATAAGACGCAAGACCACAGTTTCACGATTCAAAAAATCACCAACACTGGAAACACGAATCCATACATGTGCGCCACGAAAACGACCTAGTTGCGGTCGACGTCTTTCTGAGATATTCATTTTTGCACGATATTTAATTGCAGATATTAATTTTTCTGCATCCTCATCAGAAATATTTGATTTGGACGCTAATCCACCATTCATGTGAAACTTGATGACATATTTGTTATCATCATTTGGCAAAATATAAATATCACTCACTCGTTGTTTTTTAGCTTTTTCCAACATATCATCAATCATTATGCCAAAATCTCCCCCTTATATTTTTTTGAGCTCATAGTATCATACGTTAACAAACAATTTAGCTCACAAAAAAACACTTAGCTCATGCTGCGCTAAATGTTTTTAACAAATTAATTTTTAAATTTAGCAAACCAATCATCCATGACTTTCAGCCGCGCAATACGAAGATTTGGTCGACCATTTCTTGAAACACCGTGAAAACTCTCAGGCAATCTCACTATTTCAATCGGTGTATCTGTTTGTGTTTTAATCGCCATGAAATATTCTTCTGACTGGCCTAATGGCGTCCGTAGATCGTACTCACCATGAAGTAGTAAAATCGGTGTTCGTACATTTTTGGCATAAGCTAATGGTGATATTGCCCATAATTTTGAAATATTATTGTCCTGCAAATCCAATTTCAATTCAGCTTTTGAAAAATCATAACCGATGTCACTTGTACCAAACATGCTAATCCAATTAATGACCGGTCTTTGAGCAACAGCTGCTTTAAAACGTTGATCATGACCAATAATCCAAGTGGTCATATAACCACCATAGGAACCACCTGCCACAAATACATTACGCACATCAATCACATCAGAAAATTTGGATAGTGCCGCTTTAAAGCCGGTCATAACATCACGATAGTCTTGCTCTCCGTAATGTCCAATCACACTTTTCACAAAATCTTGACCGTAAGAAGTTGAGCCATGCGGATTGGTAAAAACGACATTATATCCAAGTGAAACCCACATTTGAAATTCCCAAAAGAAGGCATCAGCATAAGCCGCATGTGGTCCACCGTGAATGTACAATAATGTTGGCGCTGGTTGTCGTTGCGCATGCATAAACCAGCCATCAACCATCGAACCATCTTCCGAAGCAAATTGATATTTTTGAGCCACTACAAATGCCTCTTTTGAATCCGGTCGATACAAAATATCACCGTGCCTAGTTTCAATTTGTGAAGGTATATTGGTATAAGAAGTGATCAGCGCTTCTGACGTAAAAGACAAAATAGCGCGTTGCGTATCATCTAGTAACGTCAAAATACCATCTGTTGTCAAACGGTATAGACGGTTGTGACCATGATAAGTCGCAACGAATTCAATTTCCGTGTCATTTCGCCAAAACAATTGATGCATACTCTTTAAAAAGACTACATCACTCATCGTATCTTGCAAAGCATCAACATCAGAATCAAATATAGGCGTGAGAGTAGATCGTTTAATGTCATATAGATACACACCAAAAATTCTTGCATTAGTATACTGCCCATCATGAGCGATCAATGCAATTTTTTCACCCTTTGGATCAAAAATTCCATCCGCAGTGAGTCCATGCGGCAAATTTTGACTCACTTCAATCATTTGACCACTGACCAACAAAAATGTTTTATTACTCTCCCCAAGCCCAGCAATGTTATCAGTTTGTGTCAATAATAATTTATGATCAAATTGGTCTAATAAAGTTGTACGCGTTGTAGTATTTAGAACAACTTTTGTCAGATCTTTAGAAATATCTAAATAGGTAATACGATATTGAGTTGATTCATCAATGAGACCATATCCGTCAGCTTTATAATTTTTTTCAGTAATGCGACGTGGTATTGGTCGATCTGATAATACTGGTATTGGCGACTGATGGCTCGTTATGGTGAGATAATAAACATGATTATTATCCGCTGTTGCTGTGTATTGGTGTACACCTGCAGCTTCGAATGTTTTTTGTTCACCAGCAACAAACAATTGCGCAACTCCATCAATTTTTTGTAGATAGGCTAATTGTCCATTCACATTTTGTGGTAGCCATGCATCTTCAGCAATCACATTCACTTGTCCATCAACCAATTGACAAACACGATGTTGTGTATCGTTTTCAACTTCACGCAACTGTGTTTGTGTAAAATAATAACGTTCACTAATCTTAATCAATTGACTTAAACTTTTAATGTTAAACAATGATTTATCTAATTTTTTCATCATTTACCTCACTTATAATTTCAAGTCTATCATAAATCGTGAACAAAAAAGAGGTTATAACGCATTTCAGTGCCATAACCTCTCATTAAATTATTGATTTAATTCCGCTAATGTCACTGTGTTTTCCAATAAAGTAGCGATTGTCATTGGCCCTACACCACCGGGCACTGGCGTAATAAAATCTGCAATACCTTGTGCTGAATCAAAGTCAACATCTCCAGTGGCTTTGCCATCAACGACGTTCATCCCCACATCAATCACGGTGGCACCTTGTTTCAAATCTTCCCCTTTAATAAAATTAGGAATACCCACACCAACGGCTACAATATCAGCAAATTTAAGCAAACGTTTCAAAACCGCGGGTTCTGTGTAGCGATGTGCAACCGTCACCGTTGCATCAGCATTATTTAATAAAGCTGACATTGGTCGCCCAAATAGTTGAGATCTACCAACAACTAAAGCCACTTTGCCTTTTATAGGAATATGATAGTAATTCAATAACGACATCACACCTTGTGGCGTCGCTGCGACAGTATACGGCTCCAAAGCATCCCCAAACAGCATACCTTGAACAGTTGCACCTAAACCGTCAGCATCTTTCTGAGGCGCAACTGCAGAAAATACCTGTCGTTCCTTGATGCCTTTAGCCAATGGACTTTGAACTAAAATTCCTGTCACATCATCATCCGCGTTTAACGATTCAACCAAAGCGATAACACTGTCCGTTGTTTCATCTGCGCCAACAGGAATATCACGTGTTTGAATACCAAGCTTGGCTGCTTTCCGAGACTTCATGCCAACATACAATTGACTACCTTCATTGTCTGGGTCGTAAATCACAGCAAGCGTGACTGGCTTATCTAGTTTTGTCACACGTTGAGCCGTTTTGTCGTTAATTATTTTGGCAACTTTGGCACCGTCAAGTAGCTCTGTCATTCAAAAATCTCCTTCAATCTTCACAATATTTTGTTATACTCATTCTATCAGATTCAAAAGCAAAACGAGGGACATTATCATGGATACACGTATTAGTTGGGACCAATATTTTATTGCACAGGCAGCCATTCTGTCAACACGATCGACATGCACAAGATTACACGTAGGCGCTATTATCGTGCGAGATCATCGCATAATAGCAAGTGGTTATAACGGTAGTGTTGCCGGTACACCCCATTGCACTGAGGTTGGTGATCTCATTGTTGATGGCCACTGTGTACGAGCCGTTCATGCTGAACAAAATGCGCTCATGCAAGCAGCGCAAATGGGCATCAGCGTTGATGGTGCAGAAGTTTACGTTACAGATGTACCATGCGTGCAATGCACTAAACTCTTGCTCCAAGCAGGTATTCATAACATTAACTTTATGCGTGATTATCATAATGATCCATTTGCTGAAGAACTATTACGTCAAAAACATGTTTCACTTAAACAAGTACCATTTTCATCACAAACAGCCCATCAAATTGATTTAAACCAATTTATCGCGCATGAATGATAGCTTTTAGTTCGTCAGAAAATGCATGCAATTCACGAACTATTTTTAAGTTTACCATATTTTTTACTTTTAGAAAACGAATAGCATTCAAAAGTGTTTTTTGTTATTATTATTCAATAAAAAACCAATAACGACAAGCGCTCAAGAGTTTATTACAATTTTGTAACACGTCAATACAAGCGTCAGAATAACGTTTTTAAAAGCGTACAAATTTGCTATTAAATCGCGTTTTCGTTAATATTTAAGTAATGATTTTTGAAAGGAATCACGCGTGTCAAACTATCCAAAATAGCTAAAACGCGTACAATAAAAAGACATGTCTCAAAATGAACAGCAATACTTAGATCTAGCACAAAAAATTCTCGATGAGGGTACTTTAAAAGGTGACCGTACCGGAACCGGCACACATTCACTGTTTGGCACACAAATGCGTTTTAATTTACAGGAAGGCTTTCCACTCTTAACCACAAAAAAGGTCTTTTTCGGCTTAATTAAAAGTGAACTTTTATGGTTTTTACGTGGTGACAATAACATTCGCTTTTTGCTCGAACACAATAATCACATTTGGGATGAATGGGCTTTTAAACACTGGGTTGAATCTGATGCCTATGATGGCCCTGATATGAGCGACTTTGGCCAACGCTCACAACGTGATCCTGAATTCAACAAAGCCTATCAGGAACAAAAAGCTATTTTTGTCGATAAAATCCTTCATGATGACGATTTTAAGGAAACGTACGGCTACATTGGTGATGTTTATGGTAAATTATGGCGTGGTTGGGAAACAAACAGCTTAACTGCCGGTGAAGACACGATTGATCAAGTCAATCGTCTTATCAATCAAATCAAAACAACCCCTGATTCTCGGCGATTAATCTTGACGGCATGGAACGCTGAAACCACACCTCAAGCACCTCTACCTTCTTGCCACGTTTTAAGTCAATTCTATGTTGCTGATGGTAAGCTTAGTTTACAACTGTATCAACGTTCCGGTGACTTTTTCCTAGGTGTGCCGTTTAACATTGCTTCATACTCCCTATTGCTGCATATGGTTGCTGCCCAAACTGGCTATGAAGTCGGCGATTTTATTCATACAATTGGCGATACACATATTTATAACAACCATATTGATCAAATTAACGAGCAGCTCTCACGACCAATGCACAAACTACCAAAACTCTGGCTAAATCCAGAAGTAAAGTCACTCTTTGACTACACGATGGATGACATCAAAGTTTTGGATTACGATAGCGAACCAGCTATCAAAGCACCTGTTGCCGTTTAAAAAGCTATCCCTGATTACATTACTGCGGGATAGCTTTTTTAATTGCTTCTTTTCAGACATACTCCAATAATCACTGTGCGTCACAACAAATGAATCAAACAAATGAATGTCCATTTGTTGCCCAAGTGTTGCTAGTCGCTGACTAAAAACAATATCTGCTTTAGATGGCATGACATAACCACTCGGATGATTGTGAACAATCATAAATCCCACAGCATTTGCTTTCAAAACACGCTGAAAAATTTCTCTAGGTGACGCTTGCACATGACTCACAGTACCCACAAAAACCGTTTCCCAACCAATAACGTTTAGCTGTGCATCTAAAAGCGCCAAGCACAGCTGTTCCTGAGACAAATGCCCGATTTTTTTTTGCGCAAATGTCCCCATTTTAGTCGAATATTTTGCGTTCAGTAAAACCTGTCTTTTTTGAAAAGCAACTGCTTTTCCTATTTCAACCCCGATCAATAACGCTTGATTCGCAACTTCATTATGTGAGACAAAGTCCTCAGCTGTATCATGTGTTATTTCATTTAATGCGTATGGTTCAGGAAAGTAACGTTGAAAATTACGTAGTGCATGGTTTTCATCTTGTCCAAATAGTCTGTAAAATTGTTTAATTTTATTAGTAATCATGTTGTTTGCCTCTACAACATAATACGTTAGTACAGTCTCTTTCTCCCAAAATGTAAGGCACTTAATGACAAAATGGCAGACAACACAATCAACACAACATCAACCCTAAACGTCCAAATCGTGCCTGAATGCGTTGCTACGACCAAGTCGCGAGCATCGTCCGCGTGCTTTTGAAAAGTTGCAATAATGCCGGCAGCTAAGGCAATACCAATGGCCGCAGAGTAATTATTAGTTGCTGAAAAAATTGAATTACCGGCACTCTGGAAATTCACTGGCACCTGACTAATTGTGAAAGTCATGTTATTTCCAAACCAAAAACCAGCACCAATTTGAATGACCATAAAGCCAAGTGTTAACCAAGTCAAACTAATCGGCAAGAATGCCATCAAAACAGTCCCTATCAACATTAATATCAAGCCGGTAATGATTGACACACGCGCTCCAAAGCGATCATATAGCCTACCTGACAAAATAGCCATCAGCGCGTATCCCAGCGCCCCAGGTAGTAATGCTAATCCTGCTACTTGCGAGTTTTGCAATAATACAATCTGTAAAACCATCGGCACCGCATAATTAAACGTTAAATTAACAACCTGCGTTGTAAATGAAGCTGCCATACCAAAACGAAAAGTTTTATATTTAAAAATTGCCGGATTAATCAGTGGGTTAGCAATTCGCTTTGCGTGAAATAGATACCCCACTAACCCAACTATCATCGCCACAATCATGCTCAAACTCAAAGTATTGATCAATCCATGAGTGCTCGTTCGTTCGATAACAGAAATACCCGCCACAAAAAAAAGACTCAGGAGTAGCCAACCGATTAAATCTAGCTTCTCTTTTTTTAATGGTGCACCCTGTTGAATGGTCCACCAACCTAATACGAGTGAAAAAAGTTGAATCGGTAGCACTACCCAAAATACCATATGCCAACCGTAATTTTGTGTTAAAAACCCACCAAATGCTGGTCCAATGGCTGGGGCAAACGAGATAATCAATGACCCCAATCCAACCATCGTTCCGCGCTTTTTCTCTGGTACTTGTTCAAAAATCACGTTATACATTAAAGGAAAACCAACGCCACCGCCAATGCCTTGTAACAGACGCCCAAATAATGTCCAGCCAAAATCGCCACTAATAGCATTAATTAACACACCAATTAAAGAAATAATAGTTGCAGTGATAAATTGACTGCGGTTAGTAAAATTTTTCTTTAACCATGGTGATAAGATAACCACCATGCTGGTCAGTAAAATAACACCAGACGTCAACCACTGCACGACATTAGACGTGACATTAAATTCTGTCATTAATATCGGGAAACTAACATTTAATGCTGTTTCTAACATAATATCAGTAAACCCTAAAATTCCAATTGCCAAAACGCTAAAAACTAAGCGTAATGATAATTTTTCACTTTGCATACTCTTCTCTCACTTTACTTACAAAATACAACGAACCCGTTAATACTGTTAAATCAGCGTCAGATTGTCTAATGGCTGTTTGCCAGTTTACTGCCATGCCCACTGGATATTTTTTGGCAGTTGCTTCAATATTCAAACTATGTCTGCCATTTGGTCCAGTAAACGGCACTAAGGTAATGGCAAAACGATTCTGCGCTAAAATTTCAGAAAAAGAATCAGTCACATTTTTATCCATTAAACTACCAATAATCAAATGAATCTTACCCGTTGGATAAGAATTGATTAGTGCTTTGTACAAGGCATGTAGTCCTTGCGCATTATGAGCACCGTCAATCATTAGGCTTTTATTCAGCAACTCAAACCGTGCGGGAAATCGCGTTGACGCCAAACCATGAATAATGGCAGAATCTGGAATACGTTCATCAAAAGCACGTACAGCCGCGACCGCAGTAGCTGTATTCACAATTTGATACTCTCCGGGTAATCCAGGTTTAAATTCGCCCAATTTGCCGACTATAACATTCGAAGCATGTTCTTTAATAACAGATAGCGCTTCACTAGAAATTTGACCGATAACCACAGGTATGTTCTTGTGAATAATACCTGCCTTTTGACGGGCAATATCAGCAATAGTCGGACCCAATAGGGCTTGATGATCTAAGCCAACGCTTGTAATGACGGCCACACGGGAATTTGGCATTACATTGGTCGAGTCAAGCAAACCACCGATACCAACTTCAATCACTAGCGCATCAAGGTCTTGTCGCGCAAAAAAAGTAAACATAATAGCTGTCAAAACTTCGAATTCAGTCGGAATATCCGGTGCCAACTCACGATCTAGGTCAATTAAAATGTCCGCGACATCTTGAGTGACTGATAACAAATCCTCTGATGCAATCATTTTGTTATCAACTTGAATTCGCTCCCGAAAATCCGTGATGAACGGTGAAATAAACAAACCCGTATGAAGTCCAGCAGATTGTAATATGTTGCTAGACATCGTAGCAACTGAACCTTTTCCGTTAGTTCCTGTAACATGAATCGCTGGTGGCACAATCTTTTCTGGATTGCCCAATCGATCAAGTAAGGCGTGCATGCGTTCTAGTGACTCCTTTTGCCCGCCTTTTGGGCGACTATGAATATAGGCAATGGCTTCTGCAACTGTTCTCATGTCTTCCTCCATCAAAGATATTCTTACACCCATTATAATCTCATATCATATTAAAAAATAAAAGCCGTCCATTTTGTTTGGACGGTTTCATCGTGTTTATTTCTCTTACTATTTACTCGAGCAACGGCATTTTAGCCTTTTTCACGGACGGTAAATTCTCGGCGATTCCCGCCGCTATTACGACGACTCTCATTTGAACGACCATCACGACGCTTGTAATCACCAAAGCGACGTTCACTTGTACCACGGCGATCATTACTACGATCACCATTGCCACGTCGATTGCGATTACCACGATAGCCACCACCACGATTACCATCACGGCGACCGCCACCATTGCGTGAACCACCGCCCTTACGTCGTGGTAATGGACGTTCGCGTGTGATTTCTACTGGTGTGTTTTGCTTTTCTAAGTCAGCTGCACTAGATAACAAGGCTGCCGCTAATTGTTCAGCAGAATATTGTGCAGTCAAAGCATTAACTTGATCTTGGATTTCTGCGACATCAGTTGACTGAATTAACTTTGCGACTTCTCCAGCGGCATTATTAATTTTACCAACACGTGCCTGTTGCAATGTTGCAGGCTCGAGAGGCGTCATACGTTTTTTAGTCAAATCTTCAACTGCACGTAGATAATCCATTTCATTTGGTGCTACAAATGTCACTGATACACCCTTAGCACCCGCGCGGCCCGTACGGCCAATGCGGTGCACATAACTTTCAGGATCTTGTGGAATATCGAAGTTATAAACGTGAGAAACATCCTTAACATCAAGACCACGAGCCGCGACATCTGTTGCCACCAAAATATTGATTTCATGTGATTTAAACTGAGCCAAAACACGTGAACGCATTTGTTGCGTTAAATCACCATGTAAGCCAGCAGCATGATAACCACGAGCTTCTAAACCACGAGCTAATTCTTCCACGCGACGCTTTGTGCGACCGAACACAATGGCCAATTTTGGTGCTTGCACATCAAAAATACGAGTCATGGTATCGAATTTTTCATTTTCACGCATCCGTACAAAGTATTGATCAACCAAATCAGTTGTCAATTCTTTAGCTTCAATTTGAATATGCTCTGGGTTAGTCATGAACTTAACACCAATACGCTTAATAGCAGGTGGCATTGTGGCTGAGAATAACAATGTCTGACGCTCGGCTGGTGTCTTATCAATAATTGATTCAATATCATCCAAGAATCCCATGTTCAACATTTCATCGGCTTCGTCTAGAACAAGTGTACGAACGTGATCCAATCTAACTGTTTTGCGGTTAATGTGGTCTAGCAAACGACCCGGTGTACCAACAAGTATTTGTGGATGTGACTTCAAATTTTGAATTTGACGGCGAATGTCAGCGCCACCAAACACAACTTGTACGTCAACATGCTTATCATGTCCAAGTTTTTTTAATTCATCTGCCGTTTGGATTGCCAATTCACGTGTTGGTGAAACAATCAAAGCTTGAATGTTTTTATTCTCTAAATCAATATGTTCCAAAATTGGCAAACCAAAAGCAGCTGTTTTACCAGTTCCCGTTTGCGCTTGTCCAATGACATCACGTCCTGATAATGTCAACGGAATTGTTTTTTCTTGGATTGGTGTCGCTTCGACATAACCATGAGTTTTAATGGCATCTAAAATATCTTGTGACAAACCTAATTCGCTAAATTTCAAAATTTTTCTCCTTGCACCTATTGTGCGTAAGCCATTCACTTTACAGGAATAGCAGTCATTTGTGTAAATATTTTTTTGGCTAGTGGTTGGAAACTATGTGATTTGTAATACTGATTACTCAATAGCACAACAGCATTCTGTCCATTTTTTGACAAAATTATAGTTGATTCATAACCAGGTAATACGCCATGTGCGGTCATATATTTTGGAAAATGATACATCCCTGCAGCATAACTTTCACCAAGCTTGGTTCGCCATAACTGTGCCGGACTGTCTATCAGCTTTTTGTTAATCATCAAATAATAATAGCGATACAGGTTACCTGTTGTCATTGCCACATTACCAGTTCCTGTTTCACGATGGTAGGCAACATTGTCATCACCATAAGGCTTATCATATGAATCATCATAGCCAATCGCACGATTAGCGGACGTTTTGAACATATCATATTGCACTGCATTTAAATGGTAGTGACGATCAAACATTTGTTCAAACAATTCAGTATAAGTTTTATGTGTCACCTTCATCAATACGCCAGCCAACAATCGATAGTTAACCGCCTGATATGACCAGCCATAACCAACACCCGGCTCACCAATAACAACCGCATGATCCGCAGAAAAATCAATGTTATCCGCTTCTGATTCAAAAGTTACTGGCTGTATATGTTGACTTAGCCCGCTAGTCATTGTTATCAAATCACTTATTGTAATTTTATCCGAATTAGCAACATTAGGGTAAAACTGGCTCAACTTTGTATCAAAAGATAGCTTACCTGCTTCAATTTCCTTCATAACTAGTGTTGCTGTTAATCCTTTTTGAACTGATGCAATTTGAAACAATGTTTTAGCATCATTAACACGTTTCGTTTTAGCATCGGCGTAACCATAGCCTTTTTGTAAAATAATTTTATTTTTATGCACAATTAATGCAGTTCCAACATAGTGCGCCTGCTTTAACTGGTTATCAGCATCTTTAGCGAACGCACCTTTAGGCACGACGTTAGTACTTAACATGGCGACATTGTTAACGCTGAGGTCATCGTTTTTAATTGGTTTCAGTTTAACAGATGACTCTTTGAGTGCTAAAGGCCAAAAAGTGCCTAGAAACAAGCTCAGTAAAAAAATTACAAGCACCCATTTCCTTCGCTTAATGTTTCGACTTTGGTTTCGTTGCATAAGTGTGTCCCCCGACACATTAAATTATTTTACTAATGCGTTGACAACGTTTTCAAGATGAATACCATGACTTGCTTTGAGCAAAATCACGTCCCCGTTTTCACCTAACGTCTGTAAATCTGTGATTAATTCGGCTAACTGATCTGTTTCATATTGGTGCAAGTGCGTTGAATCAAAGTGCTGTTGCAAAATGGGATAAAGATACATTCCCATAAATTTTCCAACCAAGTAAACGCCATCAACATTCGCCTCTATCACCGCTTTTGCCAGACCAGCGTGCAAGTTTTGCGTTTGCTCGCCTAATTCTAACATGTCTCCTAGCACAATGTACCGATGTGTGCTAGGAATCGTTTTCAGTGTTGCCAAAACGGCAGCTACAGCAGTTGGATTTGAATTATAAACATCGCTAATCAAAGTCACGCCGTGAGCTGTCGTGAGCGTTTCAGTACGATTTTTAGTCAAATCAAAATGTTTAAGTGCCTTTGCGGCGTCTTTTGTGTCAATATGTAATAAGATACCCGCTGAAATCGCTGCGAGCGCATTCATTATATTATACCGACCTCTCAGCGGAATAGCAAATCGAGTATTATCGAATGTGAAAGCAGTTTCAGCTTTATTTTCATCGATATCACTGATTTTCTTTCCAAAATGAACAACCGATTGATTAATAGCAGCTGTTGTCAACAAAGGTTCATCAAAAGGTATAATTAATGTACCGTCAGCTTTTAGTCCTTGGGTGATTTCCAATTTTGCCTTAGCAATATTAGCACGCGTTTTGAAAAATTCAATATGCGCCTCGCCAATCATCGTTATAATCGCGACATCTGGCAATGTCAATTCCGACAAAACAGAAAGTTGCCCAAACCGATCCATACCCAATTCAACAACGAGCACTTCAGTGTCTTCTGGCATCGTCAAAAGTGTTAGTGGTACACCGATTTCATTATTGAAGTTTTCGGGTGTTTTGAAAGTTTTATACGTCGTGGCAAAAACTGCAGCAGCCATATCTTTGGTGGTTGTTTTACCGTTAGAGCCTGTGATTGCTACAACCTTGGGATTAATATCTTGTCGTCGATATCGCGCCAACGCTTGAAGTGCTGTCAAAGTATCAGGCACTATCACAGCAGCAATAGTTGATGGTATTTGGTGCTGATTGTCAGCCAGTACAGCTACTGCGCCATGATTTAATGCTTGTTCGATGTAATCATGTCCATCGTTTTGCGCTACTAATGCCACAAATAAATCACCAGGTTTAACTTGACGCGAGTCAAAAGAAACACCGCTAACAACCACATCTCCGTATTGAATAGGCGCTTGTAAAATTTGTCCTATTTTTGATACCGAATAATTCATGCTAATCCTTTCGAAATACAGTTATACTTTCCACATGAGACGTTTGCGGAAATTGGTCAACTGGTAGTATGGATCCATCAATGTGATAGCCTCGTCGAATGATTTCAACAGCATCTCGCGCAAGTGTTACAGGATTGCAACTAATATATACAAATCGATTTGGTCCCATATCAACTGTTGCTTCAATTAATTCAGCAGTTAACCCACGTCGAGGCGGATCAACAAATACAACATCCGGCTTTAATCCTTCTTGTTGCCAGCATTTAAACTGCTCAGGTGCATCAGCTAAAATGTATGTCGCATTGGTAATCTGATTATTAACCAAATTCAACTGTGCATCAGCAACCGCACCAGGTACAACCTCAACACCAATCACCTTTTTAACACGATTAGCCACACTAATACCAATCGTGCCAATGCCCGAATACGCATCAATAACAATATCATCCGCTTGTAATTCAGCCTTTTGAGCTGCTAGATCGTATAATATTTCAGTCATTTGCGGGTTAACTTGATAGAAAGAATTAGGACCAATAATAAAATCATACCCTAACAACGTATCATGAATGGCATCTTCGCCCCATAGAGTCCTGTTATTAGGACTCAGCAACACATACTCACGTTTTGGACTATAATTTAATCGCAAACTTTTTAATTCAGGTAATTGTATGTGTATTTCATTAACAATTTCCGATTCATTAGGCAAAGTTGGCACGTCAGAAACTAAAACCACCATTAATTCATGTGAATAGTAACCTCGCCGAACCATAATATAACGGATTGCACCTTGCTGCGTATCTGGATCAAAGGCTGAAATTTGATATTTTTCCAAAATATCTCTAACGATTACAATGGCCCGGTCAATTGCTTGGTCATTGACAAAATAATCTGTCATGGGCACTAATTCATGACTACCACGGCGATAAAATCCACTGGTTAATTTTTCATTTTGCCACTTCACCGGTACAATCGTCTTATTACGGTAATACGTTGGATTTTGCATTCCAACAGTTGGTGCAACAGTCACTGTTAGGCCTTGTTTGGCAAATAATTTTTGAATTTGCTTTTGTTTCAAAATCAATTGTGCTTCATATTTTAAATTGACCAAAGGTGCTGTACCAGCTTCAATCAAGTATTGACGATGATTATTTTGTCTGGCATCGGAAGATACTATCCGCTCAATTACTTGTGCATAACCTGAAAATTTATCCACCTGTGTGACACGTAGACGAATTTTCTCATTGGGAATAGCATCCGCAATATATAAAGGATAGTGTTCAGTTACGTGAACAATACCCATGCCATCAATACGAATGTCATCCACAACTGCCGTTATTTCCTGCCCTAATTTAACCGGTAAAATTGTACGTGCGATAGTTCTGCCCTCATACATAAAAAACGCTCACCAAGGTGAACGTTTTTGAATGAACAATTACTTGTCTTCGTTGTTCTTGAAACCAAATCCAGCAAACTTTTTGTTGAACTTGTCGACTGCACCATCGGCTTGAGTAAACTTTTGCTTACCAGTATAAAATGGGTGTGAGTCTGATGTAATATCCATACGGATTGATGGATACTCTTTACCTTCAAATTCAGTTGTTGTATCAGATGTCACAGTGGAAGCTGACAAGAACTTCTTACCTGTTGAAGCATCGACGAACACAACTGCGTGATAATCTGGGTGAATTTCTGCTTGCATGATTCGTTTCTCCTTAGCGCCCTAAGTCTCGTGACCTAGAGTCAGTTATTAACTAGATAATTGTATCAAAATTTCTATTAACATGCAACTGTTTAAGGCATCAAATTAATCAAATCAATCCCTTCAATTGTCACATCGGCGCCCAAATGGCTTAACTTTTCTTGAATGCGATCATAACCACGCAAAATATGATCCGCATCATTAATAATAGTTTCGCCTTCTGCCATAATAGCAGCAATAACAAGTGCTGCCCCTGCTCGAATCTCTGCTGCCTGAACGCTCGTTCCTAATAGACGTGGTGATTGATTGATTTTGATTTGTCCAGGAACAGCTGAATCAATATCGCCACCCATTCGACGTAGTTCAGCGATATGCTTCACTCGTTTGGGGTAAATCGTATCGACAATTGTACTTTCACCTTTGGCTAACAACAGCAATGGTGTAATTGGCTGTTGCAGATCAGTCGCAAAACCAGGGTAAGGCATTGTCTTAATAGCCACAGGCTTTAGTTCATCAGACTTATAAACATGAATGGCATCTTCACCAATATCTAAGTTAACACCCATTTCAATCAGTTTAGACGTATATGATTCTAAATGTTCTGGAATGACGTTTTTAATCGTTACGCCATCACCGAATGCAGCAGCCATACTCATATACGTGCCAGCCTCAATCCGATCCGGAATAACCGTATGTGTGTTTCGCGCTTTCAAACTAGGTACGCCAGCAATACGAATTGTATCGGTTCCAGCACCACGAATACTAGCTCCCATGTTATTTAAGAATGTTACGATATCGATAATTTCAGGCTCACGTGCAGCATTTTCAATGATCGTCTGCCCTTTAGCGCGCACGGCTGCCAAGATAATATTAATTGTTGCACCCACAGAAACTGTATCCAGAGCAACACGCGCACCAATCAAGCCATGGCTGGTGGCGTCTATGTGAATAATATCGTTGACTTCAGTCACCGTCGCTCCCAACGCCTCAAATCCTTTGATGTGTTGGTCAATTGGACGTCGTCCTAAATTATCACCACCAGGGAAAGTTACTGTCGCACGACCAAAACGTCCTAGTAAGGCGCCCATAAAATAGTATGAGGCCCGCAACGACTTAATCGCACCGCTTGGTAAATCACTTTCAGTAATATGTGTTGGGTCAATTGTCAATTCGCCATTTTCAAACGTTGAACTGACATTCATTGCTTGCAAAATTAGCTGCAAATTCTTGACATCCAAAATTTGTGGCACTGTATCAAATTTAACTGGTGTATCAGCTAAAATTGCTGCTGGAATCAGTGCTACTGTTGAATTTTTAGCGCCACCAATAGTGACTTCACCACGTAAACGATGGCCGCCTTGTACGATTATTTTTGCCATGAAATTATCCTGTAACTTTATAGTCTGCATTCAATTATAACGTGTTTTCAAGCACAACTCAAATTAAATTAGAAAAATAATCAACGAATCGTCACATTAAATTGCGATTGTAATCCGCTTATAACGCTTTCAAAATCAGCATTAACCTCAGCCTCAACAAGCGTTTCATCATTATCTTGATACGTCAGAGTATAAGCCAAAGACTTCTTGTTTTCTGGTAAATTATTACCTGTATATTCATCAAATAATGTCACATCAACTAAATGATGACCAGCAGTTTTGTGAATGGTATCTTCAATTTCAGCTGATGAAACCTGGCTGTCTACTAGCAGCGCTATGTCACGGCTCATTTGAGGAAAGCGTGAAATAGGCTGATAAGAGACACTCGAATGGACATTTTTCAACACAGCAAAAAGATTCAACTCGAAACCGAACACTGGTGACAATTTTTGCGCTTTCGTCACACGCGGATGAATTTGTCCTACAAATCCCAAGTATTCTGTGCCCGCGTAGACATCGGCTGTTTGACCAGGATGCATATTAAGATGGCGACTTGTTGCTTGATAACTGACGTCACTTACACCAATCTGTTGTAGGTAACTTTCAACCACACCCTTCATATCATAGAAATCAACTGCTTTTGCCTGTTTACCCTTTTGCCAAGTTGATTCAAGACGACTACCCGTTAATACCCCAGCCACATGTTCAATTTCTGCTGGCTGCTGATCTTCTTGTTTGGCAATAAAAACACGTCCTTGCTCATATAGCGCAATATCATGAACAGCGTGTGCTGCATTATAAACAACATCATCTAAAAGACCAGCCAATAAATTTTGTCGTACAGTTGTTCGATCCGAGCTCATTGGATAGTCAAGTGTCACGACGCTGTCTGCCGAATTTTCAGCAAATAGTTGGGCCTTGTTGGGTGTCGTTAAGACATAGGAAATGGCCTGGTTTAATCCCAATGATTCCAAAATACGTCGAGTTCCTCTGATTTGACGTTGCAGCAAGCTTAATTTACCTGGGGTTGTTGGACCATACGGTAAAGTTAGTGGCAAATTATCATAACCAAATAGTCGTGCCACTTCTTCAATCAAATCTGCTTCGATACTGATATCTGGTCTCCGCGCAGGAACATCAACTAAAATCTGATCACCATTAATCTGATATGTGAATGCTAATTGATCAAAATAACCTGCAATTGCAGCCACATCAAGAGATGTGCCCAATATTTGATTAACCCGTTTAGCAGTTAATGAAAGATGCACGGCTTCACGTTGCTGATTAGCCACTTCGATACGACCACGTGCCACCTGACCATCAGCTAAATCATCTGCCAAACTTGCAGCATGATCTAAAGCAGTGAACGTATTGTCCCAGTTAACACCACGCTCAAATCGTGCCGAAGCTTCTGAATGCAAATTATGTCGACGTGCTGTGGCGCGAATAAGACTTGGATTAAAAATAGCACCTTCAATCACAATATTTTTGGTGTTGACATCAACTTCTGAACTAGTGCCACCCATAACACCGGCTAACATTAAACCATCTTGTCCGCTGGCAATGACAATATCTTTTCCAGATCGAAGCGCCCGATTTTGACCATCTAATGTGACCAAAGACTCATTATCATTGGCAAGACGAACATGAATATCTTTGTGTGATAACTTGTCCAAATCAAAGGCATGTAGGGGTTGTCCATACATTAACATCATATAGTTGGTAATATCAACTATATTATTGATTGGCCTCATGCCTGCGTTCCACAACTTTTTTTGTAACCACAGCGGTGAATCCTTCACCGTAACTTGATTTACAACCCGCAATGCGTATTTTGGTGCCAAAGACGGGTCATCAATCTGAATCGATATCTGGCTATCGGCCGGTGTTTCATATTCAATTAATTCAAAGTCGGGTTCTTGAACCTTCACCTGTCGCATTGCGCCAAACTCATATGCTGTTCCAATCATTGAAAGCATATCAGAGCGATTTGGTGTTAGGTCAGTATCTAAGACTGGTTCATTCATCCCCAAAGCCGCAATTGCGTCATCGCCAGGTTTCACACCATCATCTGGTCCAAAAACATAGATACCGCTCTCAAAATCTTTAGGTGCAATCTTGCTATCAAATCCTATTTCTTGTAACGCGACCAACATGCCATAAGACATTTGTCCTCGTAATGACACTGCAGAAAGCGTCACTAATTCGCCACTATCATGATTGATAATATGGGCACCAACTTTGGCCAAAATAACAAATTGACCGGCAGCGACATTGGGCGCTCCAGTAACAATTTGAATCGGTTCAGATTCACCAGCATCAATCTGTGTAATAACCATATGATCTGAATCTGGATGTGGGTTAACGCTCAAAACCTTTGCCACAACCAAACCATCTTGTTGTCGCGCGATAGTGGTATAGCTATCAATTTCAACACTTGTACGCGCAACTTGCTCAGCCAGTTGATTAACAGCAACCTCATCTAAAGCAAGCGGCTCATCCAAATATTCATTTAACCAAGCTAAACTCGTTTTCATGATTAATTCCCCTTTCGATTAAATTGTGACAAAAACCGAACATCATTCAGATAGAATTGTCGAATATCATCTACACCATACTTCAACATTGCAAGTCGATCAGGTCCCAATCCAAAGGCAAACCCTGAATATTTTTCAGGATCAACACCGTCCATGCGCAATACATTGGGATGCGTCATACCCGCTCCCAAAACTTCAATCCATTTAATATCTTCTGGTTTTGTATCAGGTGTCACCTCATCCCAGGAAACATCGACTTCAACAGATGGTTCCGTAAATGGAAAGTATGATGGACGCATCCGAATTTGATGCTTTTCACCGAACAATTCCTGCATAACGGATAATAAAGTACCCTTTAAGTCTGCCATAGTAATATTTTCACCAACAACCATGCCTTCAACTTGATGGAATTGGTGCGAATGTGTGGCATCATCAGTATCACGTCGGTAAACTTTGCCCGGTGCAATCATTTTCAGAGGCCCCTTAGAAAAATCAT
Source organism: Leuconostoc sp. S50 (assembly GCF_016624925.1). Classification (NCBI taxonomy): domain Bacteria; kingdom Bacillati; phylum Bacillota; class Bacilli; order Lactobacillales; family Lactobacillaceae; genus Leuconostoc; species Leuconostoc sp. S50. Next base: position 74,552 of record NZ_JACVUE010000001.1, on the reverse strand, counting down.
GTTTCTCTAACGAACGTGACTGAACAGGTGAGGTCTGCGTACGAAGCAAAATTTCTGGCGTAATATAAAATGTATCCTGCATGTCACGGGCTGGATGATCTTTTGGCAAGTTTTCTCTTTCAAAGTTATACTCATCCGTCTCGACTTCTGGTGAATCAACTGTATCATCAATTACTTGAAAGCCAAGACCCAAAAAATGTTGCTCAATTTCATCAATAATCTGTTGTAGTACGTGCGGTTGACCAATTAGTGCTTTGGTGCCTGGCATTGTGACGTCAATTTTTTCTGCTTCCAACTGCTTGGACAAAGCTGCTTCTGCCTCAGCAGCTTTTTTTTCGGCCAATAATTCAGTAATCGTTTGCCGAACATCATTACCAATTTCACCGACTGCCTTGCGGTTTTCAGCAGCGACATCCTTCATGCCCTTCAATAAAGCAGTCAACTCACCTTTTTTACCCAATAATTTAACACGCAATTGTTCAATATCGGCATCTTGTGAATTAATGCGTGAAACAGCAGATTGTTTCAGCTGTTTTAAATCATCAATTAAACTCATCATTTTTCCTTTCTAACAAAAAATCCCATGTTATCTTAAAAAAGATAACATGGGACGTCAAATAAACGCGGTACCACCCAAATTTCTGAACATCGCCAGCTTTGGTGTCCGTAACGTGGACTAACGTTGGCGATTAAGCCATTACTCCTGACTGAAATTCATCATTAGCTACCCACGGTCTTCCACTATTCACCGCTCGCTATTGGCGCTTAATCATTACTAGGTCATTCATCGCAATCTTACTATGTCTATTGTATCAAACTTCTGTCATGCTGTCAGGCACTTCAAGTTTTGCAACATTATTGAATTTATCAGCCCATTCGTGAACTGCTTTCATCATTGGTCGCATCGCTTCGCCAGCCTCAGTCAATTTGTATTCAATCAAATTAGAATCTTCATAAGTTTGACGAATCACTAAATGCGCTGCTTCTAGTTCTTTTAAACGCTCGACCAAAACGCGGTCTGAGCAAGCTGGAATAGCACGTGAAATTTCTAAAAACCGCTTTGGACCACTGACTAGTAACGTTTCAATAATCATTCCGTTCCATTTACGACCAAGAATTTCGAATGTTTTTGTAAAATTTTGACATAAAAGATTTTCTGTATGTTCTGCCAACTTTGCCATAATTATTCCTCCAGGCTCTTGTGTTCATTCTAACACAATCTTATACTATTGACAAAAAGTAAGCTAATTAACGGGGAAACGTGGTTGCTCCCCTGATAAGACTCTGACAATATCTTCTGCTGCTTTAATGGCAACATTATCCATTGCTTCTTGCGAAATCATAGCGACATGTGGCGTCACAAATGCATTGGGTAATTGTAGTAATGGATTATCGGCACTAATTGGTTCATTTTCGACAACGTCCAAACCAGCGCCAGCAATCACATCATTTTTAAGGGCATCAATCAATGCCACTTCGTCAATCAATGCACCCCGTCCAATATTAACTAGCACCGCTGAAGATTTCATCTTTGAAAAAACATCTGCGTTAATCATGTGCGTCGTTTCTGGTGTTGCTGGTAATGCTGTCACAATAAAGTCAGATTGTTCATAAATTTCATCTAGTGTGGCCATCCGACCGTTCACTACCTCATGTGAATGTCTTGCATAAGCTAAAACGTTCACATCAAAACCAGTTAACAATCGATCAATATTTTGACCAATGTGCCCAAAACCGATGATTCCTACTGTTTTACCTGATATTTCCTGACCATTATGCGCTGCTAAGTAATCAGCATTTGTCGTATCTGTGAGTAATTCACGACGCTGGTAATATAGGCGACCAGCCATCAACATGTGCATGATGGCCGTCTCGGCCACAGCGGTAGCATTTGCACCAGGTGTATTTGTCACGACAATATCATGCTTGGCGGCAGCAGCCAAATCAACGTTATCATAACCGACACCGTGTCGTGCAATCACTTTCAAATTAGGCATCTTAGCCATCAATGATTCACCAAAAGGGTGCATCATTATCAGAATACCATCAACGTCTGTGTGCGACAAAAAGTCATCGTCACTCGCCTGATCGCTAATAATAACCTCGAAGCCCTTTTCTTCCAAATATTTAACCGCTTTTTTTGCTGTTAAATTCGCAACCAAAACTTTTTTCATTAGAATAGTTCTCCTGTAAATGGTATTTTCGGTGTTTGCTCAAAATTATATGTTTTTAAAGTTTCTGCTGCTGTCAGATAAGCCGTTAAAGATTCAGATAACATCAAATTAACAGGAAATTGTAGCTCATTGACGACCACTATTGGTTTTTTAGCAACCCAAGCCATTCCTTGTTCAAAGGCCGTACCCGAATCAGCGTCGTTATCACGATAATCAATCACAGATACAATAATATCTGCTGCCATGACATTGGTAACGTCTCTTTGAAACACTTCCGCCGCCCACGGAGCACTAAACTCCGGATTTTCGGTTTTTTGATTTTGTCGTGGCGAGTAATAATCTTTAACGGTTGGATTAGCATCTAACGCAGATTCAATACGTTTGGCACGGTCAATTTGTTCGTCTGAAAAAAAAGGTGCTGCAAGATAAATCTGAGGCATGGGTAAACTCCTTAGTGTAAATTATTAAATGCGCCTGGCATTAATTGTGCAATGTTAGTTTCAATTTCTTGCCCTTGATCATTAATTAACCAAATTGGCATGTCAGGTTCAAAAAACTCTACCATTACCTGCCTGCAAGCGCCGCATGGTGCAATTGGTTCGTCTGTCTTTCCAGAAATGACAAGACCATGAAAATGACGATGACCAGCTGCAATAGCTGTAAATATGGCAGTTCTTTCAGCGCAGTTAGTTAAGCCAAATGACACGTTCTCAATATTAACACCTTTGAAAATTTCACCATTTTCACCCAACAAAGCAGCGCCAACTGGAAAATGAGAATATGGGGTATAAGTATCATTTAGCGCCGCATTGGCAACATCAGCAAGTGTGCTTGGTACAGTCATAATTTTTCTCTCCTAACTGTTATTTTAACAAAAAAACAGCCCGATGGACCGTTTATTTTCACTTGGATAGCAGTGTTTCTAATTCAGACAGTCGTGTCTCAAAAACTGCAAAAGCTTGCTTCAAGTATTCAGCTTGACTCATGTCGACACCTGCTTTTTGAATAATATTCAACGCATAATCTGAATTACCCGACTTTAAATAGTTTTTATAATCTTGAGCACCGTTGCCATTCAAAATACGATCTGCCAGCGTGGTTGCAGCAGCTTCACCAGTAGCATACTGATAAACGTAGAAATTATAATAAAAATGAGGAATACGAGACCATTCATAAGCAATAGCTTCATCAGGAAAAAGATCTGGTCCATAGAACTTTTGATTCAACTCACCATAATAATCACTCATAACTTCAGCTGTTAAAGCAGTCCCATTAGCACTTTGTTCGTGGATCCACTGTTCAAATTCCGCAAACTGAGTTTGACGAAATACCGTTCCCTTAAAGCCGTCTAAGTATTGGTTTAAAACATAAGCACGAAACTTAGGATCACTGTTTGTTTCCAGCAAATAGTCCGTCAACAATCCTTCATTAGTTGTTGAGGCAATTTCTGCCAAAAAAATAGGGTAATCGCCATAATGATACTCTTGGTTATGGCGTGTTAAATAAGAGTGAACGGAGTGTCCCATTTCATGAACCAAGGTATAAACATTATTCAAATTATTTTGCCAATTCAACAAAATGAATGGTTTAGTGTCGTAGGCACCACTTGAATAGGCACCAGTACGCTTACCTTTATTCTCGACAACATCAATCCATCGCTCATCAAACGCCTTTTGAACAATCGCGACATAATCTGCCCCCAACGGAGCCAATGCTGATAAGACAATCTGTTGCGCCTTTTCATAGGTTACGTCAAAATCAATTTCATCAACCAACGGCACATACAAGTCATAAGAATGTACATCATCAACACCCAGTATTTTCTTACGCAACGCAACAAATCGATGTAATAATGGTAAGTTTTCATCCACAGTTGTCGTTAGTGTTTGAAAAACACTTTCAGGAATATTGTTTCCTGAAACAGCAGCTTGGCGGGCTGAATCATAGTGGCGAGTCTTAGCCAAAAAATTGTGCCCCTTTACATGTGCAGATAAGGTTGAGGCAAACGTATTTTGTAATCCAATATAACTATCGTATAGCGTTGTAAAAGCTTCTTGACGCAAATCACGGTTTTGAGATTCTAACAAGAGTGAATATAAACCATTTGTTAATGGCACTACTTCTCCGGCCTCAGTATGAACATTGCCAAATGTAATATCAGAATTGTCAAGTGCACCAAATGTTTGCTCTGACGCACCAAAAATGTCACTCGCACCTGCTAAGAGCGCTTCTTGATCGGCAGGCAACGTATGAGGCTTTTGAGCAAGTAAAACATCAAAAAAATGCTGATACTTGGTTAACTCATCTGTGGCAAGATATTTTACCAATGTCTCATCAGGAATAGCTAAGACTTCTGGTTGAAAGAATGACGTTGCTGCACTCAACTCCGCATATAAACTCTGGACCTGCGCATTATAAGCCGCATATTTAGGATTAGTAGTGTCTTGATCAAAAATCTGGTGTGCATACACATAGACTTTTTCAAATTCTCGTTCAGCTGCAAGATCTGCTTCTAATGCAGCCAACAATGCAGTGGCAGATTCACCAACATGACCAATATACTGGCTTAATTGTTTTGCTGCAGATTGAACTGACTTGAATGCCGCTTCAAACGCATCATCTGACTCAAAAATGGTGGTGAGATCCCATGTTAAATTTTCAGGAACTTCGGAACGTAATATTTGTTGTGCCATAATTATAAACGTGCGGAACACCGCACTCTCCTTATCATTCAATACTAATCATTTTATCATATTCACAGTAAATGATGTTACTTTGCGTTCAACCATTTGGGTAATCGCCGAATTAAAATATAACCACCTTGCTGTAAAATAAAATTTTGCTTTTCCAAGCTGTAGAATATTTGCTGTAATTGAACTATTTTGAAATCATCATCGCCCAAGAAATACTGAAGTAATATTTGGCTTAATTTCTGTTTTTTGATAACATGTTGTAAACCAATTTTTTCTAACAATAACACGACCAATAATCTGAAATGCCAATTCGCAATATTCAAACCAAACGTGCACCCTTGAAATATCCACTCAGGCGCATCAGGTAGTCGTCGATTATGTTGATATAAGTGATTAATTAAAAATTTATCAACACGCTGTTGCATAAGTAGACTGTGGACTTTGTAACGTTGCTTATTCACATCAAGTTGATAAGTCGGTAATTGCAGTGACTTTATAAACAGGTCACGATGCAGCATCTCAGTGTATTTTACACGTGAAAAATCAACTTTGATAAAATGGTGACGGTGGACAAACGTTTTGTCATTAGACAAATAAAAAACAAGCTGTCGTGCAGTCATAAACTTTAGAATGGTTTTTTGACTTAGATTACGATTATAATAAGTCTCACCTAAAATCCAAAGAACTTTGATTTGACAAGATTGGTAGCCTGCATTGCGTTGCATTAACTTTTTTTGAGATATTGGGCTGCATTGATATTCGATTGCTAATTTTTGCTTCCCACGGGTCAGCAGAATATCAGGGCGTTGCTGTATACTTGCAATCACAGCTTCAATTTCAACATGTCCGAATTGCTGTAAATACTGTGCTAACTGCATTTTACCCGACAAGTGGGCTGTCGTTTCATTTTCAGTTAGTGTTTGGCAAAGCGTGCCTGAATAATGGGCAAAATGTTTTTGCTTAACATCACCCACTTTTAACATCACGGGCTCACGACAACCCGGACAAAAATACGATTGATCTTTTTGTCCATCTTTAGCCAAAATGTATTTTTGACGCTGGTTATAGGCTACAATCATAAAAAAGCACCTCCAATCATATCATACGATTTGGAAGTGTTTTTGTTTTATTGCAATTTTTTTTGCGCCCAGTTGCTGAACCAAGTCAGTAATGTAATGATGATCAGGTACATGATAGCCACAATTGCCCATACACGGAAACCTTGTGAATTACGTGCAACAATTAGGGAACCGGTTTGGGTCAATTCTAACAAGCCAATCGCTGACAAAATTGAAGTATCCTTCAATGTAATAATGAATTGATTAATGAAACTTGGCACCATAATTTTTAAGCCTTGTGGCATAATTACTCGCCGCATCGCTGTTCGATAAGGTAGTCCCAACGATCGTGCTGCCTCCATTTGACCAGCTTCCACCGCTTCAAAGCCACCACGGACGAAAGCACCCGTATAAGCGCCTTCGTTGAGAACTAATGTCAACACACCGGCAGTGAAAGCAGGAATTTTGGCGCCAATCACACCAGGTAAACCGATATAAATAAAGAACGCCAACACCATGAGTGGTAAGCCACGGAAAATATATATAATCGTCGTCGACACACCACGCACAAATTTATTTTGACTAACGCCCATTACACCTAACACAACACCCCAAATTGAAGCTAAAATAATGCCAAGGAATGTGAGCGTAATCGTTTGCCATAAACCTTTCAAAAAGGCACTTTTATTTGCCTTTAATATGCCCCAAACAGAAAAATTATCCTTTTTTGCCCCCGTAAAGGTAGATTGATTGGCACCTAAATATTTTGCAACGATCTTGTCATACGTGCCATCTTTCTTAATAGCTGCAAATCCACGGTTGAATGCCGATAACAGCGCTTGATTCTCACCCTTTTTAACAAAAAATCCATACCAACCAGCGTTCCCTGGATGGTCGGCGTTCATAACTTTCAGCTTAACCCCGTTTTTGATAGCATACTGAATAACCGGCATGTCCTCAAATGTTGCAGCAGAATTGCCCACCGCAACATCATTGTACATTGTGTCTGTATCGTTGAAGTATTTAACATTAAACCCATACTTAGTTTGCAAAGATTTACCATATTCCGAAGCCGCCGTACCGGTTTTTAAAGCAACCGTTTTGCCCTTTAAGTCCTTTAACGACTTAATTTTGCTACCTTTTTTAACAATCCAAGCCACACCCGTTTTGTAGTACGGCGTTGAATGATCATAAACAGCCTTTCGTTCTTCCGTAATTGCCATGCCAGCAATGATGCCGTCAGCCTGCCCATTCGCAACAAGTTGTGCTGCCGAAGTAAAGCTCATTGGTTTTAACGTATAAGTGAAATGTTCTCGTTTAGCAATTTCTTTCAAAATATCTTGATCGATACCCACATACTGATTATTTTTATCCTGAAAATCAAACGGTGGATAAGTTGCATCAGTTGAAATTGTATAATCAGGCTCATCCGCATGAACCAAATGATTTCCAGCTGTAAAGCCAAACACAATCATTGACAGTATTGTCAACAAACCGACAAGTAAACCTTTTTTAAACATTTTTTCTCCCCAAAAAAGGTGGCGCTATGGCCACCTGTCATTCATACATCACGCTTAAGCATGCGTGACTTTACTCAAAAATTCTTGTAGACGTTCATTCTTTGGTGCATCAAATACTTGATCTGGTGTTCCTGATTCTTGAATTTTACCTGATTCAAAGAAAACAACACGATCAGCTACTTGCTTGGCAAATCCCATTTCATGGGTCACGATAATCATCGTCATTCCTGACTCTGCCAAATTTTTCATAACATCAAGTACATCGCCAACCATTTCAGGATCAAGGGCAGAAGTTGGTTCATCAAACAACATAATATCGGGCGTCATTGCTAATGCGCGCGCAATCGCGATACGTTGCTTTTGACCACCGGATAAAGAACTAACTGGCATATCCGCTTTATCGGATAAACCAACAGTTTCAAGTAACTCACGTGCCTTTTTTTCAGCTGCAACTTTGTCTAATTTTTTGAGTTCAACAGGTGCTAACATGATATTTTCTAGCACAGTGTAATTATTAAACAAGTTGAAGTTTTGAAATACCATGCCAATGTTTTCGCGAACCTTGTTGATATCCGTATTTTTGTCTGAAATATCATAGCCATCAACAATGATAGTCCCATTATCAGGCGTTTCTAACTGATTCAACATGCGCAAAAACGTTGATTTCCCTGATCCTGATGGCCCAATCATAACAACCACTTCGTTTTCAGCAATATCTAATGAAATATCGCGTAAAACATGATTTTCTCCATAGGATTTATTAACTTTATCAACATGCACTTTTACTTGTGCTTCGCTCATGAACGCGTCCTCTTTTCTACCCAATTACTAAACCATGTCAGCAATGTAATTACAACCAAGTATATCACAGCAATAATCGCCCATACACGAAATCCCTGTGAATTACGAGAGACAATTAAGGTCCCTGTTTGTGTTAATTCCAAAATACCGATTGCCGACAAAATCGACGTATCTTTCAATGTGATGATGAATTGATTAATAAAACTCGGCACCATAATTTTGAGTCCTTGGGGCATAATCACTTTATACATTGACTTACCATAAGTAAAACCAAGACTTCGTGCTGCCTCCATTTGCCCCTTGTCAACAGCTTCAAAACCACCTCGCACAAACGCACCTGTATAAGCACCCTCATTTAAAATCAGTGTAATGACACCAGCCGTAAACGCAGGAATTTTAGTGCCGATTACGCCCGGCAGCCCAATATAAATAAAGAATGCCAACACCATTAGCGGCATACCACGGAAGATGTAAATAATTGTAGTAGAGACACCCCTAATGACACTGTTTTGGCTAACGCCCATGATACCAAGTAAAACACCCCAAAGCGAAGCAAAAATAATACCAAACAAGGTTAACAGGATTGTTTGCCACAATCCTTTCATAAAGGCGTTTTCATTAGACTTTAAAATACCAAACACTGAGCTATTATCTGATTTACTGCCAGTGAACTCTGAAGCTGGGGCACCTAAATATTTGTTGACAATTTTTTGATAAGTGCCATCTTTCTTAATTGCGGCGAATCCTTTGTTAAAGGCAGCCAACAATTGTGCATTATCACCCTTTTTAACCGCAAAACCGTACCAACCAGCCTCGTAAGGGTTCGTTGGGTTCATAACTTTTAGCTTCGTACCATTTTTAATGGTATACTGCAAAACCGGCAAATCTCCAAAAGTAGCTTGTGAGTTGCCATTGATCACATCATTATAAAGCGTATCAGAATCACTAAAATAAGTGACCTTAAAGCCATATTTTTTCTGGATTGATAGCGCATAATCAGCACCAGCCGTTCCAGTTTTAATCGCAACAGTTTTACCCTTCAAATCTTTTAACGACTTGATAGTTGAGCCTTTTTTAACTGCCCAAGCAATCCCAGACTTATAGTAAGGGGTTCCAAAATCAAAAACCTGTTTACGCTCGTCGGTAATTGACATACCCGCAATCACTGCATCTGCTTGTCCAGATGTTACTGATTGCGTAGCAGCATTAAAACTCATTGGTTTAAGCGTGTAAGTAAATCCCTCACGTTTGGCAATTGTTTTCAAAATTTCTTGATCAATACCTGTATATTGATTATTTTTATCTTGAAAATCAAACGGCGGGTATGTCGCATCGGTTGTGATAATGTAGTTCGGCTGTGCGGCATCAACCTTTGTAATACCCATCATCATTGTGACAGTTGCTAAAAAAGCAACACAAAACATCCATATCTTTTTCATAATACTCCAGTATAGCAAAAAAGCTGACGAGCGTACAATATCATGTCAGTTTTCTTAACATATTTCATTTATTATTAATAACTGTCACCATTACTAATTGAATTTTTAACAATGACATAGTCAACACGTTTAAGATCTGCTAATTCACGACCACCAGCATACGAAATTGATGATTGCAAATCTTCTTTCATTTCGCGTAGCGTGGTATCAACACTACCACGATAAGGGACTAGCAATTTTTTACCTTCAACATGCTTGTATTCACCCTTCTGAAATTGTGAAGCAGAACCAAAATACATCTTAAATTTATCACCATTCATTTCGACTACTTCACCAGGTGTTTCATCATGACCAGCAAATAGTGAACCAATCATGCACATTGTCGCACCAAATCGAATGGATTTAGCTATGTCACCATTATGACGAATACCACCATCGGTGATAATTGGCTTTTTTGCTGCCTTAGCGCATAAACGTAGCGCCGCCAACTGCCAACCGCCAGTTCCAAAGCCAGTTTTCAACTTGGTAATACAAGCTTTTCCAGGTCCTACGCCAACTTTAGTGGCGTCAGCACCGGCATTTTCCAGATCTCGAACGGCTTCAGGTGTTGCCAAATTACCAGCAATCACAAAACTATCTGGCAAAGTTTTTTTGATATACTTCACCATGTCGATAACCGGTGTAGCGTGCCCATGCGCAACATCAACTGTGATAAACTCAGGAACTAAACCAGCTGATTTAAGATCATCAATAAATTGGTACTCTTCCGGTTTTATGCCCACTGAAATAGAGGCAATTAACTGATCAGATTGCATATTTTTAACAAAATCTAATCGTTTAGCTGGTTCAAAACGGTGCATCACATAAAAATAACCATTGGCTGCTAAATGTCTTGCTAACGGTTCATCAATAACCGTTTGCATATTGGCAGGCACAACTGGTAATTTAAAGGTATATCGTCCCAACTTAACCGATGTGTCTGCCTGAGAACGTGACTCAAGTATCCCCAAATTGGGAATTAGCTGCACATCTTCATAATCAAAAACTGTATTAAAATCCATTATAGTTATCCTTTTCCTAAACTCCAATGACTATTATACAGGCTTTCAAGCAGGAATCGTGACTAATCTTTGAACAAAAGACGAAAGAAAATGTAGAATAAATCAAATTGTTCGTTTTTTGATTGTTTCACCACAAATTCCTGTAAAAAAAAATCGCATTGCTGCGATCGCTTTTTGAAGCCATATTTATGGGTGAATTGGCACTTTAATATCACCAGCAATAATTTTCTTTTGTGCTGACTGAACTGCTGACCAAACACTGCTAGAAGCAGAATCCTTGGATAGGCTGACACCCTTTTCTTTCAACCCATAGGTAATTGTTTTTCCCCCAGGGAACTTGTCTTTTTTAGCTTTCGTTGCAACGTCTTCAACCGCACTATCAACACGCTTTACTGCTGACACTAATGTGAAGTTAGATGACTTACCATCTTTATCCTTGTAGTTACCATCGGTCTTTTGATCACGATCAACACCAATGACCCAGATTTTTTTATCCGAACTTGCACTCTCTTTTTGGTTTTCTGCCTTAGCTTCTGCAAAAACACCATTTCCAGCGCCACCAGCTGCTTGGAAAATCACATCAGCACCATTGGCAGTCATTGACGCCGCAATTGTCTTGCCTTTAGCAGCATCAGTAAATGAATCAGTATACTGTGTTAATACTTTGATATTAGCGTTGGTTGCCTTAACACCAGCTTTAAAGCCGGCCTCAAATGTGTCGATAACATCACCATGAATACCACCAACGAAACCAACGGTGCCACTCTTTGATTGCTTGGCTGCCGCAACGCCGGCCAAGTATGATGATTGCTCAGTTTTGAATGTCAATGAAGCAACATTTTTCTTAGTAATCACTGCGTCAATAATTGCAAAATTTGTCTTAGGATTAGCCTTGGCAACACTTGTTACAGCTGGTGCCGCCGCAAACCCGACACCATAAACTAACTTATAGCCGCCTTTAACGGCTGTTTGTAAATTAGTCTTGATATCTGAGGTATCCGTACTCTGAAAATAATTGTAGCCGCCTTTTCCTTGCTTCAAATCATTGGCTTTTCCATAAGCTTGCAACCCTTCCCAAGCTGACTGGTTAAATGATCGATCATCTATACCACCACCATCTGTAACCAAAGCCACGGCATAGCCAGAGCTTTTCTTTGTTGATTGTTGAGTTGCTGCGTAGATACCACCCGCAATAACGACGACTGCCGCCGCACCAATACCAATTTTTGCTGAACGTTGCATGTTTTTCTTCTCCCAAAAGTTAATACCTACATTATCCGACTTTACGTCTGATTTTAGGTTAAAATTTGGTTAAAAAGGTATATAATTACCGAATAATATCATCCCTTTTATAATATAGTTCGTTTTTTATCTATTTTTTTAAAAAATGGTTCGGATTTTGGTATAATGTCGCTATGACTTACTTTATCACGCACACAATTGAACCATGGATGCCGTTAGGTGCCTTGAAGGCAAAAGCGGATTATGCACAAATTGCTCAAGCACAAGGTTGGACCATTGTACCTATTGCCCGTTATAACGATGTTCGTTTTGACGATGAAACGCGACAGAACCATATTAAAAATTGGCTTAACACTGTCAAAGCAGATGATACTGTGATTCATCAATTTCCTAGCTACATGAGTTGCCACTTTGAACAACAATGGGTACAAGAGATCAATAAACGTTCCGCCCGCAGTATTGTTTTAATCCACGATATTGAACCACTTCGCCTGGTCAAAACCGATGCTTGGGAATTGTCTGTTTTAAAGCAGTACAATACTATTATCGTTCATTCAGAGGTCATGGCTAATGCCCTTAAACATATGGGCGTCAACTCAACCTTCATTATTCAACCTTTATTTGATTATCTTGGGGAAGTCCACAATTTAGCTTCATATAGCCACCTCATTAATTTTGCTGGTACTTTTCAAAAATCACCTTGGCTAAAAGATTACGACGGGCCAGAAATCAACTTATTTGGTTCTGTGCCTAAAAAATGGCGTGATTTTGTTTTCCCTAATCAGGTTAGTTACCAGGGTAATTTTGACCCGGATGATATTTTAAACCAGCTCACATCCGGATTTGGTTTGATATGGGATAATGATTTTGAAGATAAGAAATATCAAAGCTACACTAAATACAACGCACCACACAAAGCAAGTCTTTATCTCAGAGCAGGATTGCCATTGATTGCTTGGCAACAAAGTGCGCTTGCAGCTATTATCAAACAATATGATATTGGCTTGACCATCAATAAATTAACTGATCTGAAGAAAATTGATGACATATCTCTTGATCAATACCAAACATGGCAAAAGAACATTTATCCCATCGCTTCTCAACTTGCCCAAGGATTTTTTACCAAACAAACATTGATGACGATTCAAAATAAAAGCTTTAATCAAAAGTTTGATTAAAGCTTTTATTTTATCCAACAACAGCGTCGCTATCAGCTTGCTTTTCTTCATCCAAAAGCGCCTTATCAAACACTTTGAAGAACGGAATCCAAATTAATAGATCCAAAAGAATCAAAACGATTTGTAACACCGCCCCAGAAATACTTGAGGTTGCCAAGAAACCAGAAATCACTGGTGGCATTGTCCATGGTACAGGTGTACCTGTTGTACGTGCAACTAATCCTGATGACATCGCAAAATATGAAATCAAGACATTCATCACTGGCACAATCAGGAAGGGTACGATTAAGTAAACATTCAAAACAACTGGCAAACCAAACATTGTCGGCTCGTTAATGTTAAAGATACCAGGCACTAATGTCAATGGTCGCATTGCTTTGTTTTGCTTTGATTTTGCAAAAATAGCGAGTGCAATAATCAAACCTAACGTCGCACCACCACCACCAATGTAGACAAAATTATCCATAAATGGTTGTGTAATAACTTCTGGTAGAGCTTTACCTGCTTTGGCTGCATCAACGTTTTCTTGCATCAATTGCAAGAAGATAGGTGACATAATAGCACCAACTAAGTTACCACCGTGAATACCGATAAACCAGAATAGTGAGACAAGTACTGCTACTACGATCGCACCAATTAATGAACCACCAAACGCTTTTAGCGGATCTCCCAAAATCATTTGTAAGATATTATGAATAGATACCAAGCCAGTTGCTTGGAATAGCGCATAAAGCAACGCCCAGAGCAAAATAATCACAAATCCAGGAATTAGTGCCGCAAATGAGTGTCCGACGGCTGGTGGTACTGAATCAGGCATTTTAATGGTAATGTTATGATTTAAGAACCAAGCATAAATGGCTGCTGACACCAGTCCAATAATAATTGCTGCAAACATACCGTTAGCGTTTGTTGCCGAATATGCAATTCCTTGATCGGCAATTGCGACTTTAGCACCCCACGCTTGGTTGCCGTTAGCACCATTTAAATATGGTGTCGAAACGAAATAACCACCCAGTGCTAATACACCTGCTGAAATACCATCAGCCTTTGGTGATAGCAACTTGGCATAATTGGCAGCGATACCAACGACTGAAACAATACCGACTAAGTAAAAAGTACCGTAAATGATTTTCACCAACCAATTTAAGACACCATTAGCAGTAATCCATGTCACCCACATATCATTAGGGGTTGGAAAATTACGAATAATCATCGCTAAAGATCCGACCAAAATGAGTGGCATTGCCAAGGCGATACCATCACGAATAGCATTCAATGCCTTAATAGACGATAATTTCGCGCCAATCGGCACCAAATTTTTCTGTAACCAATCTGTTATTCTCTGCATGAAAGTCTCCTCCACTTCATGTTGGATGCAATGAAAGAATCTGTGAAGCGTCATTTTTTACTTCATGAGTGGCATCCATTTAAGTTGTGCTTCGTCTTTATCTTATCATGTAAACGCTTTCATGTCACGGTTTAAATCACTTTTGTGATGAAATTCTTTGAAAAAATAACTAGACCAAAAAGAGGATAAGCACCATTCGATGTGGTGTTTATCCTCTTTTTGGTCTAGACCGATTTACATTTGTGAAGTCATTATTTTTGATACATTTGTCTGTACTTTGTTCAAATATTGGGCTTGATCAGCCTCAGATTGTTCATATTTAACGTCATCAATTGTTTGATCAGCTACATTTAGTGAGTCGCTCATCAGCGCTGTTGCCTGAGCGTATAATTCATAATTCTTTGCTAATGACTTATGCACACCCAAAATACGAATTGGGGCTTGTGCTGCGTTCAAACGAGCAGCATTCTCTTGATAACTCGTCACTGCGTCTTCAAACTCGGCTTTAATTTCAGCGAATTCTGCTGCAGGAATGTCAGTTACCTTGTTCTCTTGTTTCGCATCATCCAATTTAGTAAAAAATGGGGCGACACGATCAGCTGCTTCTTGTGTTGCTGTTAAAACTTGTTGCAACGTTTGTACGTAAACTTGTGCTTGTTTGGGATTAAATTTTGCCAATGTTCTCTCTTATCCTTTTTTGAAAATTGTTCGTTGAACCAATTTTACCAGTTCCACAATCACAATGATACTAATTCCCGCAACTAACACAATTGCCCATTGATAAGTATCCAAATGCGAAACATGGAACAAGGGGTTCAAAGGTGGAATCACAACAACAGCTGCCATGACTACAAGTGATCCTAATAATGCCCAGTTGAACATCTTGTTTCTAAAGGCCTGTGGTCCAAACATTGAACCATAAACTGATTTAACGTTAATCGCGTTAAACATTTGCATCAATCCGAGTGTCATAAATGCCATAGTCAAAGCATCTTGGTGAGCCAGATGGCTCTCCGCATGAACGGGTGCTGCCAAAGCAAAACCATACACACTCAACACAATAACAGCTTGCAAAATACCTTGCCAAATAATAGCAGGACCAACGCCACCAGACAAGAAACTAGCACCACGACCACGAGGACTGCGTTTCATCACACCCTTTTCTGCTGGCTCAATACCTAAGGCAATCGCTGGCAAAGTATCGGTTACCAAGTTAATCCACAGAATCATAATTGGCGCTAAGATATTCCAACCCAAAAGTGTCATCACAAAGATTGAAATCACTTCCGCTAAGTTAGAAGCCAACAAATACTGTAATGCTTTTTGAATATTAGCAAAGACCTTACGACCTTCCTCAACAGCATGCACAATCGTTGCAAAGTTATCATCAGCCAAAACCATATCAGAAGCACCTTTAGAAACTTCTGTTCCAGTAATACCCATTGCAATACCGATATCAGCAGCTTTCAAAGCAGGCGCATCATTAACACCATCACCAGTCATCGCGACAACTTTGCCTTTTTTCTGCCAAGCATTGACTATTTTTACTTTGTGTTCTGGCGCAACACGAGCATAGACATTGTAACGAGTGACATTTTCTGAAAATTCGGCTTCACTCATCGCGTCAATATCAGAACCAGAAATGACGGCAGTATCAATGTCTTTCTCATCCAAAATACCTAAACGAATCGCAATCGCTGCCGCTGTATCACGATGGTCACCCGTGATCATCATTGGTCGAATACCAGCAGCTTTTGCTTCGGCAACAGCCTGTGCAACTTCTGGTCTCTCTGGGTCAATCATGCCTACAAAACCAGTAAATACCAAATCATTTTCAACAACTTGTGTCGTCATCTCAGTGGGCATTTCATCAACTAATTTGTAAGCAAATCCTAACACACGCAACGCTTGCGTTGCTAGCTCAGAATTAATTCCCAGTAGTTTAGCACGAATATCATCACTCAAGTCAACAATTTGACCGGACATTTCAATTCGTGTGGCACGCTTTAATAATTCATCAGGCGCACCTTTGACTGTAATAATATAACCATTCGGTGCCGGATGAACCGTTGACATCAACTTACGTTCTGAATCAAAGGGTAATTCTGCAACACGTGGCATCTCGTTAAATAACTTGTCAATATCACGATCATGCTTCTCATTAAAGGCAATTAACGCCGTTTCAGTTGGATCACCAACTAAACCGTTTTCTGTACGCTTTGTATCATTATTTAATGCCAAAATATCAGCTAATCTGGCATACGTATCAGTCAATTCTCCGGTATTGTCAGCGTCTGAAATCTCAGCATCAACCACCAGCTTTTCGACTGTCATTTTGTTCTGAGTTAACGTTCCTGTTTTATCAGAACCAATAATATCAGTTGAGCCCAACGTTTCAACGGCTGGCAACTTACGAACGAGGGCATGACGCGAGGCCATGCGTGTGGTACCTAATGCTAATGTTATCGTCACAATCGCTGGCAAACCTTCTGGAATAGCGGCAACCGCCAAAGAAATGGATGTTAACAACATATCAATGATCGTCTCTCGACCACGCAACAAACCAACAATAAACGTTACCACAGCAACGCCTAAAATCAAGTATGTCAAAACTTGACCTAGCTTGACCAAATTCGTTTGCAATGGTGTTTTGGTTTCATCAGCCGCCTCTAACATGCCGGCAATATGCCCAATTTCGGTTTGCATTCCCGTACCTGTTACGACACCAACACCACGACCGTAGGTCACGTTAGTATTCATGAATCCAAGGTTGGTGCGATCACCCAACGGCAAATCACTATCTGCTAGTGTATCTGCAATTTTATCAACCGGTACTGATTCACCCGTCAATGAGGCTTCTTCAATTTGAAGAGAGGCAGATTCAATCAAACGTAAATCAGCTGGCACAATGTCACCAGCCTCCAGACGGACAACATCACCCACAACCAAATCCGTTGATTTCACAGACATTTCCTTGCCATCACGAATGACGTTTGCGTTAGGTGTCGACATTTCTTTCAACGCATTGATGGCATCTTCGGCCTTGGCTTCTTGGAAAACACCAAAAACAGCGTTGATAATGACAATGGCCAAAATGAAGATGGCGTCAACCAGTTCACCTGTAAACGCCGCCACGATTGCAGCAGCTAACAAGATAGCAATCATCAAATCCTTAAACTGGTTGATGAATTTCTGAACTAAACTGGTTGATTTTGCTTCGTTCAACTGGTTAGGACCGTTTGTTTCAAAACGTGCCTTGGCCTCTTGACCTGTCAAACCAGCCTTTGCATCAGTTTTTAATGCTACCAAAACATCCGTACTGTCTTGGTTATATAACGGCTTATCTGCCATCGAAATTCTCCTTATACGCTTGAGGTTAAGCTAAGACTAACAAAATGAAAAGACCCATGCAAACGCAAATAAACGTTTACATGAGTCTCACTGTTTAATGCTGAACCGGCGCATAGCGCGATATAAAACATTGCTGTTTTGCTTTGACGATTCAGCCACGAACATTTCGTCAGTTACTCCCTCAGAAATTAACTTATACATATAGTATAACAAATTTTTTGGAAAAATGTTGTTTAATTTATGCCCACTCGATGTTAAAAAGCACCACCACCGCCGCCACCAGCACCACCTGATGAACCACCAGAGAAACTGCCACCGCCACCGCTCACGTTACTACTTGATTGGAAGGCACCATCTTGATTGATACTAGTGACAAAACCATCACTCCAGTCGCTACCATACAAATAATACGGTACAAATAATAATGTATTATCAGTATCCCAATCCGTATCTTTCGCCCAGATTTTCATTTGATTAGCGACATTCTTGGCTTCCCCAAAGATGACTGCATAAGCTAAAATTTTATCCCACAATTGGACGTCTAGCACCTGCTTGTCTTGTAAGTGTGCAATATCATGTAACATCTTTTTAAATCCTTGCCACTGCCATTGTTCCTGCATACCGTCTGGTACAGTGAAGAAAATCGTTTTTTGTGTAGCAGTCAATAATAACGTTACAAGCGCTACAACGCTCTCAATCACAATAATGGCCCAGATACTCGACACTTGTGTTTGGTCAGCAATGATTCCTAACACAACTGCTGAAATCACTGATAATACAATTAAGCCACCCAACGCCATCGTTTTGGTATCAGTCGCTTTTTGGGTAGCAATTTTGTCAATAATACGTGTCTGTTGCTCTGCTTTGGCTAATGCTTGCTTGAAAGCGCCAATTCGTTTTCTAATACTTTTTGAAACTGGTGATTGTTTCTTTTTAAAATCACCATGACGGACTAAATCACGATTTTTGCCAAAAACCATTCTCACAAATGATAATTCAAATGGTTGCAAATCTTTTTCATCAGTTACTTGATAGGTAATCTCATCTGGTCGCTTCATGTCTTGATAAGTCATTGTTATTTTATGACGGGCCACTAAATCAAGCAACGTTGCCACGACAATTTTGGCGTCATCGGACTTTTCTGCTAATCGCTCAGAAATTAATGCCGGTCCAAGATCATTTGGTAAATCAAAGATATGGACCGGTTCACCAGCAGTACCGCTTTTTTGATTTGCCAAATTCTGTTGATAACGCACTTTTTTGTTTTGCCAAAATACGATAAATATTACTATCACAAACAGAATTGGTGAAACCAAAAAAGCAATAATCATCATCCAAAAAACAAATCTGTTATGTTTAACCACGATCGCTGCTTCTTGCTGGCTAATTAGTTTCGCACGTTTGCCAGAGCGACGTAATTGATTAAGCGGCGTCTGATTGCTGTCAAAATACATGTGAATTTCTAATGATTCATCTGCTGGAACAGTATCACTTGCAACAGTCACTTTACCTTGTGATTTATCCAGCTTGACATCCCCTTGCGCCCGGCTGTGTACCCAAGCTTTTAACTGCTTAGGTGATTTTTTAGGCAATTTAACAATCAACTTCGCCTTTTCTAAATCAACATCCCAGTCAGAAATTGGTCGCCAATTAATTTCTGCCACGTCGTCCCAATTTGTGACTAATCCCTTTAAAACATATTGATAAGTCACAACTAATTTATCATTTTCACGAACTGGATAATAAACTTTTTCTTTAACTGCGTTTGACGTCTTTGTTTCAACGTAACCGGTTTGCGCCGCACCTTGTCTTGGCAGAATGACTGTCGGCGTTTGACCGTTCACCGCAACTTTGATCGATTTTAAGCCACCCCAGGTCAGTGCTGACGCTTTTTTACCTGCTGCCAAACCTTCTCGCATAACCACGCCATGCATATCATCATCAAACGAATAACTCACCTGCTTAGTCACATTAGCGTCACCATTAGGCTGAATTGCAACTGTTTGCTGCCAATTAGTTATCTCATAGTCATCATCTGCTGAAACCTGTTGTATGCCAATCATAGCAAACAACAACGTCAGTATTAAAAATCGCCACTTCATCTCATTCTCCCCTAATTCTTTGTTCCCATTATATCAAAAAAGGCATTCACCATTACAATAATTGGAAAGCCCAATCATGCCTTGCCCAACATAATGTCAAAGTGCTAAAGTGGAAAGATACGCAACGACTATTTAGGGAGACAATAATGATTAGAACACAACACCCCATTCACGAACGATTACCTATTGGATTACTGCTAGCAATGAATTCTGGATTTGTTGATGCTTATACTTTTCAGTACCACGAATCACGTTTTGCTAGTTTACAAACCGGTAACCTCATACAAGCTGGCTTCAATTTAGCCCATGGACGCTTGAACGATAGCATGATTTTTATCTGGCCAATTCTGTTTTTCACAATTGGCGCCGCTTGCAATACAATTCTGAAAAAACAATGGCCTGAAGGACGTTTGTCCTCTCAACAGCACAGTATTCTGCTTGAATTTATCGGTATTACAGCCATTGTTACCGTGCACCAGTATTTGAGTAGCACATTTTTCATCGCATTTTTGTCTTTCTTTCTAGCCATCCAACTAGATTCCTTTCCTAAATTGCAAGGTCTGCCATTCACAAGTGTCATGTCAACAGGTAATTTGCGTAGTGTTGGTACTAACATCACTAATTTTTTCTACACTCGGGACAAACAATTTTTGAGCAATACTTTTCATTTTCTTTGGCTCGTCTTAGCTTTTTTGTTTGGCGCTTTCATTTCAGGATTATTGGCACAAGCATTAGGTACTTACGCCCTATTTGGTGCCAGTTTAATTGTATTGATTGTCTTTGGCTTACTGTTCAAAAAATAAAAACTGTTGACATTAGTTTGAATGGGATGTAATATTATCTATAACGATTTTTAGAATGAAACGAATTGAACAGGAAAGTAACAGTTTATCAAAGCCAAGAAAGCTAACGGGAGATGTGAGTTAGCGTGCGTGCGATTGTGAAAATGACCTGTGATTGGTGCAGACGAATCGGTTTACCGTTTAGTTTGCAACGATTTGGCCCCCGTTAACGGGCACACCATTCGGCTAGGATCATTTCCCGATGCCCGATGGTTAGTGAGCAACTATTTGGTAACAAGTAGTCCAAACTCAGAATGGTATCGCGCTTATGATAAGCCGCTTCTGTATTTTAAAGTACAGAAGCGGCTTTTTTGATTGACAAAATATCTTGTTCATCGCCATTCTAAAAATCAAGTATTATCATTTAGAGAAAACAGGGAGAAATACGTATCATGAGTAAAACAACTAAATGGCTTGTTGGTGGTGTAGCTGTTGTCGCTATTGCTGGCATTGCCTATGCTAGCTTTGGTCAAAAAGCCAAGACAAATTCAAAAACCGTCACCATCGGTATTATGTCAGGTTCAAAACAAGATGCCAAAATCTGGGATACGGTTAAAAAAACCGCTAAGGATAAGTATGGTATCACGCTAAAATTCAAAGAATTTACTGATTACTCACAACCTAACAAAGCACTTGCATCTGGTGACATTGATTTGAATGCCTTCCAACACTATGCCTTCTTAGCACAGTCAAACAAATCAACAGGAGACAAAATCGTGTCAATTGGTGATACTGTCATTTCACCAATCCGGTTGTACTCAAAGACATATACAAAAGTCTCACAGTATAAGTCAGGTGACACCATTTCTGTTCCTAACGATCCCAGTAATGAAAGTCGCGCGCTCTATGTTTTAAAAGCAGCAGGCTTAATTGATCTCAAATCTGGTTTAACCTTAGCAACGGTTAAAGATATTACCAAGAATCCAAAAAATCTCAAAATTAAAGAGCTAGCCGCCGATCAAACAGCTCGCTCACTCTCAGATGTACAAGGGGCAGTGGTAAATGGTACTTATGCCGATTCTGCTGGTTTAGATTATAAAAAAGCTATCTTTGTTGAACCCTTAAACAAAAATTCTCACCAATGGGTCAACATTATCGCTGCTAACAAAAAGGACAAGAACAACGCTACGTACAAGAAAGTTGTTAAAGCCTACCAAACAGAAGCCACTAAGAAAGCCATTAACAAGCAATATGATGGCGTTGAATTAGCCGCTTGGGACGCTGATTTTAGTAAATAAAGATGTGATTTGAGTCTAATCCATCACTGCTATGAGGAAAATATTATGAGTAAAAAAACAAATTGGATTATCGGCGGTATCGCTGTTGTCATTGTTGCTGGTGCTATTTATACGTTTGGTCATGGTAGCAAAAGTCAATCAAAGACCGTAACAATCGGCGTTATGGCCGGATCAAAGGAAGAAGATCAAATCTGGGATGCCGCAATCAAGACCGCAAAAGACAAATATGGCATCACTTTAAAAACAAAAAAATTCACTGACTATTCACAGCCTAACAAAGCATTAGCCGATGGTGACATTGATCTGAATGCTTTCCAAAACTATCCATTTTTAGCCAACTGGAACAAAACATACAAAACTAATATTGTTTCAATCGGTGATACTTGGACGACACCCCTACGCCTATATTCTAAATCATATAAGAAGACATCTGAATTTAAAACAGGTGATCAAATCGTTGTGCCAAACGATGTCACTAACGAAAACCGTGGCATTCATTTATTAGCTGAAGCTGGTTTAATTAAAATCAAAGATACTAATACGGCAACGCCAAAGGATATTACATCAAATCCTAAAAAACTACAAATCACACCAATTGACGCGTCACAGACAGCCAAATCGTTAGATGATCCCAAAATCGCTGGCGCAGTCATTAACACTAACTATGCTATTTCTGCCAAGTTAGACATTAATTCAGCAATTTATGTTGAAGGACTTAACAAAGACAGTGAACAATACTTTAACTTTATTGCCGCTAACAAGAAAGACAAGAATAACGCGACCTATAAAAAAGTCGTGAAATCTTTGCAAACCGCCGAAACAAAGCGTTTGGTAAAGAAGTTCTATGGCTCAGCTGAAATCACTGTTTGGGATTATAAGAAATAATACATGCGCTTTTGCGCGTACATAGTTGTTGCGGGAGGATTGATAATAGATGAGCATCAGAACACAATATTTAACACTTTTACATGATTTGGTTGCATTACCTAGTGTTTCAGCAAAACATGAATCACTACCAGAAACTGCTAAATTAATTGCGGACGCACTGCGTGGTTTAGGGGCTGAGGTGTTATATGATGATACCTACTTTGCACCATTCATCATTGGCAAATTGACCAGCGATGTGCCTCAAGCGCCAACAGTTATCATTTATAATCATTACGATGTTCAACCAGCAGAACCACTTGATTTGTGGCACAGTGATCCTTGGCAGCTGACAGAAAAAGATGGTAAGTTGTATGGTCGCGGTGTTGATGATGACAAGGGTAACCTGACTGCACGCTTAACTGCCGTGGCTGAGTATTTATCTGAACGTAACAATCAGTTACCGATTAATATTACCTTTATTATAGAAGGTTCTGAAGAAACGTCATCTCAGCATCTCGACGATTATTTGGCTAAGTATCAGCAGCATTTATCTGGCGACCTCGTTATCTGGGAATCGGGTGGTAAAAATGCCAACGAAGAAGTGGAAATATTTGGCGGTAACAAAGGCATTGTGACTTTTGATGTCAGCGCGACAACGGCTGGTCATGATTTACATTCGTCTTTAGCTGCTGTTGTCGATTCAGCTGCCTGGCGTTTGACACAGGCACTAGCCACATTGTACGATGACAATGGTCACATTACGGTAGCAGGATTCTATGATGATGTGACGCCACCAAACAGCCGTGAAATACAGCTAGTGTCTGCATTACCTCTGACACATGATGCACTAATTGCGCAACATCAAATCACTGTGCCGCTTTTGACTGACAAAACTGGGGATGATTTGAAGTCAACTTTATATTTTTCACCGACACTCAACATTGAGGGTATTGAAAGCGGCTACGTTGGTGAAGGCGTGAAGACTGTCTTGCCTGCCAAGGCATCAGCCAAACTTGAAGCACGTTTAGTTCCAGGAATGGATCCTGACAAAACGCTCCTTCAAATCAAGCAACACTTTCAAAACCGTGGCTTTTCTGATATTCTGGTGACTAAGACATTGGGGCAACCCGGTTATCGTAGTGACATGTCGGACCCAGAAATTTTACGCGTTATTGATGTCACAGCCAATTACTACAAAGCACAACCTGTTGTTATCCCAACATCCCCCGGTACTGGCCCTATGTATTATATTCATGAAGCATTGGGTGCCCCCATTGCCAGTTTAGGAATTGGTTATGCCAATACAAACGACCACGCACCAAATGAAAATATTCGCCTAGATGACTACAATCAACACATTGATGTCATTAAAGCACTAATTAGGAGTTATGAAAAATGACAGAAGAACCCATTATTAAACTAGACAATATCAATGTCACTTTCCATCAAAAAAAGCGGACGATCACAGCCGTTAATAATGTTACTGTTCACGTTAATCGTGGGGATGTATACGGTATTGTTGGTTATTCCGGCGCTGGTAAATCAACCCTTGTTCGCGTCATTAATTTATTACAAGAACCAACTAGTGGCTCTGTGATTGTGAATAACGAAACGTTTTTTCAAGCAACTGATGAAAATGCTAAAAAAACAATCATTGGTGGTAACGCTTTACGTGACAGACGCCGCAAAATCGGCATGATTTTTCAACACTTTAATTTGCTAAATGAGCGGACAGTCACTGAAAACGTTGCGTTTGCCTTGCAACACAGTCCATTAAAAGAGGAAGAAAAAAAGGCAAAAGTAGCAGAATTACTTGAATTAGTTGATTTATCTGATCGCGCTGATCAATTTCCTGCCCAACTCTCAGGTGGACAAAAACAGCGTGTCGCCATTGCCCGCGCTTTGGCAAACGACCCTGAAATTTTAATTTCTGATGAAGCTACTTCAGCTTTGGATCCTAAAACAACCAATCAAATTTTGGCATTACTAAAGAAACTCAATCAAGAATTTGGTTTGACAATTGTTTTAATTACGCACGAAATGCAGGCTGTTAAAGAAATTGCCAACAAAGTTTCCGTCATGCAAGACGGTGAAATTATCGAAAGCGGTTCACTATTAGAAATATTTGCACAACCAAAAGAACAACTCACACGTGAATTTATTGAAACGGCTACCAATATTGATAAAGCAATCGAAACAATTAGCCATGAAGCGTTGGTTCACAACTTAAAAGATAACGAAGTCTTTGCGCGCCTGTCATATGTTGGCGACACAACAGATGAACCATTAATTGCTGGATTATTCCGTGATTTCAATGTTACTGCTAATATTTTGTACGGCAACATTGAAATTTTGCAAGAAACGCCTGTTGGCTCATTGTTGGTTATTTTATCAGGCGAATCAGCACAACTAAAAGCTGCACTTGGTACCTTGCGTGACCACCATGTGACAGTTGAACTTATTAAAGGAGGCCAATCATTATGAACCAATGGTTTGCACATACTTTCCCTAATGTAATATATCAAGGCTGGGGTGGCGACACTGGTTGGTGGACTGCGATTGTACAAACACTGTACATGACATTTTGGTCAGCTATTTTTGGTGGCCTTTTGGGTCTGATTTTCGGTATTGGTCTTATTATTACCGCGCCAAATGGTATTGCACCAAGTAAAACT
Source organism: Leuconostoc sp. S50 (assembly GCF_016624925.1). Classification (NCBI taxonomy): domain Bacteria; kingdom Bacillati; phylum Bacillota; class Bacilli; order Lactobacillales; family Lactobacillaceae; genus Leuconostoc; species Leuconostoc sp. S50. The sequence goes on along the minus strand of NZ_JACVUE010000001.1, from coordinate 48,963 downwards.
TGGTTTTGGATTTTTGATAAAATCGTGTCCTTCTTCCGTGCCTTACCATTCATCATTTTGTTGGCAGCTATTGCACCTGTCACCAAAATTATTGTTGGTACCCAAATTGGCACAACCGCAGCGCTTGTGCCATTATCTCTTGGCGTCTTTCCGTTTTACGCACGACAAGTTCAAGTTGCTTTATCAGAAGTTAGCGGTGGCATCGTCGAAGCTGCACAATCAGTTGGTGCATCTTTTTGGGATATTGTGTTTGGCGTTTACTTACGAGAAGGACGGTCCGAACTGGTTCGTGTTTCAACCGTCACTTTAATTAGTTTGATTGGCTTAACTGCCATGGCTGGTGCTATTGGCGCCGGCGGTCTAGGAAATATGGCCATTTCGTATGGTTATAATCGTTTTGCTACCGATACAACGTTAGTTGCAACATTGTTAGTTTTGATTCTAGTCTTAGTGGTTCAAGTCATTGGTGATATTCTTGTTAAACGACTCAATCATAAATAATAAAAAAGCTGATATCGTACAGATATCAGCTTTTTTAACGTGTAATTGTCATTTCAAAGCGCTCACCAACATAAAATGAACGAGAGTACTCAAACGGCATATCATTTTGATCATATGAAACTTGACGTACTGACAGAATTGGATCACCACGCTTAATATGAAGTAACTCTGATAAGCGTTCGTTGGCTAGACTCGCCGTAATTGTTTGCTCAGCGCGACCCGGATTAATGCCTGCCTGTTCCAGCGTTGCATACAACGATTGCGTTAATTGACTACGTGTAAACGCTTCAACTAATTTAACCGGCAAAGTTGTTTGTTCTAACAGAATAGGTTCATCATCACCCAAACGCAGCCGTTCCATCACCAATACTTCATCAGTCTCTGATAGTTGCAAATGCTCCATTTCCGAAGCAGAGGGTGTTGTTGTTTTATAACTGACAGTCACCGTGCGTGCTTGTCTTCCTGTGGCAGCCATTAATTCCGTAAAACTTGTGACACCCAGCGCACGTTCAGACACTTTCTTTTCAGCAACATAGGTTCCTGAACCAACCTTGCGTTCCAAAATGCCTTCGTCTACCAAAGTTTGAATTGCTTGACGCAAAGTCATCCGCGACACATCAAATTCCAGTGCCAAATCACGCTCAGCGGGCAAACGTTTTTGAGCTTCCCACTCGCCAGCTTCTATTCGTGACAATATTTGATTGTGAATTTCGATGTAACGCGGTTTAGCCATTAATTCTCCCTTGCGAAGCGACGACCAAGTGAGTATGTCGCTTGTAATTGCATGTCTTGATTAAAAATATTAAAATCAGCGTCTTTACTTGCTGACAAATCACCTTTTTGTGTCAAACCAAATTCCCGTGCTTGGTTGACTGAACTCATTTGCACAGCATCGCTAATATCCGCACTTGTAAAGCGTTGAATATTAGCAAAAGCATCATCATAGGCTAAAACAGAACCAGCCAAGTGACCATTTTCTAAGCGTGCCTGTTTGTCTTTAACAATTACTTTTTGTCCACCCAATTCTGATTCGCCATTACCTAATCCTTCGGCACGCATTGAATCAGTCACCAAATCAAGACGCTGTGCCCCCTTGACCTTGAAAGCTAATTGTAGCATATCAGGCACAACGTGGAAACCATCAGCGATTAATTCGCCTGTAATTGATTCTTCAAGCATGCCATGACCCGTAACACCGGGTTCACGATGATGTAGTGGTCGTTGTGCGTTATACAAATGTGTTATGTGAGTAGCACGGGAATGTCGTAACTGTTCACGAGTAGCATTAGAATGGCCAATCGATGGCACAATATGATGTTGCAACATGAATGCCTCAAAGTCAGGTAACCCACCATTTTCAGGCGCATAAGTGACTAAGCGTATTCGTTCGCCAGAAAGTGCATACCATTTTTTGAGTAACTCAGTATTTGGATCAATAATATACTTCTCAGGTTGGGCACCCATGAAAACTTTATTAATGAAAGGTCCCTCCAAGTGAATTCCTTGAATAACCGGATTAGTCTTAGCGACTTGATCGATTGTCTTCAACGCACGTTCAATATTTTCAGGTGATTGCGTCATGGTCGTTGGAAATAGTGAGGTAATCCCTTCTGTCACCATCTTGTTGACCATCTCGTTAAGCTTATCGGGATCGCCGTCCATAGTGTCTAAACCGTAACCACCATGTTTATGAACATCAATGAATCCTGGTACGACCAGTTGACCAGTTGCCTCGTCAATGACTTCATCGTCAGCTCGCGCTGTGAAATCAGCCATGTAGCCAACTTCCTCAATTGTGTCAGTGAAGCGCATGTAGGCGTCTGGCATATGCTTATAGCCTGTATACAAGTCAATATTCTTAATTAATTTTGCCATATCATCACGTGGTACGGCGTTTTGGACGCCGCAGCACTTTCCTCCTCTAGCTTTTATACTTTAAGTATAATTGGTCTAGACCTATTTTGCAAATATTTTCTATCCCTGATGATGACAATAAAAAAACACCTCAGTATTAGTTTTTGATTTCTGATTCGTTTTCAACCATTCCTGCCGCAAATTTGTGGGCTACCTTAGAAGCAGCAGCTGCAGCTAGAGCACCCACAATATCATCAGCAAATGTCGTCACTGCTTCGCTTGTTTTTCCCTTGCGATCAAGTTCGCCAACCAGTCCAACTTTTAGTTTGTCGATGTAGCCATAATTGGTCACACCAATCGTGTCAAAAGACATTGCAATGGCGGTTCCAATTGTCTCATCAACGCCAAATAAACCATCATCATGTTCAACTAAATCTTGCAGTGGTGCTTCTAATAAATGTTCTTCAGCCAAGCGATCTAATTCAAGTCCAACCCATACTTGGTGCTGAACAACGCGCTTATGTAAAATACTTTCCACCGCTTCTGACACTTGCTCAAGTGTCAAACCTGCCACGTATGATTGTTCATTATCAAAAGCAATTTGGGCGATATCTTTTACCGTAATATGGTGCTGTGCTAATTTTTTAATTGTGTTGTCGTAAGTTGCGTACTGCATGTGTTACCCCCTTCTATGTTTTTCTAGTATATCGAACTTTGATTTTGAAAGCTATCATGAAGACAAATGCTGTCACAACAACATTTTGATAATATCAAACTCCGCTAATTAATGTCACAAATGAAACGATTATTTTTTCATTATTCTAACTGAAAGGTTAATTTGCTGTGATTGGCGCCTATGATATTTTCAAAACCAGGACATGAAATTTTCATTTTTTTAATCACAATCGAATGCTTGAACAAAATCGCAATCGTTTCAAAAATACTGCTTGCAAAAGAGAGACATTTTCTGTAAAATATATAGAGTAATTGCCCCTTGGCCAAGCGGTAAGGCGGTGGCTTCTGGTGCCACTACGCGCTGGTTCGAATCCAGCAGGGGCAATTTCTAATAGGCAATCAACTTTTAGTTGGTTGCCTTTTTCATTGGCTCGTCATGCGTTGATAACACCATTGTTGTGACGTTCATTCAGTAAACTCAAGATCATGGTGACAGCTATTTCACCAAAAAATAAGATATAATAAGCCATAGGAGGTGTTCAAATTCATGCCAGAAATTATTTCGCGGCCAATTGTCACAGTAACCAACGTCATTTGGAGTTATAATTTTACAACTGAAGAAGTTGTGGTACTCTTAGCAAAAAAATCAGATGAGCCCTTTAAACATTTTTGGAGCCTTCCTGAAACATTTCTAAGGTCAACTGAAGATGCCGATTCAGCGGCGCTAAGACTCATTTCAGACAAAATTGGTATCCAATTAGATAGTTTCCATACTGAACAGCTTGCGACTTTTTCATCAGTGCTTCGCACTAAATCAGACCGTCAGCTTGCCCTAGCGTACATGAGTTTTTTGCCAAAAATGCCAGATTTGACACCAGGTGTCGGCGCTGTCAATGTTGCTTGGGTACCGGTCAAATCATTACATAGTCGCTTTTATTTAGTTCACCCTGAGTTCAGTATTAAATTACCAACCGCCTCACCAGACATTTTTTATCAGAACTTAACCGTTAATAGTAACCAATCACAATTAGCTTTTGATCATGAATTGATTATTCAAACCGCCATCACTCGTGTTCGCAACAAACTTGATTATGCGCCGTCAATTCTACGGATTCTTGGCGACACCTTTACACTCAAAAATGCACGTAAAATCTATGCTAATTTCCTCGGCATCTCAGAATTAGCAATTGATAATTCCAATTTTCGAAAAACACACGATCATCTTTTTTCTGAAACTGGTGCTGTTACCACAGTAGGAAAAGGCCGTCCAGCAAAACTCTACCAATTAAAGTAAAATTGACTTTTAATCAATAGCGTGATATTCTTAACTCCAATAAAAGTATTTAATACTTAAAAGGGAGTTTTTTTATGTGGTCATCTTTTACGCGCAAAACATTATTAATTATCGGTACTGCTTGGCTCTTTGATGCACTAGATGTGGCGTTGCTGTCATTTATCATGCCAATGGTAAAAACACAGTGGCATCTAGAAGCCACTCAAACAGGTCTATTGTCTTCTGTCACAGCTATTGGCATGGCATTTGGTGCCATATTGTTTGGTAAGGCTGCTGACCACTTTGGTCGAAAAAACGTTTTAACAGCCAGTCTTGTCTTGTTCTCTTTGGGCAATTTAGCATTAGCATTTTCACCCAATTATCACTGGTTTTTAGTTATTCGTTTCATAGTTGGTCTTGGTTTGGGCGGCGAATTACCTGTAGCCGCAACTTATTTGGCTGACCATTTTAAAGGAACCGTACAATCGCGCCTATTAATTCTAGCAGATAGTTTTTGGGCAGTGGGTTGGCTCATTGCATCCGTATTAGCATTCTTTTTTGCTAATAACCTTGGCTGGCGTGGGTTATTAATACTAACCGCCGTTCCGGTATTGTTTGCTCTGATCTTGCGCAGTAGGCTCACTGATGCACCAAAGATAGCCACAAAATCACCCACTTTAAAAACAAGTTTGATTGCTAATTTTAATTATCAAACTATTCTACTATGGTTAACTTGGCTAATGGTGATGTTCAGTTATTATGGCATGTTTATGTGGCTGCCGACAATTTTGGCTAGTCGTGGCAACACTTTAGTGACGGGATTTGGCTATACCGTTCTCATTACAATTGCACAATTGCCTGGTTATTTTGTTGCAGCGTGGTTAATGGGAAAAATACAAGTTCGTTGGGTCTTCATCATTTACATGTTTGGCACAGCGTTGAGTGCTTTTGCCTTTGGTCAAGCTGACGGCATACCTGCAACCATACTATTCGGCAGTTTACTCTCATTTTTTAATCTTGGTGCTTACGGCACAATTATTGCACTGACTCCGGTTCAATATTTGCCGGAATATCGTGGTACTATGACCGGTATTGCCCAAGGAATTGGCCGGTTAGGCGCCGTAATTGGTCCTTTGCTGGTTGGCTGGTTATTAGATTATCATGTGTCTGTTAATCATATTTTTACTATTTTCATGATGTCACTCTTTATTGGCGCACTAGCGGCAGTCTTTTTGCCAGATCGCCTGAATGCGTAAAAGGATGTTACAAGCATGTTGAAAGATTATTATACATTTAAAAGCCCAAAATTGACGATACAAGTGCTGACCATCGCAGCGTTGATGTTAGCACTTGATATCATATTATGGAAAATTAGTATTGGTCCTAGCTATTTTCAAATAGCATTAGGCTTTATTTCTATGGGTCTGATGGGCTATTTTCTTGGTCCGTGGTTGGCCGGCACAGTTGAACTGATGTCCGATTTTTTAAATAGCACCGTTTTCGGTGGTTCATCCACCTTCGCTTGGCAATTCTTAATAGGTGCTTTCTTAGGTGGCATGGTATATGGTGTGCTACTTCATGGTCGCAAATGGTCATGGCTTAACATCGTTGTCGCCCACTTAATTGTTCTTGGTCCCATTAGTCTTTTACTTGATACTACTATCGTTTCTTTTGTTTACCATATAGACTGGCACGTAGTGTTTATGACACGCGCTGTGCGTAACTTCTTTACATTTTTCATTGAAACATTTGTATTAATCAGTATACTCAAGGGCATTGCAGCCAATAAATTTTTAAGAGAAATCAAGCATAATTTGTAATACCATGGTCAATGATTTTTGCTATCAGCCTGAAAAACGTCACATTCCCAATTAGTTGATATTATTGTTTATCTTGATAGCTGCCGCCGTACTTTTTACCCAAGACTATTGTCTACTGCTTACCATGTTTATGGCACGATGATACGCTGCAAACGTGGCGCAAAATTATTCATCAGCGCAACAATACTAGCATCTGAATACTGAGCCAAATCAGACAAACTCACTGATTGAATGCCAACCTTGCCAATTAACGTCACTTGAACACCAACATTCACTGGCTTATCGACAAAAATCATCGTCTGGTCCATCGCCACACCACCAGCGATATGTCCGACTTGTCCATCAGCTATTAAAACGCGCATACCATCAGCATTAAATGGATAACCGTCTGAATGCCCAACCGGAATCGTTAATAACCACCCGTCGTGTTTCGCGCGATAATCTGCACCATATCCCACCGCTTCCCCAGCTTTAATCGGTTTGCTAAAAATAACTTCAGCCGTTAGTTCGAGCACCGGTTCCAGTTCAAACGGCATCGGCATGGTTGGTTCAGAAGAATCAATGCCAAATAAGCCCACACCTAAACGAATAATATCGGTATCGACTTTATCAGCGTACCAAGTGGCTATACCAGTATTAGCGAAGTGTTGTTCCTTTGGTTGTGCAGGTAAATTCTGCGTTAAACGTTGCCATTCTGATATTTGAAAATCAACATACGTCTCATTAGGTGTATCTGCCGTAGCAAAATGTGTCCAGAGGCTTTGAAATTCTAACTGTTTCGAATCAACTACTTCTTGGATTGCTAGCACCAATTGGTCACGTTCTTTGAAACCAATACGATTAAGTCCTGTGTCAACCGGCAACGATACTTTCAGGTGTAATGATGTATCAGCTAATACTTTGGCCGCTTGTTGAATAGTCGCTAGTGAACTAAATGCCAACGTAATATCTCTTTGTGCGGCTAATCGGACGAACTGCGGATCCGTCAGACCTAATACATCAATGGGCTGTTGATAGCCTAAATCACGTAATGCTAGTGCTTCATCCAGCATCGCCACGCCAAAACGAGTTGCACCAGATTGGCTACTCAACATCGCCATTTCTGGTAAACCGTGTGAGAATGCATTGGCTTTTAAGACAGCCATTACTTGTTGTGCATGAGCATGATTTTTGATGGCTGCCACATTGTGCGCAACAGCTGAGCGAGATAAGGTCACTTGTGCATGACGATGCAATGCTGCGTAATTCATATTGCCACACTTTCGTTAATAAAACGCGCCAAACTCGGAACCTAGTGATGGATAAGCATAAATATTTGCTTGCGTGTCTGCTAAAGTTCTTTTGTCGTTGATAGCGGTCACAAAATAGTTAATTAATTCTTCTGCTTCCATGGCAATGACACTGGCGCCAACAACCCGCCCATTTGGATCCAGTACTGTACGAATTCTGGCGTTGTCATGATAGCGATAGAAAGTAATGACTTGACTCATATCAACATCAGTGACACGATAACCTAGTTCTTCTGCTTCCTTAACTGATATACCTGTTTGCGCAATACGTGGTGATCCAAACACTACTGCAGGCATAGTCGGAAATGCAATTGGGTCAGTTATTTTTTGAGCTATAAGTTGTGCAACATAGCGTCCTTCATAATTACCTGTGGGCACTAACTTTGGCGCCGGACTACCACCCACATCGCCAACTGCGTAAACATGAGGATTGCTGGTTCTTAAATAGTCATCAACTGGAATATCAGCTTCACTATAGGTAATGCCGGCCGTTTCAAGTCCTAACTTATCAGCATTTCCGACACGTCCAGCTGTGACGAAAACACGGTCTGTTTGGAATTGTGTCCCATCATCAAGCGACACTAATAACTTTTTTGTGTCAGTTTTTTCAATTTTAACTACTGTCGCATCAAAATACCAATCAAAACCAGCTTCTTGCGTTTCAGTAATCCATTGTTGTACCAGTGTTTGATCGAAGTCACGCAACGCACTATGGCCATGCGTGACAACGCGGGTATGTGCACCTGCGGCATTTGTGATTGTGGCAAATTCGACACCAACATACCCCGCCCCAATAAAGGTCACATCATCTGGTAAATCAGGCAAATTCAAAAAGTCTTCACTGTCTTGTGTGAATTCAGACCCTGGAAAATCAAGCTTTTTAGGACGTTGTCCAACCGCGATAATCCAATCAGTAGCTTTAATCGTGTCATCGTTATCTGTTATGGATACTGTGTCAGTGTTTATAAATTCACTATGACCATATAACCGCGTTATCCCTGCTTCATCCAATCCACGAACTTTGCGTGGTTCGACAGCATCAACATAACCTTGCTTGTAGGTCATCAAGTCTGACCAATTAATTTTTGAGTATCCTTGTAAGCCACGTCCTTGCATGGCGGATTGACGCCTAATACCTTCAACGGCAGAAAGTAATATTTTTTTAGGATCACAGCCATAGTTTGGGCACGTACCGCCCCACAAATATTGCTCGATAATAACGACTGATTTTCCTAATGATTTAGCGGCAAATGCTGCCGCTAGGCCAGCTGGTCCGGCGCCAATCACGCCGACGTCATATTGATATTGTGCCATTTTTGCCTCACTTAATTTTTTTATTATTATACAATACAGTCGTTATTTTTTTGGTTTTGGATTAAGCTTAAAACCATAAAATGTATTACCTTTAAATGTTTGCTTGGCTAATTTGCCAACTGCTGTGTACGGCTTACCACGTTTAGATTTAGCAGGAAAACTCACTTCTGTCCCAGATAACAACTTTTGCAGTTCATCATCAGTAAATACGTGGCCACTCCATTCTCGAGCAAATGTAACTTCTTGTCCCTGCCAAGTACCAGTCATTTTTTCTGACACTTTTCTGGTCTTTCGAACTTTTGGTTTGGGTTTTCCTAATAAATCTTCTAAAGACTGCGCATTGTTGACCATAATTGGCAGATCATGTTCAACCACTTTAGTGGCTGAATCAAGTACTTGCGTCATCGTCATCTCAAATTGACCCACTTGATCCATCATTTCAAATAAACGCTTGGTAATTTTGGGTGAAGCAATCCAAGTATCTTTAACCATAATAGCGGAGACGTTACCTGTCTCTGTTAAGTCTAACTTCCCTCTTTTTTCAGATATCATGGCTTTAGTGCCGCGCGCCATTTCAGAAAGTGTTGCCACACGTGTCGCACCAGTACCGACGTTATGCTTTTCTAAGAATGCCATAATCCACTTCGTTGTTGGTGCTTGTGGTTTTGGATTAGCGCCTTCGTGCAAATAAGGCGTCGCGTCAGGTCCTAATTCCCCTTTAGTGGCGTTGTTCTCATCCTCTTCCCCATCATCAACTTTAATGGCTTTTTGAGCATCATAGACTAGTTTAAAGTTAAGTTCAATTGGCACATTGAATGCCGTTTTAAAGTCGGGATAATCTTGTAAATTAGCCGTAACATGATCATAGACATAATCTTCTGCTAACATTGCCAAGTAGTTTTTGGCCAATACGTCATATATGGCTGGTCCGCTAGCACCGTACTTTGATAATGACTCGGTTGTGTTGGGGACATTTTCACCTGGCCGATTGGCACCGTGCGCTCCTTGTGCTTTGACATGAGTTGAGCGTGGTGTCCGATGTGTTAACAGCGAGGGATCAATACCAACAACTGCCGCAATACGATCTACTAAAGGCAACAAATCATTAAATTGATCTGGCGTCACTGTTTTATCTTCGGTTCTTGGGTATGAGACGACTTGCGCCTCATACAATTTTTGATAAGTACTCAAAACTTCTTTAGAAGAGAAGCCGCGCGGGGCTAAAATTGACGCCAAGCCGGCTAAATCAAGTAACTTCCCTGGCGCTTGCGTACGGGTTTGGTGTTTTTCATTAACAACGGCACCGTTATGATATTGCAAAATATCTTGCTCTGCTTGTGCTTTCGTCGAAAAGCGCCATGGCACCACATCGCCTTGTGGTGTCACACGTCCAAAAATATGTCCTGCCGGATCTTTGAACTTCACCTCAAAAAATGGCGTTTTAACATAGTTTTTAATGGCTTCAAGTTGCTGATAAATACGCCAAACAATAACTGATTTCAGACGTCCTTCACGGGCAACAACTTGAAAACCAGCCTTTTTGGCAGAAGTTGTAGCAATACGGGTAAGTTGCATGGACGCAAAGTCCCAGCGATTGCGACTTTCTCCTTTGATGTACTCACCATCAGCCATTTTGTCAGACACATCACGTAACTGACGCATTGCTTTTTGAATGCCGGTCGTTGACTCATCCATAAAATTAGCACGAAGCACTTGTCCGTGCCAACTGATTGCGTCTAAAGCTTCCCAAGCAAGTAATTCGCCCTCTCCTGACGGATCAGTATCAGTGGCAATTATAATCGCATCAAAGCCTGCTTTAGATTCTTTTTTTAGGTCGTCAATTAGCTTTTTCGTCGACTCTATTTTGCCTGTTCTCAAATTGCGCTGTTTGATGTACGTACGTGTCCACGAAAAATCTTCTAATCGCCAAGGTAAATGTTTAATGAGCCATGATTTGTATTGTTTTTTGAGGTCTTCTGCCACCATTTGTTCTGGATCTTTGAGTGTCATCACATGACCACGCAAATTAGTAATGGTATAAGTAAAGTTGTCAAATGATCCTGATTTGCCGCCCAGTGCTTTACCAAAATTAGCGGCTGCGGATGGTTTTTCAGTTAGGATGAGATAATTAGGCATAGTAATGTGTGCGCTATCTTTCTAAGGTTAATTGACTCTATTTTAACAGATTGCGCAAGCCGTTGCCCTCTGCCTGAATTAACGCCTACTCTATTGTACGATTTGAATTTAGATAACGCTTATGCTTATGAAACAAAAAATAACACTTACTTTTAGTAAGTGTTATACTAAAAACAAATCAAGAAAGTAGGTCAATAAAATGTCAGAAATTCTATTAGTTGATGCCGCGGGCATGTCAATTTCAATGTTGTCAAATAAAATGGACCAATATAGTGCAGCCCATAATTTAGGTTACCATGTTGAAGGCATCGCAGATGCCGCTGCTGAAGAACATATTGCTCACGTCAAGCACGCCATTATCATGATTGCACCTCAAGTAAGCTACTTGTTTGATAAATATAATGACAAATATGGCGCCAACATTCCGGTTATTAACATTGAAATGATGGCTTATGGCACGATGAATGCTGAAAAAATTATAGGTGCAGCGATTGAGCAAATTGGCTAAATACAAAGTCAGTTGCCAATTGCATGTTATTACTAATAATATTAAAAGCAAGGTGCAACAGCGCTAATACTTTGTATCAATAAGTTGGAAATGGTCACATTTTGTCGGCTCCTTTTACCATCTTTAATATCACAAAGATCAACTCACTATACTTCACATCCTATTTTAGGATAAATCTCCAAAAGGTAAAAAAACTCTTCACTTCCAATGTTAATATTGCTTTTATTATTAAAATGACAAAATATCTGTTTACATTAACTACTTACTGATTAAAACTTACAGATAACCAATTATGCAACTCCTAATGCCTTAAAAACGGCATCTTCAACTGAGCTGTAAAAAAGAATGCTAAACGTACTCATTAGTTCAGGTGGCACATTCCCTAAGTCTGCAGCAGATGTCATTGGTAATAAAACTTTTTTCGCGCCACTATCATGGGCAACTTGTAACGTATCGGCAAGATCATCCAGCCGTTGTAAAGTGCCACCAATTGTTATGGTTCCAAGCACCACCAAACTATCAATAGTTGGCTTACTTAGTGAAATTGACGCTAAGGCTATCAGAGTAGATAAAGCTAGATCTCTCGTCATATCATAACCATTTAAATTCTGCACGTTTAATACATAGTCATGATTGTTAAGACTGATAGTGTTACTGATTGCACTGGCATTAGCTTTCAAATAATTATATGCAGTTTTAGTAGCTTCTGAAGCATCTTTACCTGACACGCCTGTGACATTATATTTTCCCGTTCCACCGCTCATTTGTGTTTCAGTCTTATATAAACTCAGGCGTCCACCAACGTCATGTGCCACAGAATAAATATGTCCTGGCATACCGCTCCCTTCAGGAATTAGCGTGGAACCTCCTTGTTCAGGAACAGGCACAAATTGTTCTTCAAAAGTTTCATTATCTATGTAGCTAAAATTCACATCAAAAAACTCCATGCCACCGATCTTCTTTAACTGCTCTTTAACACGACGGCGCATTTCAAGCGCAAAAATCAAGATTTCTTCAACATCGTCACGACTATACTGTTCATTTGGAAATATCAATTTTAACATGCCAGAAGCCGTTTTGACTACACCGTCTGAATCACGTTTAGCTAGTTGATGCCCCAATTTGAAAAATTTACTAATTGCATCCCCATATGATATTTTCCGCAGTTCTCTCATCACTTCTGAAAAATAATCTGTAATAAAGCCATAACCATTAGTAAAATGATCAGCATGATATTTTGGCATTTCCCATCCTGGCAAATACGCATGCATACGATCTAAAAATGCTGAGTCATTAGCCATGACATCTGGAAATGGATCAAATAAATGAGATGTGCGCATCACAACATCTACACTTTGATTAATGTTTCCTTCAAAAACCATTGATGCACTGGCAGCCTTTTGTTCTTTACCGCGCGCAAATGAACCAGAGGCCATGTAATCTTTCATAATTTGAATGCCATCCTTGTCTTTGAAGTTAATACCAGCAACCTCATCAAATGCCACAACATCCCAGAGACCTACTAATCCTATGGAACGAGAAGACATATTATAAAACAAATTAGCAACAGTTGTTTGACCACCAGAGACTAGAATAGAATTAGGAGAAATTTCTTTATAAACATGAGATTTTCCGGTGCCCCGAGGCCCAAGTTCCACTAAATTATAGTTATTTTCTACCAATGGCACCAAACGTAATAAGTGAAGTAATTTTTCACGATGCGACAATTTACTGGGTTCAATCCCAGTTGTTCTTAGCACAACATCAATCCATTCATTTTTTGTAAAATTAGCACGTCCTAGCTTTAGTTCATCTAAATTGATACTTGGCATCTGAATTGGTGTAATATTCTTTATAACAAATGGCATACCATCATTTGCTTTACTTTCTTTCTGATCGTAATCTCCTCTCAAGTCGTCCTCATGTATATATTCCATTTGAACAATCGCCCAGATACCTCCTCCAAGCAGCCTCTCATATTTAGATGGATAAATTGAATCCACTGGCACTCCACTCAACCCAAGATTCGAAAACTCAACTTCGTATTGATCAACACGGTAGTTCAACGAAACGGTTAGTCGGTCAATGATAGTATAGGAACCTTTTTCACGCAAATTTGAAATAACCTTTGTTGCCTCATCAGGTCGTACATAATTACGCGCTAAAATGTTCTTAACAGTTTGAATACCTTTTTGAATTTCTACTTCATCAGTTGAATTGGCATACATACCTAATAAGTACTCCAAAACATAAGTTGGTACATTAGCCCCTTCCTTGATAAGCTTTGTGAGATCCTTTCGTACAAACTTCCCAGGAAAATTCGTTTGTAATTTTTCAAGAATCGTTGTTTCATCTGTAAGTAGTTCTTCTGTCATTTGATTGCCTTTATTAAACTAAATGTCAAATCCAAATCCACCAGCCAATGCAATATCTAATATATATGGATTACGTTGTACTTCAACACCAGTAGTTCTATCAATTATTAACATATAAAATCGGTCCGTCCGTTTATATTTTTGCTCTTTAAATGTAAATGAGCTGCGAAAACGACGATTATTGACATTATTGTCTTTTAAATTAGCCATAATAATGACTTCATTTGATATAATTTCATTATTTTCACTGACGAAATAAACTTTATATTCGTTAGGTTTTACGACATCACTTATTGGCTCGTCTTGCAAAAACTCGATATTTGTCAACAGATTGGTTATTCGATTTGACGGGGTCAAAACCCGAAGCTCAGCCGGTTTATTTGTAGATTTTCCACGTTTAACATTAACGTGTATGACTGGTATCATCATCTCTTGAAGAGATGATCCACCATGAACGTAATTCCTACCTCCACCAGCACCCTGAAAGACATTAATGCTCTTTGGATAATTGACAAATCTGTCATCAGAATTGCCTAGAATATCACCCAATTTGGTAGCAGTAACTCCAGGTTCATCATACGAGTAATCGCTAATAAGATATCTTTGGCCAGGTTTTTCACCTTTAGCTAATTTCAGCTCAATCTTGTCAGAAACATCAACTTTATCTTCTCGATAAATATATCCGTGATCGGCTGTAATAAAGAAATTACCAATATTTGCACTACCAGCTAAACGTTTGATTAGGTCATGAATGTCATCAATGGCTTTCCTGGTTGCTTCGAAAACTTGATCTTCTGTTTTTTGCGTATCACCTACTGCATCAATTTGATTGTGGTAAATATAGATTATCTCTTTATTAGATCTAAAATCACGTAATTCTGCTTGCGTCATTTTTTTGATCACATCAAATTGAATAGCAACACTCTTTTCATTCCAAGTCTTTAGAATCTTAGCACGATTTTCCGTATTATTGGTATCAAATTGATTATCCACAATGATATTTTTTTTATCGCAATCATATGATAGTGAATTATGCGGTAACAATTGTGCCATACCAAACGGTGTGATGGAAGGTAATCCGGTCAAAGCTGATTCTACGCGAACAATATTTTTTGTATCAAATTTCAACAAATCAGCTAGTTCCAACGCCGCTTCATAACGAAACGCATCGGAAATAATTACCACTGTATTGGCAGTCTGATTAGCAATATAGTCCTGGTAAAAGTTTCGCTGTAAATTTAATTTTGATTGATTAACGTCTGTAAATATAAATTCCTTATTCCATTGAGTAATCGCATTAGCCAAATATTTTACATACGTTTCTTCGATAAGCTGACGAAGCTTATCGTACTGATCTCGATTTTTCGCTGCATGCAAATGTTGATAAAATTTGCGATAATGTCTATCGATATTAAACCCAGTCTCTTTGTATGCTGTAATCATGCTTGCAATGTCACCATATGAAACATTATGATTTTGTAATAAAGCGGCAGCATGTTTTAAAACGTGATAGTCCTCCGAGTAAAAATCCCCAAAATGCATTTTCACTCGTTCATCTGTTAATTCCTCAATAGAAGATTCATTGACCTTTGCTGTGACATCACCCGCAAGCAATCGTTCAATACTCCATTTCAAAACTCGTTCATCAAATTGGCGAAAAGACGATGCCTTTGCGATAATATCAATACTCATTTTACCGAATAATTTATCTGCCCGCACGTAATCATAAACTGCATTGGCAAGTACATCGTATCGTGCCGTATATTCTTTGTTATTCATGTAATTAGCCATGAACACAGCTACAGTTGATTGTCGACTAACCCGATATATCTTGTAACTACTAGGAATTTCAGTTGATAATTCAAAAAAAGTGAAATTCAAAACCAGAGCGCTAACAAATTGCATTAAATTGGGCGTTTCGCTTTGATAACCAAAGTGAAGGTTAACCTCCTCCCAATAGTGCTTCAACAAATCATATTTGTTAAGAACTGCCAAAATTTTATTATCTTCATCAAAAGAACCATCCATAACTGCACGTGTTATCGTTTCAATATCAGCAGTCTTTTGATTGGTTAATACCGCCATCATGCCCAAAATCAAGTCACGTTCATCACGATATTCCAGATTAAGGCTAGCCAACTTTTGCATTCTTTCTTTATTGCCAAAGAAAATCTGGTGCTCTTCCACTATTGAACGCAAAGCTTCTGGAATACCTAGTTCCAATGATATAAACGCAATACGGTCAGCGGTAAATTCTTGTGAATACTCAAGTTCATCCATCAAAAAATTTAATTTAGCTGTCGGTTTTAGAGCGGGTGAATAGATAAGGAAACTATCATTAGGCTGTTGTCTTTCAATAATTGTTTTTGTTTTGAATTGTTGATTATAAGGCATAATCAACAATTTAGCATTCTCTAATTTGCTTGCAATCTCTTCAATATCATCAAAAAAATCTTGCGCCGCATCATACCAAAAAATCAAGCGCCGTTCACCTATAACGAACTCACTATTTAATTTATCGATTATTTGTTGTAAACTGACTGCTGCCATTTATATATGAGCTCCCAAAAAGTATCTTACTTCTATTTTACTTTAGATTAGTACAAAAAAACACAGATAAAATAATATAAATAATCGCTCTTCTTAATCAAACAGTTGACGTGATGAATGACTTGTACAAAATGATTTTTATTAAGCAAGCCAATAAATTAAACGACGTCTTGCCGCAACTATTTGAAAAAATTGCTGATTATTCTGAATTATTGTTCACACCTAATTATACGGATGTGAATGGCGTGATTCACAAACTAGTTAACGATATTGACGAAGCTGATTTTGACGTCACCAAATCTGGTCAAGTTGAAATTATTGGCTGGTTATATCAGTATTACAATACTGAACCACATGAGCGCGTTGTCAATATCACTGGTGGCGCTGTTAAGAGAGCTGACATTCCTGCAGCCACTCAACTTTTTACAACTGATTGGGTTGTGAGATACATGGTTGATAACTCGTTAGGAAAATATTGGATTGAACACGAAGCCAATAGCAAGATTGACAAAGATCTTAAATATCTGTTACCTGCTGACATAAAACGTCGTACCGATGACCTAAATCTTGAAAACATTAAAATACTTGATAACGCCATGGGTTCAGGCCATATTCTCGTTTATGCTTTTGATGTACTAATAAAAATGTATGAAGAGCGTGGATATTCGTCACGCGAAGCAGCATCGTTAGTTCTCGCAAATAATATTGTGGGACTTGAAATTGATAAGCGAGCTTATCAACTGGCATACTTTGCATTAATGATGAAGGCTCGTGAATATAACCGTCGCATATTAACAAGTAACATTAGCCCAAGGGTTTATGTTTTTCGTGACGTAACCAATATACCAGATGATGTATACAAACAGCTTTCCGAAACTACTGCCACTGAAATTAAAGCATTGGTGACATTGTTTTCAGATGCTACTGAACTGGGTTCTATCATGCAGTTTGAGAAGCAGTATGATATTGAACTATTAAAATCTGAAATTACCAAAATTAAAGCTGATGAATTAGATGTTTTTGGGATAGCTGCTTCAAAAGACAGCATCATCAACATGTTAAACATTATTAACGTGCTTCAGATCAAATATGAAGTGGTTGTTACCAATCCTCCGTATATGAACAAGTTTGAAACAAGTTTAAAGAAATATATCAATAATCACTTTAAAGCCTATAAGGGTGACCTATTTTCAGTATTTATTTTCAACAATTTACAGATGCTTAAACCAGATGGCTATGCTGCCTACATGACACCATTCGTTTGGATGTTTATTAAAACTTACGAAGCTTTACGCACTTATATTGTTGATAACAAGCAAATCTCAAGCTTAATTCAAATGGAATATTCAGCTTTTGAAGAGGCGACTGTGCCAATCAATACTTTTGTCATTCAAAATAGCCCCAATCATGAACTGGGTTCATATGTTAAACTATCTGAATTCACTGGGGGTATGGTAGTTCAAGATCAGAAAGTACTAGAAATTATTGAGAATCCTGATACTGGTTATCTATATCGAACTAACCAAGCGAATTTTAAGAAGATTCCCGGTAGTCCAATTGCGTATTGGGTCAGTCCACACACTAGCAATACTTTTATTGAGAATAGCGCTGCTAGTCAATATGCTGAAATAGTTTCTGGAATGACGACAGGAAATAATGATAAATATATGAGGAGCTGGTTTGAAGTTTCTTTTGAAAATGTTGCTTTTAATCAAGACAATATTTCTGACATTGATTTGACACAACAATATTGGTTTCCATACAATAAGGGAGGCCATTTTAGGCGTTGGTATGGCAACAATGATTACTTGGTGAATTGGGCAAAACATGATGAATTTAATAGATCCAAGACAACTATGCAACACCTATATCTTAAATCAAGCATTACATGGTCAGATATAACTAGTTCAATTTTTTCTGCAAGAGCAAGCTTTAAAGGCGCATTTTTCGATGTAAAGGGTTCCTCGGCATTTACCGATGAAAAAACTTATTATCCACTCTTAGCATTATTAAATTCTCCAGTTTGTATGATGTATATTAATATCATTAATCCGACCATCACTACCCAAGTTGGTGATTTAAAGCGAGTTCCTTTTGTTGAGGATTTACTAAACAACAGTAAAATTAGCAAAATGTCGAAATCACAGGTTAATGCAGCAAAATTTGACTGGGATTCTTTCGAAACCTCATGGGATTTCACCCAACACCCGCTCCTCTCAAAAATCGATGAACATAATCGAAAATCTCCGCCAATAATTGATACAATTTCGGATGTGTGCCAAAAAAGTGCCAAATTTAGGAGGAGAATTAATAAATATGGTTAGTTATCGTAAACGTGGAAATGTATGGCAATTTGAAATTTCGTTCAAAGATGCCAATGGAAATTACCGAAAGCTTAGAAAGTCGGGATTTCGAATCAAATCAGAAGCTATCAGTGCTGCATCATATGTTCAAGTCAACAATCCCAAACTCACAACATACCTTCGTGGACAACAGTCCCTATTAAAATATTATCAAAATTGGATCAAACTTTATAAAGAAAATATTGTTTCGGATATTACTTATATGAAGTATGTCAGTACCGCAAAACATATCAGCAAACTATTTGGTGATACAAAGTTAATTGATATCACTAAAACGATGTACCAAGAAAAATTAAATATTTTTGCTAAAACGCATGCAAAACGTACTGTTAGCGGACTACACAAATACATTCGTGCTTGTTTGCTCGATGCATTAGATGAAAACATTATTCCAACTGATCCCACACGTAAAGCTGTAATAACCGGTAAACCATCTTTCGAAAATAAGAAAGCATTGAACTATAACGAATGGCGTAAACTAATTAGCAATATCAATTACTTAGATCCTAGTGAAATGATGATTTACATTGCCGCAGTGACTGGCATGCGCTACGCTGAAGTCGCCGGTATAACTCGTGACGCTATTGACTTTTCCAATCAAACTATTTCAATTAATAAGACTTGGGATTACAAATATAGAACTGGATTCAAAAAGACTAAAACTGCAGCATCTGTCCGAATAGTTACAGTTGATACAAATACTATATCTGTGCTCAAGCAGTATTTATCTTTTAACAGTGTTGATGATTTTCGACCTATTTTCCTAGTCAACCATCGCATACTAGTTAGCACACAAATTAATCAAGTTTTAAAATCAAAATTAAAAGAACTTAATTTACCAGCAATAACTTTTCATGCTTTACGCCACACTCATGCCTCAGTGCTGTTGTACAAGGGGGTAAGTGTTCTGTCAGTATCAAAGAGACTAGGACATAGTAATGTCACTACTACCCAGTCTACCTACTTGCATATTATTAAAGAACTGGAAGCACAAGACCAAAGCCAAATCATTAAAATTATTGGTCTCGTAGATCACTAATAATTTTGGCACAATATTTGGCACTACCCAGCAACAATTATTTCAAATACAACTGTCATAAGTGGCAAATTTTCTTAAAAATAGTGATAAAAAAACGAAATCCAATGGATTTCGTTTTTGATTTATGTAGCATTTGAGTCTTGCGGCCCAAATGTGTCATCAGCGCTTGTTTCTCTAATGACGCTACTGCACAAGTGCAGCCTCGATAGTGGCATCTTCTAAAGTTGTAGTAGTCAGGTCTTAGTGTTATTGCCTCCAACCACTCATCTATTAATGTTAACCCACATCAGCATCTCTGCGTGGTCTATATACAAATACTACTAAGATTTCAGTAATTTGTCAATAATAGTAAACAGACTATATTAACTTGTCATGTTTTGCTACTTCAACTTACTAAACACATTCAGCAAGTTGCCGTCTTCATCAGATTGAACTTTTTTATAATTTTCCACAACACCATCATCAAGATCAAGAACAACATGTTTATTAGCCAAATAAGCAACCTTATCTTCAAAAATAACTAATTCATTTAGATGATTGGTTAACTTAACGCGTTGCTTTTCGTACCCATTCTTAGATTTAGTGTCAGTAGCATTATCAATCAAATTAGTTAATGTGCTCAGGCGTGATTCATAGGCGTTTTGTAACTCATTGAGGTAGTTGGTACGAATCATTGCCATTGTATTTTCATCATAACGGTGCAAATAAATTAGTGCCTTGAATCCACCTAATTTTCCAGATTCTAATTGCCAATAAATTGGACGCTTTTTGTAGATTTGTACGTGATCCTTGAAAAAGTCTTTAAAGAAATAATTTCGGATTACTTCTTCGGGCTTACCTTTTCCACCCAAAACATCAGCAATAAAACTAAGATTTTGAATTAGATTGTCTTCACCAAATGTAACTGCCAAAAATTCTTTAAAGCGATACATTATATCACGCTCATCACCAAAATAATCAGCATCAGTTAACATCACAACATCATCGGTATTAGGAATAAACGTGGTATATTTTGCCTTGTCAAATTCACCACCTGCAAAGGCTAAACCATCAACATCTAATGAGTATCGACCAAATACCAAACCAATAAAGTAAGATAACAATGACTTAATATCCCGCTTCTGATCGGCACGACGTACCGAAACTTCCTTATCCTCTACCTCTGGGGTCAGTTCATCTTGTAACCCATATAAATCAATAAAAATTCTATTTAACTCTTCTTCATTTGCTTTCAGTTGATCAAATCGCGTTTGCGCTTCATCAGCCCAGGATTCGTATGCAGCTTCAACTGTCCAATTTCGATTATGTTCATCGATTTTTGAGAGGAGTGGGTGTTGGATGAAATCCCATGAGGTTTCGAAGGAGTCCCAGTCATCAGTAGTTAGATTCAAATTACTTTCAATAATATCAAAATTTTTTTCTCGCTTTGTATCCACAACTGGAAAATTAGCTACGACACCGTTGGATAAATTAATAGTTGGGTTCAATATTTTAAAAATATAATTTCCTACAGGGGAATTCATTATACCTAATAAATACAATAAATCTTCATGTAAACCTGTAATAAACGGAGCGGCGATGTCAGGTAAACTGGATGGTTTACGATACCTAATGCTAAATCCACCACTGGTAATTAAAGACCAACTTATCGTTTCACGGAAGTAATAATTGGGGTTTCTTACCACTGAACGTTGCTTACCATTTGGAAACTTAAAATTACGAATTTTGGCACCGTTATTCTCCCAATTAACAACATAATCATAGTTGCCGTACCATTTACGATAGGAACCACCTTTATTATATGGAAACCATTTTTTGTTTGATGAGATCGATTCATCGATTGATTTAGCATCAAACTTAATATTGTTTAATGAAACTTCAAACCATTGGCGTAAAAAAAGAGTGTTGTCTCCTGTTTGTAGTCCAACTTTTGGTTCTACTATTTCGTCCATTCTAGTGCCAACTTCAAAGTCATGAATCAGATTAGCACTTGCCCAATACGCAATCGGACTACCGGGAATCTTCTTAAAATTCGCTTGGTTAGTTCGATATAGATAATCCACATTAGATTTTTTAACTGATTCAGTAAATGCAATTTCTTTCTTTTGCTGCGAATCAAAATCAACTAACCGTTCA
This sequence comes from Leuconostoc sp. S50, assembly GCF_016624925.1. NCBI lineage: Bacteria > Bacillati > Bacillota > Bacilli > Lactobacillales > Lactobacillaceae > Leuconostoc > Leuconostoc sp. S50. The sequence goes on along the minus strand of NZ_JACVUE010000001.1, from coordinate 27,130 downwards.
TATGTTCCAACATATTCGCTTAAAGAAGATTTTCGCATAACGAAAGCAACTGTTTGAACCACTTCACCGTTGATTTCCTCAAACGCACGGGTTCCAAGATGTGCGAGGTTAATTAATGTGTGTTTGGTCAATATTGCACGTAATTGCTCGAAACTTGAGAGAAACATCCATGAGTGCTGAGTAATCAAAGCATAGTAACCATATTTAGCTATCATGCTACCTAATCGTTCAATGAATACTGCAAATAAATCTGACTTTGAATGAGGAAATTTAGTTTTAACATATTTTCCAAGAATCGCATCCATCTTACCCGAACCCATGTATGGCGGATTCATAACACCGACTTCGTATGTTTGAGAGAGTACCATTCCCACTTTGATAAGCTCAGCTAAGTTTTTCTGATATAAAGGTAAATCAATTGTTTCGAGTGTTAATTGTCCTTGAGAAAGCTTCGGGTTAGTTAACAGCTGAAGATCATTCCAGTCCAATGTTTTATCAAAATCGATTAACGATCCATATTCATTACCATATTTAAAAGCATTGATTAAATTATCTAAATCTTTACGTAACTGAACTTTGTTCTTTGATTCTGTTTTATCAATTAATGTTGCAAGTACGTCAGTTTCAATAGTTGAGCTTTCTGGCACATCAAACACGTTTGGTCGTATATCACGAGTTAGTGAACGTCGGTCATCTTTTCGCAACTTCATCATTATTGCAAAATAGGTTAATTGAAAAGCTCGAGTGTCGATATCCAGCCCATATATATTTTTTTGAACGATTAACTTTGCAGCGTCAGCCATTGAATATCCTAATGATTCATAGATTTGCATGAACACATCGTAGGCATAGACTAGTATGTGACCAGACCCCATTGCAGGATCAATGAACTTAATATTTTCAATGGTAATTCCTGATTTTGAAACGTCTTCGTCAGTAATTTGAATAGTTATATTAGTATTTTGCTCAGCAGCGGGCATATAGTAGAACCAGTTGAATGTTTCTGAAATCTCTTTTTCCGAACGACTATCTCCAGTAGTGCGCAAATGATCAATCCAGAATCGACCTAGAGAGTTTTCTACCAGGTATTTTACAATCCAATCCGGTGTGAATAATTGAGTAACAGCTGGAATATCTGATTCCGTGTATTTAGACTTTTTGAAAGCGATGGCTTTAGGCTCTTCATTGTAATACTGATATAACCAGCCAATAATTTCAACTTGACCAGATTTGGTGACGTCAAAATCAGCTTCGTCAATATCGTTAACTAGTTTGTGAATCACGCCACTCACATCCGTATAATTAGGTGTGAACAATAATTCAGAATAATCAGCAATTTTTTCAAATAGTTGTGGCAAGACGTCGTTTAATTTATTGGCTTGCTTAATAAAAATCATTTTGTACAAGTCATTCATCACGTCAACTGTTTGATTAAGAAGAGCGAATTTTATTTGCTCTGTTTCAGTAGCATTAAATTCCAAATCAGAGTTAAACGCTTCAGTAATAATGTCAGGCTGATTTTGACCAGGTGTTTCAGATGACAAAACACGTATACGGCTTGGTAAATAACGATTAACTTCCATAAATCGAATGGCAATTAAACGATTAAACCATGTGTAGGCGATCTCTTCAATAAACACAGGTAACACTTCTTCTAAATTTTTACCCGTACTACGTTTCTTAAGCTCTGTCACCAATTTTTGCCGGCGTTGAATATCATCTCCGCTAATACTATACTCACCAAAAAATTGGATTTCATTTGTTTCATTGGTAGGGTCTTGAATGCCATCTTTTCTGATACCAATCAAACGAGCCTTAAGTGTGATTTCTTCAATCAACTGACGTCTAGCATCAATTGCAAAATTTTTAATTTTTGTCTTATCCACAATTCTTTTCCCTATGAATTAGAGCTCAAAGTGAACAACATCAGTTCCTTCAAGTTCGGCAGTTAAACTCGCGCGTAACTTCTCAAGATAATCATTGATATCATCGGTTGATTTTATCGTCCATGATGACTCAATTCCCATTAATTGTTTAGCATTACGTCTTTTTTGAATTTTCGTTTTGACTGTTGGAACTGGATCAACCACCACTTTTTTAAGTTGATCCTCATTAGTCATATCAACTGTTTTTTTGGTCGCAACAGTAGCTCTGGCTATCGTGTCAATTCTATCTTCAAAGTTTTGCTTAGCTATCTTAGCACGTTCTCCTTCCGCATGAACAGTATTCAAACTACCAGCGTCAACCACAGCTTGTTTAGCAGCATCAATTTTTTGTAGAAATTCAGATTTATTCACTTGCGAATCAACCAAACCTGATTCTTCTAAATATGACAATCCACTGAATCGATAACTTTCAATTTCTTTCACAACTTGATTCTGATCCACCGTTAAACGCGTACTAAACTTTTCGTCCAATTGATCGTTTAGAGGCTTGAGATTTTTAATATTATTAAAGGGTCTAATATTGTTACGCAAACTTTTAATTTGTTCATAGATGGTTGCAATTTCTTGATCACCTTGAAGATAAACCGCATTAATTTCATATTCACGTGTTAACTTTAGAGACCGATCCCAAATGGCCTTTTGTCCGTTATTGCCGTTAAAAAACGATTCTACATCTGGGAGTCCCTCTTGTTCATAAATATCCAATAGACTATCCAATTCTCGATCGACGTATTGGAAAAATTCATTAATGTCTTTGATGCTAATGATGCTCGAAAATACTTTGACGGCTTGAGTTAATACATTTGATCCTGGATACTCCGTGCCAAAGGCACGATACTTATTCCAATCACTTATTTTATCCTTTGCGAGCCTTGAAAAAGTTTGATATATCTCTTCATCTTCACCATTTATTGAACGACCCCAATAATTATCTGCAACTTCATTAACAGAGCCCTTCAACCTAGCCGACACAGCCTCACGGACCATTAATAATAACTTATCTTGATATTGTTTTTTAGTAATGTAATCAAACATAAGTCTATCATTTATCGCAACAGAGCTCATTATTTCGCCATTAATAGATACTGTCAGTTTGCCATCCATGAATAGCTTACCAATCAACCAATTAATATCATCATCAATGAATCCATAAGGTGCTTGTGCAAACTTATCTTTGACATTTCTTAATGAAACTTGCCCAGCTAACTGAATATACGTCTTCAAATCATCTAGCGCCAATTCATTTTCTGTATCTTCAACATCTAGTTCAAGGACAGGTTTTTCTTTACGCAAGGCTTTGGCCAAATCATTCGGGCCTTTTGCAGCAGTGATATGCTCTAACTTACCGTAGACACGTTTGATCAAATCATCCATTGCTTGACCAATTCGTGTTTCGAAATCAGCTTTACTATTTTCCACTGGTTTACCATTCATATAAATTGTGGCTTCATTCAGTGCCTGTTCAATTTTCAAATTAATATCGTCATAAATTGCCTCTTTTTCCGCTTGCTTAGCAATAATAATTGTTTCAATGCTTCTGGCTGACTTCTGTGCATGCGCCTCATTTATAAACATTTCAATTTGTTTACCACGACGTAAGTCTTCAGTAAATGTTGTTTGAGTTGGTAAATCAACAATAATACTGTTTCCAGTACTCTCCATGCGCAGATTTTCTTCAATGCCATTATTGTCGTTGAATTTAGTTACAATTTGGATATCCATTTCAGTCTGTAAACTACGTCCAATGATACGATCGTCAACTTTATTTATAAAACTAAATACATAACGATTATTTTGCGTTTTCCCCAATTGGAGCAAATTATAGGCATGACGCGCAGGAATAATTGATCCAAAAATTCGGTTACCGATTTCCGCTTGTATTTCTTGTGGATCAACGTATTTTTTATTTATTTCTCGATTGACATCTTGCTCATCATCTGTCAAAAATTCATAGGTATCTAGATTTTTTTGAATGAAATTTTCTGTTTCCAAAATACCTAGAGCTTTTTTAATTTCTTTTTCTAATGTAAGACGCTCGGTATGAATATTGTCAATCATCAAACTAACAATATTTTCTACGTTTGTCTTGAAATTTTTCACATATTTAACCAAAAACAAAGTTTTCAGAACACGAACATTAAAATTATTATCCTCATGGTCAGGATTAATATGTTCGTTTTGAGATGCTTTAACAATAACGCTGGCGTACATATGGTCTAAGAACTGATCTACTGGATCGTAAAACATATCAAATGATACTAGTTTGCCAACTTCCTCTTGTTCAATCATTCGAGCAGCATCTTGGTACATCGCAAGCATTGAACGTTCACCCTCGGATTGGTGCTTTCCGTTAATACTATTATCACGAATAGCACGTAACACATCTGCCACTAAATTAAATTGATATGGGACGAATGGATATACTTCACTAAATGTATCAGCATTCCTGTAAACTTTTCGTTCAGCGTCATCATTGAAATGAAGCATATTATCAATTGATGTTCCTTCCGACGCATAAATAGCTGTTAGGTTGGTTGTCACTGCTGTTTTTTTCTCGAGCAACCTTCTCTTAATAACTTCATCTACGTTTGAAGATGACATAGAAATACGTGTGTCGAATCTACCTTGAATTTTAGAAAAATCGGCCATATGCATCGTGTCAGCTTTAGCTAGACTATCAATTTCTTCTTGAGCCGTAACAATTACCCATGCGCGGCCATCCGTTAGCCGCCCGAGATCTTCAGCAACTGTTTGGAGATTTAACATGCGGTCGCGTGAGTCACCGATATATTGACCCATTTCATCGGCAAGAAATGCAATGTGATGATTTCTTTCTTTTGAATTAAGGTACTCATTAATTCGATTTGCAAAGTCTTCAATACTTAATGAATATTCAGCCCTAGTCGACTTAATCCATTCGTCTGCCAAGTTTTCAGAATCAAACTTACCAACCTCAATTAATGCAGACCTAACTGCTTTTGACTTTAGGACCACTGATCGACGACCTTTTTCCCATGGTTCATTTTTTGAATCGGCTTTCTGGTAGGCAGCTTTAAATGTATCAAGTTTGCCCTCTTTATCAAGATCTTCTTCCAGATCAGCAACATGCAAATTAGGACCATAGTACCCGCGCATATCATTAAATACCTGCATAAATACATGCATGATAGCTTCTTTATCTGATTTACTATTTGACGAGGCTTTTGAGTCGATATTAAATAGCATCACATCCGTATTAATGTTTGCAGCACGCTGCATATCTGCTAATACCATCGGATCTTGAATTTTATCCTGAAAGAAATCAATCGCATGCCGTCCATTGATCTCACGGTTTTCTAATAAGTAAGAAATAATCTTTAAAAAATGTGACTTACCTGAACCAAAGAAACCAGAAATCCAGACACCAATTTTATCAGTTTTATTATCAATTGAACGCACGTAGGCTGAAAAAAAACTATTAAAATGTTTTTGCAACTCATTTGTCACAACGTATTCATCTAAATCCTGTTGAACGATATCATTTTCAACTTGTTCAGCTTTAATAACCCCCTGAATATCACGATCAATTTGTTTGTCAAATATCTGCTTAATTTCCATTTTTTCTATCCAATCTAATCTAATTTAAAGGCGCGATAATAGTTGTCATCATGGACAACATTGAATATATCTAGTGATCGACCATTATACGATCCAGGAAAAAACATAATCAATGGTACCTTGTCTAACTTTTGTTGTAGGACGTTTAGTATCTTATGGGAACGTAACAATGGAAATATTTGACCAACTCCTGTTAAAAATACTACTTCATTGTGTTTTGTGGTGTGACGATCAATATAATTCACAATTTCGTTATCATCCTCATCCAAACCAAGACTTTCGGCTATTTGAGAAATAACACCACCTATACCATATTCTTCTTCAATTAATTCAAGTCCCTCTTGAAAGTCTTCCTCGTCAACAATGTTCATCACAATTTGATATAAATTAAATTCACGTATCTCAAATCCGTCTTGTGACGCCGAATACTTACTCACTAACTCTCTTACGTATTCCCGTACCTTCAACTCTTCTCTTTTAGCATCATAAGGAAAAATGTAATAACCAAGTTCATTGCTTAGTCCGCGATTATGTCGAAACTTTTCATCATTTAATTTGTATTTCAGCTTGTTAAAGCGTTCATTTAAAATATCCATCAATTTTCTCCCGTTAATGAATCAACTAATCTCTGCTGCCCTTTATTAATAAATAATTGACGTAATCTACGGTTCAATTGTAGCCTTTTGATATAGTCTTTCCCATTTTCTTCAACAACTAACCCCGCATCTATTAAAAAAGTATGGATTATTCCTTTCATACGGTGCACTGTCTGATCAGTCCATGCCGCAATTTCGGCACTTTCAGATTGCTTTTTGTTAAAGAAAGTGACATATTCATGAGGTTCAATTACACTATCACCCAGAATTAATTCGTTCCGATAAATTTCATACATAAACTCTCTAATAAGCTTATTTGTATTCATAATGGCAATCATGTTAAGTGCTTTTTGGTTTGAGATGTCTAACACATTAAATAACTCTTTTTCATCTTCATCCAGTGAAGCAACACGTCTGGACAACGCCCCAATCATTCTTTTGGCTCGCGATGTTGTTGATGCCAAAAATATATTTTGTTCAATCGCTCTTTGGCGAATCTCTTCTACCGTAAGTCCTGAGTTAATTAATTGTAAGTATTGTCGAAACTCATCATACCAAAATCCAGTTGAAACTATACCAGCATTGTATTCTTTCATTGCTTTCTCCAAAATAATTTTTACTATTTTTATTAAAATAAATCTCCCGTTGCTTTCTCCTCCCAAAAAACTCTTTTTTATACCAAGCGTATGCTAAAGAACGACTACTAATTCCCCTTAAATTATAACAAAATAGACATTATACTTTAAAAAACATTGAAAACGGGCAATCTATTGATTATTTTGTAATAATTATTTTTTTATCGACCATTGTTGACCTTTTTAATAACAACTACTCCCCCAACCCATCAAACTTTGCTTTCATCGTTGGATTACCTCTCGTCAGCTTCTTGACGCTGACATCTTCCAACTTGTTATTTGCCAAACGCAGTTGGTTTTCGGAGGTTGTGAGTGAGCGCTTGACGGCTTCCATGCGGGCGATGGCTTTGTCGATTTCGTCAATGGCACTTTTGAAGTTTTTTGAGGCGCTTTGGTAATTTTTGCCAAAGGCATTCTTGAAATTCGTTAAATCGCTTTCAAAATGAGTGATATCAATGTTTTGTTCACGAACTTGTTCGAGCTCTTGCTTATAGGCCACCGAATTCAACGCGGCGTTGCGCAACACGCCAATAAACTGGATAAAGAATTGCGGACGAATCACGTACATTTTGTCGTAGTCATTAACCTGCACAATACCCGTGTTATACAAGTCGCTATCGGCTTCCAACATTGACACTAATACGGCGTATTCTGTGTTTTTCTCGCGGCGATCTTTGTCTAATTCTTTGAAAAAATCAGTATTTTTGTGCTTGGAAGCTGTTGTGTCGGCTTCATTTTTCATATCAAACATAATGCTGACAAATTCTGTTCCATCTTGGTAATCGCGGAAAATGAAATCACCTTTTGAATTGGTCTCAGATAATGCGTTGTCTTTTTCAAAATAGGCGTTTGGGAACGCGTAAGGTCGTATTTTATTAAATTCAGTCATCGCGTATTGTTCCAAGCTTTCACCAATTTCCTTGGTAGATTGGCGTGCCTTGAAATCCTTATAAAACTCAACCTGTTCGTTAGCAGACTTCAGCTGGGCTTCATATTGATCTTTCACATTAGCAATTTGGAGTTCTTTTTCTTTGTCCTTAAGCTGTAATTGTGATGTCAATTCGGACACTTTTTGGTCGCGCTGTGACAGTTCACTTTGAGCCGTTGCGTCTTTTTTAAGTAATTGTGTTTCCAATTCAGCTTGGTGTTGTTGCTTAATCGTTTCAATTTGCGACTCCAGCGCCGTGATTTTGGCCTGCTTATCAGCCAACGTATCTTTCAAGTCCAAATCTTTTTGTGTTAACTGCGCCTTGAGTTCCACGTTATTTTGCTCAGTGATACTTTTTAATTGTGTCTCAAGGGCGACAATTTTGTTTTCTTTATCATTGATATTTTCTTGTAGTGTCGCTTTTTGTTGTTGGAGTTGGTTCTCCAGTTCAGCTTTTGCTTGTGCTTGCTGTTGAGCTTCCCATTCCGTCTTGGATTGCGCCAATTTGTCATCTAACATTTCGGCAATCGTTCCATTGATGACGCTCGTGTCAATGTTTTGTTCGTCAGTTAAATCAACGATATCACCTGCTTTGGCATCTTCATCCAAAACCAATTCCGTTTGTGACGCAATGTGAAATTTTACCTTTGCCATGTGAGATTATCCTTTTTAATTCATGAATTCTAGTCAATATAATCATTCTCATTATAGCAAAAATTGGGTTTTGCTATTATGTTTTATCATATCAATTTAATAAAACTTGTGTATCGTTTTAGTCAATGGAAAAAGCACACCAGAACGGCGTGCTTTATTTGTTACGATCGGTACTATCAATGACTTCTGCTGTGTTAAAAAATGGGTTGAGCACTGAGTTTGTGCCATTCAAGTCATCTGTCATGCGAATGCCGTCAACATTGATACGGGCTTGGCGATAATACTTCGTCGTCATCTCACCCCACGACGTGTGCGACGCATCAACATTCTCAAAGATTTCAAAGCCTTTCTGTCGCAGATAGGCGAATTTCTCGTTGTTATCTTGATATCCTTGCCAATCGCCAATGTCTGCGCCAAATGGAAAAATCAAAATGTTCGTCTTGCCGACAATGGGTTGCACTTCCTTTTCCCAACGGTCAGTGTCAAGCTTGACATCTGCCACAGAAGAAGTCTTCATATTCAGGTGTCCCCATGAATGTGAGGCAAAGTTCCAGCCGTCTGCTTTCAAGGCGGCGACGACCTCGCGAGCTTTTTCTGTTTCGCGCTTGGTCTTGGTCGTGTCGCCGTATTGTGACACAGATGTCCGGTAGCCAAGGACGCCATTATAACCTGTCACCGCCAATGTACCTTTATCACCACGGTATGAGAAATCAGGGTGGGTTTTGATAAATTCATCAACAATTGGCACCAAATCATAATTACCAACCGATGTCTTACCATTAGCGTCAATATATTCATTCTTGATGCCGTTTTTGGTAGCCACCAGCTTCGAGGCAAATCCAGAATTGATCATGTATTCATAATAGTTGACATCATCTTGCGACAGAACCAATGGCGTCTTACCCTTTGGCAAGCTCACCCCATCAAAGACTAACTCGCCTTTGTCATTTTTCTTCACCAATCGCTCAGAATTAACCAACACGTAGCCTTTGGCATAGAGTTGCGTCAACATCTTATTAAACTCACCGATCGTCACCATGTAATCCTTGTACCCTTGCCCCTTTTTGGAGGTGAAGGCGCGCGTCGGATCAACAATTAAGCTGTGGAAAAATAAATGACTGTACTTGTCTGGATCATTCCATGTTACAAGTTCCGACTTACTGGCTTCAATCTCTCTTTTGAGCGCTTTAGCCCTGGTTGAATTGTCATTGGTAATTGATTTGAGGCTTTTGGCGTAGTTATATTGTTGATAGTCTAGCTTGGCTTGAGCAAGTGGTGTGGCTTTGTGTGATTCTGCTGCCAACACGACCGCAGGTGTAGAAGATGTGGCTTTTTTTGTCCCACTCATCTGCCCAACAGACCAGCAAATAAGCATGCCAACCAACATTACCGAAACCATATAAGCTACTTTTTTCATCTATTCAACCCCTGAATCGCCATTATATTGATATAATACGAATTTTAGTGAAATTGTTATCAACATAAATCAAATTTTTAACGTAACTGTAGTATAACTGTTATATTTGAAGTTATTGTGGGTAGAATGTGAAGATAATTCGAAATTTGGTTTGTTCCTGTTTCAGAAAAAAAGCGCTTAATTCATGTGGTATGAATTAAGCGCTTTTATTGCTTTATTGTTTATTTCCTATTAAATGCCATTTTCATTATGACGTGCTGTGCTGGGCTGGCTGTGATACTATTCTTAAATACATCTAAGAATGTAATAATTTATGTTTTTATCATTCTAAATCAGATAAAAACGCCACTAATCTATTTTCATCTTTAGGTGACAGATAACCGATAAATTTAATAACTACGTATTGTTCTTCGACCCTACGTAATTTCAACGTGTCTATCCAAGATGGCTTTTTTAAGCCCGCATAAACCCAATCTTTAATTTCAAAATACTTACTCTTAAAATATTCTGATTTATCATCATATTGACTAGTTATTTTGTAATAAGTAATCCGCTGATTATCGTATTTCACTACAAATGCCGGTCTCACCTTGGAGCCTACTTCTCGCCCTTCATCAAAGGCTAAATCAGCAATCATAATGCTATGCTCGCGAATATCATCACTCATTGCAAAAATTCCTCACGGTCTTCTTTTTTTGACAAGTCCAACTCTTGTATAGGTGACTTTTTAAGTGCTAAGCGCGTGATTGCGTCACGATTAGCAACACGCTGTTCATTGAACCAGTCATCAGGATATGGCTGTTGATGGGTCTCTTGAACTGATAATGGTATTTGCTGCTCATAAGCCGTCTTAGTGATGAACATCTTGATAGCAGTAGCCATATCTAAACCTTGACGTTCGAAGACTGTTTGAGCAGCATCTTTAATGCTTGGATCAACACGAGCAGATACTTGAATTGCTTTCATAATGTGCACCCCACTTAATATACTTTACTTAAATTATAACACATTTTGTTAGTATATGTTATCTATTGTTAGTAATTATGCTGAATTGGCTATAAAAAAACTCAATTACCAAAAAACTTTAAATTATTGAGTATGCCATAAAACCAATCGCTTCTGTGCAATTGCTTCAACAAGACTTTGCCATCATCTGATAGCTTGCTATCTAGAGACAACTTTTGGAATAAATTCGTCAAATGTGTGATTTCTCTGTCTTGCAATGCACTTGGTCGACCTAAATTAACAATGGTATTTTCAATGACCTGCTTTTCATCATCATTTAAATTCGGATGCTTGTCTAGAAAATTCTCTAAATATTTAAGTTTGTCTGTTTTAAACATTTTCCCCTCAATTCGCTCATGCTCAAAAGTTGTTCTTGTATTCATTCATGATAACATGAACTTGATGTCAATATATAGACACGATCTGTTATTATTACATAACAAACACCCAAAAGACAAGAACGCTTTTGGGTGTTTGTTTAAATTAAGGCACTCACAACAATTAAACTATTCATTAATTTGGTAATTCAATCATACTATTGATTAACGTACATGTCTGGAGCTGCTGGTACTTTATTCCCATTATTCAATCCACTGAGCACACTATCACCATCTTTAGGAATCATAATCAGGCTGACTGGTGTTGTGTCATAATTACTATTACCAATTGTTATTTTTGCTGAAGGTGACTGCTTAATTTGTTGATAAAATGTTTTATCGTCCTTACTTGGTTCATGATAACTATTATTTTTAAAATACCCCAGATTAACTTGATAATATGGAGAAGAAAACAAATCAGATCCCGCTTTCGAACCATCTAAACTATAAGTGTCGGTTGCCACAGTTGTTGAATCATAAGCGCGATTAAAACCAAGAAACGGTTCTCCGCTTTTTTGTGTACTCGTATTCGCATCCAACACATGATTAACCCCTTGCTTTCCTTTAACATTGGCGTTGTCTTGTATCTCCTTCACGAAATCTTTTGAGGCTAAATGTTCAAGTGCAGCATTCCATTCACTATTATCTACTTTATGATCCCCTTGCCAGACAACCTTTGTATCCCTATTCATATTCCAGCCATTGTCGTCAAGGGCGTCAATTTTGGCAAAATCGTGTTTATTTGCAAAATATTTTGCGACATACCAAGCTGGAATAGGTTCACTACTTCCAAACTCTTTTGCATCCAACCTATTATAGACCCAAGACTTGTTTGCATATGAGTAGATTATTTTACCATCGTTAGTTGTTTTTTCTTCTGCTTTAAGTTTACCTGGCAGTGGTTGTCCATTGGTGTCGAGAATTACTTTATTCTCATAACGAATATTGCCATCTGCCTTTAGCTGATCTAATACTTTATGAGCAGATTTTTGTTTTTCCACAGCTTCCAACCACGGCGCACTCTTAAATGGTATTGCATAATGAGTTTCATGTTCTCTGGCATCGGCATCCTCAACAGCTTTTTGTGCAGCAGCTAACTTAGCTTGATAATCAGGATCAATACCAACAGCTGTCTTAGTTGGTCTATTCTCAACAGTCCTAGCATAAGCATAGTTAACTGCTTGTGCATTCGCAGCTAAGGTATAATGTTCACCGTCCACAAACACGCTGGTCGGGCTAGATTGCTTGATCCAATTATTATTAATATAATCATTTATTTTGTAATCGGCACGAGTCAATGAGTCAAATCCCAAGCGACGAAGATCTAAGCGCGCGTCTCGTCGCAAATTGCCGAGTAAATCATTAGTTATCGGGTAATCTTTCTCAAATTTGTCAGCCGTCCTACTTGTATACTCGTTTGATGATGTAATATTATCTATCTGCCCCACTACTTTGGAGTAATCCAATAAAATTGCAATATACATTTGATGCAACCAGACTGAATAATGATTCATGATGTCATCACTAAATGCTTCACGAGTTGCAAAAGTTTTTGTATTAAAGTACTCTTTCAACGACTCATAGTCTGTCATCAATTTAAATACGTCATTCTTACTACTATCAGAATCAATAATATTTTCGCCAAAACGACACAAGTTGTTAAAATTACTTATATTTTCGTCCTTTACTGGTTTCACCCCGCCTCTTACGGAATCAGCACCATATGATGCAGTTGAGTAAAGATTGGCATATTCTTCAACATATTTTTTCAGAGCTTTAACATCATTTGTTGCTAAAGAACTGTGATAATCAGTATGAACCAGTTGGACTTTGTCATCAATCGACGCCGACTCGTCTCTGATTGCTTGATATTTTTCTTTAAAGGCACTTAACCTGTTATTAATTGACTCCTCTTTAACCAGTTCACCAACAGCTTTCGAGTCATTGCCCATACTAACACCAAGCTCGAGCAACTTGCCATCCAACTTTAAAAGAGCATCGCTAGTATCGTCACTAGCTTTTGGTGTAAACATATCAATCAAAAAACCAAGTGTTGCTCCCAAAGGACCCGCGAAGCCTAACGCTTTTAACAATGCAGGGCTAGTTGATTCAGTCTTAACAGCATCACCAATGATTGACGCGATAAATCCCGCATCTTGAGCAGCCATTGTCGAATCATCTTTGGGTACATTATCACCATATAAATCGGCTTCCTTTTTGAAGTAAGCCCCTTTTTCAAATCGTTGGGCAAAATCTTTGTCACTAAACGCAATTACATCGCTATCTTTGCTTTGTACCTGTTTGGCACTATCGTTTTTGACTGCCTTAGCTACCTTAATTGGACGAGACGCAGCATTATCAGCGTGCACGACCTCAATACCACATGTGGCACTGACAAAAATTGGGCTTAGCGCAACGCTAAGTAATAGCGCTGATTTAAGTTTAGACATTGTTTGTTTCTCCTCAAATGTTCTCTTTTTTTGTTCATTGTTTGAATTTTTCTGTAACTTACGGCAAAGTTTTCAAAAATTTCATGAACTTATTGAACATTTTCATAGTATATATCCCAAATATGTCTACCCCGTGAACTATTTGTGAACAAAATACATGTCAAAACATAAATTTAAGTAGTAAAGACTTGTCCTATATGCATTTGCAAAATAATATATAGTTTTTTTAAATGCCACTGATTGATTGAGCTTGAACCAAAAAAACACTCAAATTAAAAAATTTGAATGTTTTTCTTTATCTATTAGCTCAAATCAAGTCACTTTACTTACCGACTTGATGAACGACAACTTCATACGTATCACCACGATTACCAGTATCAGTCAACTGATATGGCATCACGTTGTATGTTGTGGTTTCATGTTTGTTCAGTTGATAGGTCTTGCTGAACTTTTCTGGGGCAAAGCCAAGATATGGCGTGCCATACTTGCTTGCATCGTCCCAATTAGTCTTGCCAACGAAAACATTTTCACCATTGACGTTTACTGCAACACCAGTGTTATAAGCAGATACTTGTCCACTTAATGTGAAGCTTGTGTTGGATGTATAGACATCAAAATGATGGCTATTTGGTCGTTGCACCCAATGGGTGTCTGTGTCAAGACGAATGGCTGGTTGGCTCAAGTTAACTTTTAACGCGTGTTCTTGTGTCTTTGCAGTTGTCTCGCCATTGATTGTTTGATCATACTTCACGACAAACGTTTTTTCAATCACAGATCCCACATGATGAGCAACGAACTTAAAACTACCATCTGGATTTACTTTGACTTGATTTGACGCGTCATCAGGGTTAGCACTATTCAAAACAAAGCGCAAATTCTTAATTGATGGAATAGCATAACCAGTTATCGTGTAGTCCTGTGTAAATGGATTATAGCACGTCAAGGCGCCAGTCTCATCAAGCAGGTTACTTGGTGTGATGGCAACATCAGAACCAATCATCATGATTGGCAACTTATCATTAAGTCCTAGTGCGATTGTACTGCGCTCTGGCTTCAAAGGCAGGATTGAATCATTTTCTGCACCATTATCCTTGACAGATGACAGACTTTCGCCCTTTGGTAAACGATATACCGGCATGCTGAATGTCTTACAAAAATCAGACAGTGTCCACCTATAGTGACGCAAAGGATCGTTGGCCGCTACATCGTTCTGGAAAAAGGCATTATTAAAGTACCCATTTCCACCTCCGAAGTTTACAATTCGTGGTAATATATCGCCATACTCGGCCTCATAACCAGTAAATTGAACACTCTGAAGTCCATTACTGTTGCAATCTTTTGATCCAGCACCTTCATAATTACTAGTAGCTTTCGGCAGGTCCAGACTGTTATTTTGTAAATTAGCTAATGTTTGCGCATCCCAAAGGCTGACCTGACCGCTATATGACCCATCAGCTGCTAATTTGGTCGCTTCAACATTCTTTTCTAAACCAGACTGCCCAGTATAGACTTGCATATTTGAGTGATTATCAGTCCAAATTGGATTTGTGACTCGAATAGCATGGGAATCTTGATCAATCACTTGATTATTATAAATCAACACCTTATCTGGCATGTGAGTGCCAGTGAATGCACCATTAATGTTTAGGCTACTTGTACTATACGGAACAACAAGAATCTCTTGGTCTCCGCGTTTAATCCACTTACCGTGTGATTCGTTTGCCAGAGCAGTTTGATTTATTTCAGCATCAATTCCCTCGCCAACAGGAATCTCTGGGACCACCGGCTTAGTCAACTCTTTACCCGACGCGTCAGTAAACTTTAGATAACCAAGCTTACCTACCTTAACTCTAGTTGACCAATCACCATTTTTAGCTGTCACAACCACATGATCAATTTGTTTGTCTTGATTATCAAATGACGTGACATTGAATTGCTTATTTTGATTCCAAGAGCCATTAATTTGAATTGACCAGTACTTCAAATCGACCGCTTTTAAATCAAATGCATTAATACTTTTATTTGCCCCGGGTTCACTATTGGGATCCGCCCGCTCTCCAACTTGAACATGAACTCGATTCGGATCAATTGATGACTGGCTATTTTCACCTCTAACTTTAGTCAGATTAATCATATTTTGATAATCAACACTGAATTTACTTGCTAATTGATCCACTTGTCCTTTAGTTTCATTGGTACCCTCAACGGCTAGTTTAAATTGACCTTCGTACCAATCGCCATTCCCCGCACGGTCACGCAAACCAATTTCAACCTTGTTATCTTGCTTTTTCAAGTTTTCAACTTGGTCTTCGTTCAAAAGAACATCAAAATGATTGTGTAACCAACCAGCAGCTTTCTCCTTTTCAGGTGTATCAAACTGATTAGAACTTATAATAGAATTTAAACGTAACTCAACTCTACCGCCTACGTAGTCATTTGAAAGGTCAAACATACCTGAACCCTTCTCGTTAATATCGGCAGTTAAATGAACACCGTCCTTTTGATACGTTAAATGCGCATTGGCAACTTTTGGCATAACATTATCAACGGTTAACTTACGATATACAGTCTCTGTTTTAGCACCATCTAACATTTGGGCTTTGGTACGTATGTAATAAACACCATCAGCCACTTTATCAGATTTACCCGTTTTCGAGTTTGGTACAGTGCCGTTCCATTCTGTACTAATCAGTCCTGGTTTAGACTGTTGATACGTTGCTAAATGTGTCAAAACGGTGTTTTTATCAGCACCCAACACATCAACATCAATTTCTTTTGTCCAACGTAACATGTACTCTAAATCAACGGCCGATTGATGCGCACTACTCTTTTGGAATGAAATCGCTGCGTGTTCATTATCACTGGTATATTGTGTGACGTATTCATTAGAAGCTATACCCGTATTCCCTGTCACTAATGGCCGCAAATAATGAGCATCACCTAAATAACCCCAACCTTTGATTGATCCTTTTTCCTGTGCCGGCTTATCAATGACTTGCCCTGCATCCCAATCGCCATAGTAACCAAAATATGGGATATTAGCTGCAGGTTCGCTATCTTTGGTAGATTTAACTTGAACATAGCCTTCTACCCAGCTCTGTTTAGCTTGTGTTTTTGGCACAGTGACTGTCACGGTAACTGTCTTTGTCTGACCTGCTGGCACAGACACTTGATTTTGACTAGTTGTTAATTTAGCGTTATCAATGTTATGCTCACTCACCAAGTCTAGATAAGGTTGCTCATCACGATAATAGTAAGTCCCAGCACCATTCAAACTGGTTGTATCTAATGCCATGCCGAGTGCATTATAAGTCGTTCGAATACCCACTTCGTTTGGCGCTTTAGGATCAGTCGTGCGAACTTCAGTTGCGACACCACCAAGACCGTTAATCGAATAGGTAGCTGCTTTATTACCGACGTTTTTAATGTTTAAAGTAAATGTCTTTGTTTGTCCACTAAAGCTCTTCAAATCCACAGCACCATCTTGATCTTTGGCGTCAGTAACGACGGTGTGTGATTTGATTGCATTATCAACTTGAACCAGACCAGCACCTTGTTGACGCGGTGAATAGTAAGCTTGACCATCTTTACTGTATACCGGTTGCGCTGTATTTTGCAGCAATGTCTTCATATTCTTGATGAACTTGTTGCTACCTTGACCGAGATTGACGTGTTGCTTGTTGGCTTGCTGCTTCAACAAAGCTACCGTACCCGCAACAAATGGGGACGCCATACTTGTGCCACTCATTTGAGCGTAGTCCTTGTTAGACAGCGACCAAATATTGCCTCCGACACCCGTAACATCAGGTTTCAAATTCAAATCTGGTGTACATCCCCAAGAGGTGAACGTACTCATCTTGCCTGTATCTTGATTATCAGCAGTTGTGGTCGTTGGTGAAGCGAGTGAAACATTTTCAACCTCAGCTTGCCCATCATAGTCGGGTGTCATACCTCGTAATTTGGCTAACAATTGACGGCCACTCTGATATGATATTAACATTGCGGGTGCATTTGCACTATCCACTGGTGCAAAGTCACATTCTGGCAATGGTCGGTCCTTATAGTCGACCAAGATCACCATATCGGCATCGTTATCTTTTGCAGCTTTTTGCATATCTTTAACTGTCGTAGCAGCATTGAGATCCGGATTGTATTGAATGATTTTGATTTTATGAACATCGTTTCCCGCAGAGAAACCTTTTGATTGCCAATCAGCCTTTTTGGTCTCATCAAAGTTTTGATTCCCATCAACTATGGGCACACCATTATCCTTAATCGTATGTTTCTTCGTCCAGAAGTCATCTGGAATCCCTGGTGACACACGCACCGGCACTTTATCACTAAATGTCTTGCCTGTACTATCTGAGAAGTTGGTCGTCAACGCGTGCGTTTGCGTGCCCTCCATTGAAGCTACCGATATAGCACCGTCAGCAACTGACATGGAACTAATTGAAATATCCTCCTCTGGGTTGTGTGCCACGGTATGTAAGTCAGATTGCTCAGCTGAAGCACGACCGTCATTTGAAGCCGCGACAACTGGCACAACACCCAACTTAGCCGCACGATTTAACGCAGCTGTTTCCGGCATCAGACTAGAATAGTTAGTCAATGATGAACCTAATGATAGGTTCAAAACATCAGCGCCAAGCTTTACTGAATCTTCAATGGCGTCCACAATTGAATCAGTTGACGCCCCGTTGTGATGATTACTGAACACTTTCATATCCAGCAATTGCGCTTCAGGTGCAACCCCTTTGACTTTACCATTGGCTGCCAAGATACCAGCGACGTGTTGTCCGTGTTCGTGAGTAATCCCACTGTCTTTTAACTCATCTTGAGAATCAATGTTATCCGCATAGTTGTGGGCAAATGGCACTTTATTTGACTGATAAACACCGTACGAACTGAATTTTTGGAACAGTTTTGAACTATCCTTGCTTAACTTAGCCTGTTTAGTACCTGTCGTGGTTAATTTCAAATCAGGGTGCGTGTAGTCAATACCCGAATCAATGTCGGCAATTAACATACCACTGCCGTCACCGCCATGCGCTGAACGCCAATCGTCAGTGACTTGGGCAAGATCATTATCATTAGAATTTGCCGGCTGGTAAACACTTTGAATATGAACTTCTTTCACGCCAGCAATGGCCGAGAGTTGCTTCACTTGTGTTGGCTTAGCCATAATTGACAAAGTATTGACCAAATAACCACTTTGTTTAAGAACTTTTTTACCAGTAATTTGCTCGGCACGATTTTTGATTGGCGTTTGTTGGTCAATTACGTTTTGCTCGGCTTGATTGATACGATTCAGCGTTGCTGACGTACCGTCAGGGTTTGGCGTGCTTGATTTTTGCGCTGCCGCCTCAGCCGACAAGCTCAAAGTCATCTTCACATAAGTATTAGACTTTTCTGCTAACGTCATTTCTTTAGGCTTTTTGCCTTGCGCAGTGAGTTGCGTGTCATAAGGCGTCTCAATTCCCTTTGTTTTCAAATCATCAGCTTTTTGTGCTTTAGTTTTGACAACAGTTGTCGGGAAGTTCTGGACGACCGTCTGCACTTTTTGCTGTTTTGCGGTCTTGTAGGGCGCTAGGCGATGCTGCTGATAGGTGTTGACACCAACCGTTGTACCAGCAATAGCCATCAAGGCAAAGCCCGAGAACATTAGATAAGCTCGTCGTTTTCTCATATTCTTCTCTCATCTTCAAATTTTTTGTTCATGAACATTGCACCATTATAGTATAAAATTTACCCCATAAACCGTTTTTTCACAGTTTGTTTACAAACTTCTTTTTTTGGGCATAATTCCTCATAAAAGCCATTTTAAAGCCTTTACAGCAGGTTTTATACTGTCGATTAGCCTATTCTATATCCATTATCAAGAACATTTTCAAAATGATATTTTTATTATTTTTAGCACATATTCGCACAAAAAAAGCCAATAACATGTTATTGGCTTAGTGAAAGATATTTATTATAAGGTCACGTTGTGGTGAACTTGTTGCACGTCTTCATCTGACTCTAAGGCGTCAACTAATTTTTCGAATGCTTCTAAATCGTCGCCTTCAAGTGTCATTTCTGATTGTGGCAACATCGTAATTTCAGTGGTCGAAAATTCAGATATACCACTGTCGCGCAATGCCGCAATTGCTTGATGCAATGCAGTTGGTTCTGTATAAACTACGACTTGATCATCTTGTTGTTCCGCATCACGAACGTCTACTTCGGCATCTAATAATGTCTCTAAGGCACCATCAGCATCATCCCCTTCAAAGACAATCACACCAGTCTCATCAAAAAGATAGCTAACAGAACCTGAAGCGCCATAAGTACCACCATTTTTGTTAAAGGCCGTGCGAACGTTGGTTGCGGTACGATTAACGTTAGAAGTTAAGGTATCCACAATAATTAATGACCCATTAGGACCAAATCCTTCATAGCGTCCTTCAATGAAAGTCTCATCGCCCGAACCCTTGGCTTTTTCCAAAGCACGTTCGATAACATGCTTTGGTACCTGTGCCTGCTTGGCACGTTCGATAACAAACTTCAAAGTTGAATTAGCTTCTGGATCAGGACTACCACCTTGCTTGGCAGCAGCATAAATTTCAATTCCATATTTACTGTTAACTTTGGCGGCAGCACCATCAGTCTGCGCCTTTTTCATTTTAATGTTTTCCCATTTACGTCCCATGAGGTCACCTCTTTTAATTTATATCTTTTACTATTATACCGGTTCGTCGCCTATTTCACCACACGATACTGACCTGGCTTCAAATCAGCAATGTGATAGTCACCAATATGCGTGCGAATCAACCGTAACGTCGGGATTCCCACAGCTGCTGTCATGCGACGCACTTGACGATTGCGTCCCTCTTTAATTTTGAGTTGAATAAAACTCGTCGGTTGATTTTGCCGGACGCGGATCGGCTTTTCACGTTCCCATAACCATTTTGGATACGGAATTCGTTTCACTTTGGCCGGCAAGGTCATGCCATCTTTGAGCATGACACCTTGCGCTAATTCACGCAGTTGGGCTTTTGTTGGAATACCGTCTACTTGAACAACATAAGTTTTGTAGGCTTTATTCTCAGGATCAGTTAGTTCATGATTCAACTTGCCATTGTCGGTTAGCAACAATAGCCCCTCACTATCCATGTCTAAACGCCCTGCCGCATAGACACGCGGAATGTCGATGTAATCAGCTAAGGTAGCTCGTCCTTGATCATCTGTGAATTTGGTCAATACATTATAAGGTTTATTAAATAGTACAATCATGCTGTTTTAGAAGCGTCCTTGTCATTGTAAAAAAAGAAGCAAATCAATGCGGTGATTTGCTTTAATAGCATTATTATTGTATCACATCCACCCATACTCGCCTCAATAACCTGACAGATTATCCCATTTCTTGTACTACTTTTATCAAACGATAAGGACTTGCTTCAATTTATACTAGTTAATGAGGGAAAATTATGAAAAATAGTCTATTAATTGTTAATCTTGGCACGCCAGCCGAGCCTACCACACAAGCAGTCAAACAGTATCTCAAAGTCTTTTTGTCTGATCCTAATGTGATTCAAATGCCAAAATGGCTTTGGCAACCAATTCTCAATCACATTATTTTGCCCACTCGTTCATGGCGTTCAGCGACGTTTTATCAACATGTTTGGCAACCATTGGGTTCACCTTTGATGCAATATACACAATTGCAAGCACAACAGATTCAAGCGCTTTTGCCTGACTGGCAGGTTAACTATGCCATGACTTACGGTCAACCAAGTATTGCTGGTGAACTACACAAATTACAAAACGCCGGTGTTGACAACATCATTGTCCTCCCACTTTTTCCACAATATAGTACAACAACCACAAAATCTATTGTTGACCAAGTCGAAGCCACAGGAATTCCCACACAAATCATTACTGACTTTTACCAACACGAACGTTATCAACAACTTCTCGCCAAGACGGTGTCTAATCAGTGGGATCCTGATAAATATGATCAGTTGCTGGTCAGCTACCACGGCATTCCCAGCTCGTATGTCCGCAAAGGCGATCCATACTTGCAACAGTGTACGGACACAACCACAAATTTGATGTCATTGGTACCGTCACTAAACCGCGACAATGTCACCCAAGTATTCCAGTCAAAGTTTGGTCCCATGCCTTGGTTAAAGCCATATTTGCGACCCACCTTGCAACAATTGCCTGTACTCGGTAAACGGCGCGTGTTAATTGTTGCCCCTTCATTTGTGGCAGATTGCCTCGAAACACTTGAAGAAATTAGTGTCCAAGGCTATCAAACCTTTGGCAGTGCGGGCGGCGAATTGTATGATGTCGTATCATCTTTTAACGATTCCACTGACTTTTCTAGCTTTTTAGCACAGTTAGCCACTGACGAGGTGGCTCATGACTGAGAAAAGTCTCTCTGAAATCAACAATTCTGTTACCGTACCAAGCGTTTATGAAAGTGCGTTTTGGCGAAAATTCTTAGCTTATAGTGGTCCCGGCGCTCTGATTGCGGTGGGCTATATGGACCCAGGCAATTGGCTCACGTCGATTATGGGTGGTATTCATTATCGTTATTTGCTATTGTCAGTCATTCTGATGTCAATTTTAGTGGCAATGCTAATGCAATATTTAGCCGCCAAATTGGGGGTTGTGACACAGCTTGATTTGGCGCAAATTATTCGTCAGCACGTTAATCGTCCCGTTGCAATCTTATTGTGGTTATTGTCTGAACTCGCCATGATGGCAACCGATATCACCTCGGTAGTCGGTTCTGCGATTGCATTAACCTTGCTGTTTAAAATACCATTATTTATTGGTATTTTAATTACCAGTTTGGACGTTTTGTTGCTACTAGCGTTGCTAAAATTTGGGATTCAACGCGTTGAAGCCATTGTGTTTATTTTAATTTTTGCTGTTGGTTTGGTGTTTGCCTATGAAGTAGCGTTAGCGCAACCGCAATTGGGTGATTTATTGCGTGGCTATTGCCCACAAATTAGTCTACTCCACCATTCGCAATTGGTCCTGTCACTTGGCATCATTGGTGCCACAATTATGCCACATAATTTATTTTTGCATTCCTCTTTGTCGCAAACTCGTCGTTTTGATCATAACGATCCTGCACAAGTCGCTGAGGCCGTGAGATTTTCAAAATGGGACTCTAATGTTCACTTATTCGTCGCTTTGGTTATCAACTCTTTGTTACTGATTCTTGGCGCTGCCCTGTTCTATGGTACGCAAGCCAATCTGTCTGCTTTCAGTGACTTGTACCACGCGTTGCAAAATCCACATTTAGCAGGTAAAATTGCGTCACCATTTTTGAGCACTTTGTTTGC
The DNA here is from genome assembly GCF_016624925.1 of Leuconostoc sp. S50. Taxonomy (NCBI): domain Bacteria; kingdom Bacillati; phylum Bacillota; class Bacilli; order Lactobacillales; family Lactobacillaceae; genus Leuconostoc; species Leuconostoc sp. S50. The sequence continues at coordinate 4,187 of NZ_JACVUE010000001.1, read as the reverse complement.
TATCGCCTTGCTCGCCTCAGGTCAAAACGCCACCATCACTGGCACATTAAGTGGTCAAATTGTCATGGAGGGTTTCACTAACTTGAAACTCCCACTCTGGTTACGACGTGTTATCACGCGTCTTTTGGCAATTATCCCTGTTATTTTACTGGTGATTTTATTTGGCGCAAAAGAAGGCGTACTCGACCAACTGATTGTTTACTCACAAATTTTTCTCAGTATAGCGTTGCCATTTTCGATGTTTCCACTCGTGTATTTCACCAGCAAAACACGCTACATGACGACAAGATTTGTTAACCAAAAGTGGGTGACAGTACTGGGTTATTTAATTGCGAGTGTTTTGACTATTTTGAATGTGCAGTTGATTTTGAGTTTAGCCTAAAATTCATTTAATTACTACATGTTGAAATGATTAATGATTATATTGTCAGTTAAAAAGTCGTGAGAGTTGAGACCCGCACGACTTTTTGGTTGTATTATGGTGTTTCACTTAAAGTCCAAGTTAGTTCTGACCCTATACTCTTTCTATCTAATAAAGCAGTATCAATCACCGCGTTAGGATTTAGCCAAATGCTAAATGCGTTAGTGGCATTGTGATTAAACAAAATACTCTTTTGACTGGTTGTCGAATTACCCGACCAGAAGTCAACGCTATTGGTTAATTTATTTTCACCATATTGAATACTCAAATCATTCTTTGAAATCGTTGCTGATAGACCGACTGTGGTCCAATCACTTGTTTGCGCCACAGACACTTTGTATGGTATCCCACTTTCCAAGTTGATGAGATTAACTGAGCCAGTTGTCATATTAGTTGCCAATGGTTTGTTGCCGTTACGGAAATTCCCAGCCCCCAGTGTGCCAAAGGTAAGGTTAGCAACGCCATCAAAAGTGGGCGCTTGCGCCCACACATAGGTAACTGGACGGGTTGCCGTATCAGACCACATTTCGTCAGTAGTTACAAATGCACCCTTTGGGTTATGTGCTGTTCCTGCACCAACTTCTTGCCAAGAGGCAGTGGTTGTTTTGTAGGTCTGATCATTATCAGTAATTGTTGTACCTACTTGAGGTGCGGTTGTAAAGGTAGGAGTTCCTAAAAACTGACAATTTTCACCCAGAGTAATTCGCCAGAGCTTTTTTGTGTCTCTCAACATATCCATAACACTCCCCAAATTTCTAAAATCCCAACTGCTCAAATCTAACGTTTCTATACTTGACCCACTAAACATAGATGACACACTCTGAACGTTCTCGGTATTGAAATCTGTGAAGATCACACTTTTTAACGAAAGTGTATGAGCAAACATTACATTAAAATTGGTTTCAACAGGTGAATCCTGTTGTCGCCAACCTGATAAATTAACTTCCTTTAGCGACGAATAATCAAACATCGATTGAAATGAACCAACTTTGCTGACATCCCAAGTATGAAGATCCAAAGATTCAAGTCCTGTACTATGAAACATATTAGGCATATTAGTAACATTCGTTGTTGTAAAGTCAGTTAATATTAACGATTTTAAAGCAGGTGTATATTGAAACATACTCGTCATATAAGTACTAGTTGAAGAATCATTGTGGCGCCAACCTGATAAATTCAAGGTTGTTAGTTGCGACATATTGTTAAACATATATGGAAATGCGATAACTTTGCTAACATCCCAAGTGTGGAGATTTAGAACTTTTACATTACTACCAGCAAACATATAACTCATTTCAGTCACATTTGTAGTTGTAAAATTGGTTAAGGTTAATGATTCTAATGCCACCGTTTGACGAAACATATGAGTCATAACAGTGCTAGTTGACGAATCACTACTTCGCCAGTTAGATAAGTTCAAGTTTTTTAACTTGAGTGCATTATCAAACATATAATTGAAATTCACTACCTTGGTCACATCCCAATCATGTAAGTTCAACTCCATCAAACCGGTACTTTGGAACATATAACTCATATTCGTGACGTTAGTGGTCTTAAAGTTCGTTAAATCCAAACTAGTCAATGCAGACGTAATCCTAAACATAGCATACATATTAACTGATGTTGCTGTACGATCAACGCCCCAACTAGATAGATTTAATCTCTCCATTTTGGTAGCATTATTAAACATATAACTGAAATTTGTCACTTTAGTAACGTCCCAACTACTAATATCCAATGTTAACACACCGCTATTATTAAACATATTACTCATATCCGTGACATTGGTCGTTGAAAAATTAGTCAGTTTTAAAGTGGTTAAAGCATTTGTATTTTGAAACATGTTGGCCATGCTAACAGTAGTTGCTGTACGATTGACGCCCCAGTTAGAGAGATTTAACGTCTCCAACTCGATAGCATTATTAAACATATAACCGAAGTTTGTCACTTTAGTAACGTCCCAATTACTGATGTCAAGATTGGTCAAGGAAGCCACCCCGTAAAACATATAATACATATTGGTTACGTTGATGGTTTTAAAATTAATTAGCCTTAAACCATCACTAGTTAATGTGCTCACTCCATAAAACATGTATTGCATATTAACATTAATTGCTGTACGATTGACGCCCCAGTTAGAGAGGTTTAATGTCTTCAACTTGTTATCATTCCGAAACATGTTTCCAAATGTTGTCACTTTATCAACATTCCAACTACTTAAATCTAGACTAGTCAAGGACGTATTGGCAAACATATATGACATAGCAGTTACATTATTTGTGCTAAAGTTGATCACATTCAAATCGGTTAGCTGATCTGTACTTTCAAACATATTACTCATATCCACAGTCGTAGCGGTACGATTAGCACCCCAACCAGATAAATTCAAACTTTTTACATTAGTGGCACTATAAAACATAGCTATGAACGTTGTCACTTTATCAACATTCCAACTACTCAAATCCAAACTAGTGACACCACTTCCATAAAACATATAAGACATACTTGTCACATTACTGGTATTCAACGCACTCAAATCAGGATTAGTCAGTCCTTTACTGTTGTAAAACCAATAAGACATCGAGGTTACATTACTCGTATCAAAATTTTGCAAATCAATAAACTCACTGAGTTGTCCTAAGTTAGCGAATAAATAAGTCACTGATACTGGTGCTATCACGTTGCTTTCAAATTGAATTTTCTTGACTTGTGTGGCAACTAGTCCAGCGGCTTCCAAATTCTGATCAATTCTCTGTGCTAATTGCCCCGCCCCAAAAACCAACAAACCAGTATCCGAATCAAACGTCCAAGTACTAGTGCCGTTTGCGTTTGTCGTTATTCCTCGTGGTGCCTTTGCAGACGAAGCTGGTTTGCTATCCGCCTTCGCCACCGTTGGTTGTTCAACTGGTGGGTCTGTTTCTTCTGGCTGTTCCGGTTCGGCTACTTCAGGTGTCTCGGGTTCATCAGGTTCCGGCTCTGTTGGCTGACCGTCACCCGTATCACCAGTAGCGACGCGCTGAATCAATTCTTGCAAGTCAGAGCGACCGTCATTTGGTAGACGTAGCTTTTTATTCGTTTTGACGTCATCAGCTGTCATCACTTCGGCAGCTGTCACGGCCTGTACTGGACCTGTGACGGTTAATAAGGTAATTAATATTGGTAAGTAGAGTTGTTTGTTAAAACGCATGATTTTTCTCCATTAGTAGCCTAGACCCTCATTCTACTAGGGGGGTGGAAGACCAGACGAATTTTTAGTGAACAAATTGTGAACGTTAACCTAAAAAGCGGAGACGACATGATGTCGTCTCCGCTAATTTTATTTATCTGTCACAATCACAGACCAACATTTCTTAACGGTGTTTTCGTTGTTGATTTAGATAAATATAAAAAATGCTCAACTTCTTAGTTTGCAAGAAGTTGGGCATCTCTGTGATTATAAATTGATAAGTAGATATGCCGACGAGAGGATTCGAACCTCCGACCCCAGGTTTACGATACCCGTGCTCTACCAACTGAGCTACGTCGGCATGACTCCGACTGCCGGGCTCGAACCGGCGACAACCTGATTAACAGTCAGGTGCTCTACCAACTGAGCTAAGTCGGAATGACATTTGTTGCTTAACACAACTATTTTATTATGCCATGAACAACCCATCATGTCAACCATTTATTAGTTGAAAAAAAGAAGCAAACCAACTGGTTCGCTTCTCATAAAACTCCGACTGCCGGGCTCGAACCGGCGACAACCTGATTAACAGTCAGGTGC